>NZ_JBVVQD010000008.1:0-162768 GCF_055811755.1 Mesorhizobium sp. WSM4840
GAAGCCTCTTTGAATCACGCTAACCTGCGGCGGGCCACAAATTACACGCCGTCGTTAACCTGAACTCGTTGCCCTGGTGTTTAACGCCTTTGCTTGACTGGAGCATAACAGCCAGCTTTTGCCCATATACACATCGCGTTTCAGCAAGCGGAATCGGGGACAGCTTTGCCGGCGCAAAAAGGACGGCGGCCTCAAGCCGCCGTCCTTTGCAAAAGCAATCAGTATGGGCTCAGGTGCGTCGCGTCAGCACGAAGTTCTGCCCGCTCGCGCTGGTGCAATTAAGCTGGGAGGTGGAGATCAACAAGCAGTTGAAGCTGATCGGCGTCTGGCGGATCAGCGAAGTGCCCTGGATCTCGACCGAGGTACCGCCGGTCATGGTGTAGCTGCCGTCGGCAAGTTTCTGGCCGGTGTCGGTCGCGACGGTGTTGAAGCTGCCGCCGGCGAAGGTCGACAGGCCCGTGCCTTGCGCGTCGATCCATGAGCCTTCGACCGGGCTCCGCGTGGCCAAGGGCGGCCCGCCCGGGCCGGCGGTGGTGCACGCCGCCGAGGCAGCAGATGCCGCGACAATGCCGGCCGAAAGCAATTTACGCGCAATCGTCATCATCAAAATCCTCTCCTCTCGCATCGGCCCGAAAATCGATCCGATTTTTCGGAAAGCACGATGCGTACATTTCAAGCGCTGGAGCGCGCTTTGTGCGTCCAAATGGACGCACGTCGCTCTGGCCCACCTTCCTTCAATCGCCCGATTTCCAGGCGATTGCAAGGCAGTGAGACATTGCTATCGAACGAGGATATTGCACTATCGAACGAGGATGTTGCGGAATTGCCATGGGTCGTTCTTGTCGAGGTCTTCCGGGAAAAGACCAGGGCGGTTATCGAGCGGCGTCCAATCGGTGTAGTAGCCCCTGATCGGCCCGAGATAGTGGGACTGCACTTCCAGGCAGCGCCTGTAGTCCATCTCGTCGGCCTCGACGATGCCGGCCTCGGGATTTTCCAGCGCCCAGACCATGCCCGCCAGCACTGCCGACGTGACCTGCATGCCCGTGGCGTTCTGATAAGGCGCCAGCTTGCGCGCTTCCGCCAGCGACAGTTGCGAGCCGTACCAATAGGCGTTCTTGTCGTGGCCGTAGAGCAGCACGCCGAGCTCGTCGACACCGTCGACCAGTTCGTTCTCATCGAGCACGTGATGTACGGCTTGTGCCTTGCCGGCGGCGCCGAACATCTCGTGCAGCGACAGCACGGCGTCATTGCAGGGATGGTAGGCGTAGTGACAGGTCGGGCGATATTGAACCTTGCCCTTCTTGCCGCGCAGGGTGAAGAAGTCGGCGATCGAAATCGACTCGTTGTGCGTCACCAGGAATCCGTATTGCGGTCCGGGCGTCGGGCACCAGCTGCGCACACGCGTGTTGGCGCCCGGCTGCTCCAGGTAGATCGCGGCCTTCGAGCCATGCTTGTGCTCCTTGGCGTTCTTCGGCATCCACGTTTCATGCGTGCCCCAGCCGAGCTCTGCCGGTTGCAGGCCTTCCGAGATGAAGCCTTCGACCGACCAGGTGTTCCAGAACACATCCATCGGCTTCGGCTTCTTGGTGCGCTGTGTGTCGCGCTCGGCGATGTGAATGCCCTTGACGCCGGCCTTTTTCATCAGCCTGGCCCAGCCTTCGCGATCGTGCTGCGCGGGCTCTGAGAACTCGAGGCCAAGATCGGTGGCGAGGTTGACCAGCGCCTGCTTGACGAACCACGAGACCATGCCTGGATTGGCGCCGCAGGTGGAGATTGCGGTCGCCCCGCCGGGATGCGCCTGCTTTTCTTCGATCATGGATTCACGCAGCGCGTAGTTGCTGCGGCTGGCATTGTCGGCCTTGGGGTCGAAATAGAAGCCGAGCCATGGCTCGACGACGGTGTCGATGTAGAGCACACCAAGCTTGCGACAGAGCCGCATCAAATCCACTGAGCCGGTGTCGACCGACAGGTTGACGCAAAAGCCCTGGCCGCCACCTTTGGTCAGCAGCGGCGTCAGCAGCTTCTTGTAGTTCTGCTTGGTCACCGCATCCTGCATGAAGGTGATGTCGCGCTCGTCGAGCAGCTTGCGGTCGGTATCGCGTGGGTCGATGACCGTCATGCGCGACTTGTCGAAGTTGAAATGGCGCTCGATCAGCGGCAGCGTTCCCCGTCCGATCGAGCCGAAGCCGATCATCACGACAGGGCCGGTGATCTCACCGTAAACGGGCCAGTTTTCATTCGCCATTTTATCGATTACTCCCTCAGATAGGCTGAAAAGCCGGGCAAACAGACGCAAAGCGGAGCATTTTTTTGCCCGACCGCCACGCGCTACAACCACAGATCATTGTCATAAACCAGCGAAAAGCGCCAACCTCGGCTACGCTCAGTTGGCTACGTGGTTAAGGCCAAAATCGTGGATGGCGAAGCTCAAGCAAGGCTCTCCTCAAAGATTGCCGGCGACTCGCGATGACGTGATCGCAATGCCAAATCAAAGGGAGTGGATCAAAATGGCGAGCCGATTGAAGTGCATCACCGGGAGATGCACCGGAAGCTGGCGGATGGAACTTGGGCCTTTTTATCGACCATCCGTCGAAGCGGACCCTCTCGCTTTGCGCTATGCATGCGCGCAAGCCTCGCAGAGACCCGAAAGCTCCACCGTGGCCGACTTGGTTCTGAAGCCCTGCCGTCGGGCAATCCGGCGCAGCACCCGCTCCAATGCCGGGTCATGAACTTCACTTGCCCGCCCGCAATTCGCGCAGATTGCAAAAGCGGCGCGCCCGTGGGTGCCGCATTCGCTGGGGAGGCAGAGCGCAAACGCGCTCAGGCTCTCGATCCTGTGAACCAGGCCCTCCTCGATGAGCCGATCCAGAGCGCGATAGATCTGTAGCGGTGAGCGGAGCCCTTCCTGGCGAAGAAGTTCAAGCAGTTCGTAGGCCCCATCGGCCTCTCGGAGCGCGTCAACGCGTCGAGCACCAACTGCTGGTTGCGTCCAGGCATCCACTGTTCCCTCGTGTTCCAACAACGGTGACCGTTAGTTATAATATAACGTTTTCGATTGACGAACGTGATAACATAACATAACGGATCGTCAAGAGCTGGGCTGACTTTGATGGCTCCCGCGGAGATGGATCGAATGGCTGCCTGTGTGATCTTTCAAGACCTGACGCTGGGCCACAACAGCCATCCCGCCGTGCATCACCTCGATGGGATCGGCCGGCCCGACGATCATCTGTCGGCGGGCGCGATCTACGTTTTCTTCCATCTCTGCCGGGATGCGCGGCTGCTCGCCACGAGTCCGGCACATCTCCCACAGAACCGCTTGAACAAAGGAGTTGATCGAATGTCCAGGACGCTGAAGCTCGCCGCCGTGATGGGCGTCATAACATCGTTGCCAATCATCCCGTCGGTGGCCGCGGCCGAGAACCTCAAGGTTGTCGCCAGTTTCTCGATCATTGCCGATTTCGCCAAGAATGTCGGCGGTGACCGTGTCGACATCATCACGCTGGTCGGCCCGAATGGTGACGCCCATGTCTACGAACCGAAGCCGGCCGACGCGGCCACTGTCGGTTCTGCCGACGTGGTGCTGGTCAACGGCCTCCAGTTCGAGGGCTTCCTCCAGCGTCTCGTCGAAGCGAGCGCGACGAAAGCGCCGGTCGTGGAATTGACCAAAGGCGGCGAGGTGTTGCGCAACACCGAGGAAGAAGGTCACCACGATCAGGATAAAGCCGCCAAGGGCGAGGCAGGGCACGCCGCGGAGGCGAAAGAGGGCCATGAGGAAGGGCACCATCATCACGGCGAGTCCGATCCCCATGCATGGCAGTCAGTGCACAATGCCGAACTCTATGTGAAGAACATCGCCGATGCCTTCTGTGCCGCCGATGCGGCCGGCTGTGACACTTATCGGGCCAATGCCGAATCATACGGCCAGCAGCTCGAGGCACTGGAAGAGGAGATCAAGGCTGCTGTAGCTGAGATCCCCGAGGACAAGCGCACGATCATCACTTCCCACGACGCCTATGGGTATTTCGAGCACGAATACGGCATAAAATTCCTCGCACCGGAGGGCGTCTCCACCGAATCTGAGGCCTCAGCCGCGGACGTCGCGGCCCTCATCAAACAGATCAGGCAAGACAAGGCTTCGGCAATCTTCGTTGAAAACGTCACCAACCCCCGCCTGATCGAGCAGATCGCCAGCGAGACGAGTCTGAAAATCGGCGGTGAACTCTACTCCGACGCCCTGTCGGACGAGAACGGCCCGGCGGCGACCTATCTTGAGATGATGCGGCACAACATCACGGCGATCAAAGGCGCGATCCTCGGAAGCTGATCGCCGCGCCACGACGGAAAGGCGGAGCAATCCGCCTTTCGTCGACCGCAATCAGTTATGTAATAACATCCAAGGGAGAATACCGTGAAGACAAATTTGGCGTCAGCCACGGCCATCGCGCTGCATCTGTCTCTATCAACAAGTGCGGCCCTTGCCGAGGAGGTGACCGCCTGGCGCCTCTTCATCTCGGATCACGCGGATCCGAAGGTGATCGTAATCGATGCGGTCGATGGCGGAAAGCTCGACACGTTTAAGATCAAAGGGCCGACGTCGCTCCATCGCAGCGAAAGCGGCCGGACCGTGTTCGCCGTGCAGGGCTCGGCCGGCGTCGTTACCGGGATCGCGAGCGGCATTTCCTTCGAGGACCACGGCGAACACGGCGACATCGACGTCGAAGCGCCGAAGCTTGCCGGCGTCGAGATTACAGGCAAGAAGCCGTCGCATTTCGTCGAGCATGACGGAGACTTCGCCGCTTTTTTCGACGGCGAAGGTGTCGCGCGTATCATCTCTGAGAAGGTCGTCCTGGAAGGCAAATCGGACTTCAGGGAAGTGAAGACGGACGCGCCGCAGCACGGCGTCGCAGTTGCCTATGGCTCCCATGTCCTCCTCTCGGAGCCGAACAGGGAAAAGCCGGACGAACTCCCGGTCGGCATCAGGGTCGCTGACGAAGCCGGCGCGCCGATCGGCGGCATCCACGCCTGCCCCGACCTCCACGGCGAGGCGTCTTCCGCCAATATCCTGGCTTTCGCCTGCGCGACCGGCCTGCTTGTCGTCAGCCATGGCGACGGCACCCCGGCGATCCGTCATCTGCCCTATGCCGACAGCCTGCCGGATGGCAAAACGACGACGCTGATCGGCGGCAGGGCCTGCAATATTTCCTCGGCAACTACGGCGCCGACAAGGTGGTGCTGATCGATCCGACGGTCGAAAGCGACGCATTCCGGCTGATCAGCCTTCCGACGCGCCGCGTGCATTTCGCGATCGATCCGGTTCGTCCGAAGTTCGCCTACGTCTTCACTGAGGACGGCCAGCTTCACCAGCTCGACGTGGTCAAGGGGGAGATCGCAAACTCGCTCAAGCTGACCGACCCCTATTCGATGGATGGTCACTGGAGCGAGCCGAGGCCGCGTGTTGCGGTCGCCGGCGACAGGATCGTGGTTACGGATCCTCTGCAAGGTGTGCTGCATCTCGTTGACGTGACGTCGTTCGAGAAAACCGGCGACGTTGCCGTCGAAGGCAAACCCTTCAACATCGTTTCCGTCGGCGGCTCCGGTCAGACCCACGAAGGCGAATAGTCGCTCCTCCCAAGCGGCTGCCGCGCGTCCGGCCCATTCTTTCTCGGGCCGGACGCATCTTCTCCAGCTCGCAAGGGGAAAACCATGCTTGAGACACAGCCAAGGGCGTGTCGTCGATATCTTTTCGGTTGCATTTCAGCCCAGCCGCGCCGGGATCAATCCGCGCAGGGAATTGCCGACGAACAGCGCTTTGGCCGACTTCAGATCATCCAAGCTGTAGATTGCCTCGTGGGCGCGGCCTTCGTCCAGCAATTCGCCACGCAATACGCCCGGCAGCAGGCCGCAATCGAGCCGCGGCGTCGCCAGCGCGCCGTCGCCGAAATCGGCAAAGAGATTGGTGATCGTGCCCTCACAGATTTCGCCACGCTCGTTGGCCAGCAGCACCTCGTCGGCCCGGCTGATCAGATATTCGGCTCGCGCCCGCTGATAGGTGTCCCGGCGGCTCGTCTTGTGGCGCAGCAGCGTGTCGCTTGAATCGAGCCGCACCCGCGCCAGTTGCAGCCTCCACACCTTGTCGGCTGCATGCGGCTCATAAGGCAGCGCCGAGACCGTCACCTTGCCGCTGCGCGACAGGACGAGGCGTGTGCGCAAGGCTATGTCCGGCCGGTCGACGGCGTTCCTGAGCATCTCGCCGACCTTTTGTGGATCGCAGGCAAAACCCAGTTCGGCTGCCGAGCCATAAAGGCGAGCCAAATGGCGGTCGAAACGGAGGAAGCCCTGGCCCGGCTGCCAACGCATGGTTTCGATCAACTCGAAATCGGCGGTGTTCCCGTCGCGTAGCGCGCTTTCAGCAGGCACTCTTGATACTCCTCCTCGGCCGTCGAATCGAAGACGACGCCACCACCGATATTGTAGACGGCTTCGCCACTGGAAAAGAGCGATATGGTGCGGATCGCAACCGAAAAGCGCATCGTGCCGCCGGGCGCGATCCAGCCGATGGCGCCGCAATAGACGTCGCGTGGTGTGGCTTCCAGATCGTGCAGGATTTCCATAGCGCGGATTTTTGGGGCGCCGGTGATCGATCCGCATGGAAACAGCGCAGCGAAGATCTGGCGGATGGTGAGGTCGGGCAAGAGCTTGGCCCGCACACGGCTCACCATCTGGTGGACGGTCGGGTAGCTCTCGATGCGGAAAAGCTCCGGCACCTCCAGCGTGCCGACCTCGCTGATCAGCGAGATGTCGTTGCGCAGCAGATCGACGATCATCCGGTTCTCAGCCTGGTTCTTCTCATCATTTAGCAAGAACGCCTTCAGCCGCTTGTCCTCCGCCTTGGTCGCGCCGCGCGGGGCGGTGCCCTTCATCGGATGGGTCTCGATCATGCCTTCGGCGTCGACCTCGAAGAACAGTTCCGGCGAACGCGACAAAACGACCGGATCGCCGAGCGCGATCAGCGCGCCGTATTTCACAGGCTGGCGCTCGGTCAGCGCGTCGAAGGCGGCCAGCGGATCGCCCGACCACTGCGCATGAACCGGAAAGGTCAGATTGCCCTGATAGCAATCGCCCTTGCGAATGTGATTGTGGAGCCGCGCAAAGCGTTTTGCGTAGTCTTCTGAAGACCAGGAAGCCCTTGCATCGAAGATCGGACCGTTGGTCGCCGCCGCGTTGCTGGGCACGACCGCCTGTTCGACAGGCGCGTCGAAGATCCCCAGGCAGACGAGCGGGGCGCGGCGTCCGCCCGGCAGCAGCGGAACGAGCTTCGGTTCGAGCAGGTAGCCGGCCTCGTAGGAGAAATAGCCGGCCAGCCATTTGCCGGCGTCATGCGCGGCCTGCGCAATTTCCAGCGCCGGCAGGAAATCCTCTGCCTCGTGCGCCACGATGATGCCGGCCGGGCGGTCGAAAACGAGCTGATGGGCGCGCTCGTCATTCCGGAAAATTGCAGAGGGCAGGGACATGGGACTCGGATGCTGCGGTCGATGACGCCAGCTATCGCTCTATATGGGGGCTCGATCGGGCGCAATCGAGAGCGCGGCGTCTCAGGACGCAAAGGCAGGCTTGGTGCAAAAGCAAACTGGCGGCACCTCAAGGCGCCGCTAGTGCTCGATGCTGGCAGGCAATTCAGGTGTTGCTCGCGGTCCCCGCGGTCGGGAAGCGGCGCGCGAATTCCTTCTCGTCGCCGGCGGCAAGCAGTTTCGCCTGCTCGATCCAGCGCTCACGCTCGATGCGGCCGTCGAACTGGAGAACGTCTTCGATCCGCTTGATATCCGCCGCCGTCCAGGCGGCGATCTGAGCGTAGGTTCTAACCCCCAGGCCGTGCAGCTTCCGCTCGTTGACCGGGCCGATGCCGATCAAGCGACGCAGACTGTCGGTCTTATCAGCTGCTGCCGCCGCTGTTGCCGTGCCGGCGGTGGCCTTCTTTGCCGCCGGCGCAGCCTTCCTGGCTGTGGCGCTCGTTTCCGACGCGGCCGCTTTCGACGCACTGGCTTTTGGCCCGGCTGCCGCCTTGGCGGCCGCCGGTTTCTTGGACGCGGTCTTGGCCGGTGTCGACTTGGCCGGCGCAGTCTTTGCTGGCGCGGACTTGGCCGGCGTGGGCTTGGCCGGCGTGGGCTTGGCCGGCGCGGATGTCGACATCAATGCCGACGGTGCCGGGATTGCTGCCTTTGTCGCGCCGGTCTTGGCGCCTTGTGCCTCGGTCAACTGGCGCTCCAGGTCGGCGCGGGCGCCGCGGCATACTTCCAGCTCGCCGGTCAGGCGGTCGGCGTCGGCGCGCAGCCTGTCGCGCTCGCTGCGCGTGCGGTCCATGTCACCGCGCAGGCTGTCGAGCTCGCCACGCAGGCGTCCCCAGATGAACCAGCCAACCAACACACCTACCAGGAACGCCAGGAGCATGTAGAAAAAAGTGCCCATTGTCTCTCTCTCCAGTCCGATCCATCTGCCACGGCCTGGAGTGGTGACCTTGGCACAAGGACCATTCAATGGTGGCTCCGCTGTTCGCGGAACAGCCGGCTTAGATCGAGCTGTCGGCGACCGGCTTTTCCTGCCATGGCCAACGGCCGCTGTCGCACTCGCCGAAGCGCCGTGACCGGCCGAAGATTTTTTCCTGGCCTGAGCCCCGCGCCAGACTGAGCTTGAGGCGGGACGCTATCATACAGCTTCCGGAAAGCTAACGGAAAAATTCCACGGAGAGTTATTTAAGAACAGATATTTAGGGCAAGAATAGAACGGCCTCAATATGCATAGCGGCTAAACTGTTCTGTCAGCCCCGGATGTTCAGCGCTGTGCGTCAATTGTCCAAAGCTTCGAGCTCGTCGATCAGCCCGCCGATCACGCCAAGTCCGATCTGCCAGAAGGCAGGATCGGTGGCGTCAAGACCGAAGGGTGCCAGGAGCTCGGAATGATGCTTGGTGCCGCCGGCGCGCAGCATGGCAAAATATTTCTCCTGAAAGCCACGCTCCGCATTTTGATAGACCGCATAGAGCGAATTCACCAGGCAGTCGCCGAAAGCATAGGCGTAGACGTAGAAGGGCGAATGGATGAAGTGTGGAATATAGGTCCAGAAGACCTCGTAACCTTCGCGCAGCTTGATCGCCGGCCCGAGGCTTTCCGCCTGCACTTCCAGCCAGAACTGGCCGAGCCTGTCGGATGTCAGTTCGCCGTTCTTGCGCTCGGCATGCACCTTGCGCTCGAACTCGTAGAAAGCGATCTGGCGCACAACCGTGTTGATCATGTCCTCGACCTTCTGGGCGAGCATGGCCTTGCGCTCGCGCTTGTCCGTGGTCTGGTCCAGCAGCGAGCGGAAGGTCAGCATCTCGCCGAAGACGGATGCCGTCTCGGCCAGCGTCAGCGGCGTCGAAGCCATCAGCGCGCCCTGGCCTGCGGCCAGAACCTGATGCACGCCGTGGCCAAGCTCATGCGCCAGCGTCATCACGTCGCGCGGCTTGCCCATGTAGTTGAGCAGAACATAGGGATGCGCCGACGGCACAGTCGGATGCGCGAAGGCGCCCGGCGACTTGCCCGGCCTGACCGGCGCGTCGATCCAGTTGCGGTCGAAGAAAACCCGGGCGATCTCCGCCATGTCAGGTGAAAAGCGCTGATAGGCGGAAAGCACCGTGTTCTTGGCCTCGTCCCAGCCGATGATCGCTTGCGGGGTTTCTGGCAACGGCGCGTTGCGGTCCCAGTGGTTCATCACCTCCACGCCGAGCCAGCGCGCCTTCATCGCATAGTAGCGGTGCGACAGGCGCGGATAGGCGTCGCGAACGGCTGAGGCCAACGCATCCACCACGCTGCGCTCGACGCGGTTGGCGAGATGGCGCGAATCGGCGATGTCCTCGAAGCCGCGCCAGCGGTCGGAAATCTCCTTGTCCTTGGCCAGTGTGTTGGTGACCAGCGTGAACGTGCGCAGATTCTTGCGGAAGGTTGCGGCCAGCGCTTCAGAGGCCCGGCGGCGCACCTCGCCGTCGGCGTGCTGGAGGCGGTTCAGCGCCGGCTCCAGGGTAAGCTCCTCGCCATCGATGTCGAAGCGCAGATCGGTCATCGTCTCGTCGAACAGGCGGTTCCAGGCGCCGCGTCCGGTAATCGACTTCTCGTGGAAAAGCTGCTCGACCCGATCCTCGAGCTGATAGGGCTTGTCCATGCGCAGATCGAGCACCCACGGCCGGTAGTGAGCGAAGGCGGGATCGGCAGCGAGCGCGGTTTCGATCGCGGCATCATCGATGAGATTCAGTTCGAGCGCGAAAAACAGAAGATGCGCGCTGGCGTCAGTCATCTTCTCCTGAATGTCACCATAGAGCTTGGCGCGCTGCGGATCCGCGGTGTTGCCGGCATAGATCAGTCCGGCATAGGAGACGATCCGGCCGATCAGTTCCTCCAGCGCCTCATAGGCGGCAAGCGCCTCGCCCAGCCTGCCGCTGTCGGCACGCTCCGCCTCGGCGGCGAGCGTGCCTTTCCAGCGGCTCTCGAAGCTGATGGCATCGGCCGCCGCCCTGGCGATGTCGCGCTTCAGCTCGGGGGCGTCCATGCCAGAATAGAGATCGGCGAGATCCCATTCCGGCAGATTGCCAAGCTCCGCCGCGCCCTGACCGGACGCCGCCGCCGCAAGCTGCCGACCAAAAACCATGCGCATTGCCGATACTTTCCAGATTGCGGGACCCAAACGGCCAGACTCAAAGATTCAAGAGGGGGATGAGAAAGCCGCTCAAATCCTAAGGAATTCGTTCACCGGGTTTTTTGAAACCTTATTTAGAACCCTGTGCCAGGATGATCCATAGGGTGGATTGCCCTTGGGTGGGCATATTGGGCGAGCATCGTTGAACCAGTCATGACAGGTTCCATACTCATAGTCGATGACGATCCCGTGCAGCGCAGGCTGCTCGAGGCGGCCGTGACGAAATTCGGCCACAGCGCGATCATCACGGATGGCGGCGAGGCCGGTCTCGACGCCCTCGACGGGCCCAATGCGCGCGACGTGTCGGTGGTCATCCTCGACCTCGTCATGCCGGGCCTCGACGGCATCGGCGTGCTGAAGGCGATGCGTGAGCGCGGCATCCAAGTTCCGGTCATCGTACAAACCGCCCAGGGCGGCATCGAGACCGTCGTTTCGGCCATGCGTCACGGTGCTTTCGATTTCGTCGTCAAGCCGGCCTCTCCCGACAGGCTGCAGGCATCGATCGGCAATGCGCTCAAGGTCGAAGCGGTCGAGGGCGAAGTGAAACGCACGTCGCGGCGGCGCGGCGGCCATCTGACCTTCAAGGACATGGTCACCCACAGCCCGGCGATGGACCGGGTGATCCGTCTCGGCCAGAAGGCGGCCGCGTCCAACATCCCGATCCTTATCGAGGGCGAATCCGGTGTCGGCAAGGAGTTGGTGGCGCGCGCCATCCAGGGCAGCGGCGATCGCCGCTCAAAACCCTTCGTTACCGTCAATTGCGGCGCCATCCCCGACAATCTGGTCGAATCGATCCTGTTTGGCCACGAGAAGGGCTCGTTCACCGGCGCCACTGAAAAACACACCGGCAAGTTCGTCGAGGCGCATTCGGGCACGCTCTTCCTCGACGAGATCGGCGACCTGCCGCTCGACGTGCAGGTCAAGCTGCTGCGCGCCGTTCAGGACGGTGAGGTCGACCCGGTCGGCGGGCGTTCGACCGTCAGGGTCGACATCAGGCTGATCTCGGCGACACACCGCAATCTTCTGCAGCAGGTCAAGGACGGCAAGTTCCGCGAGGATCTGTTCTATCGCCTGAATGTCTATCCTATCTTCGTGCCGCCGCTGCGCGATCGTCGCGACGACATCCCGTATTTGGTCGAGCACTTCCTGGAGAAGGTTGCGCCCACCGATCCACGTCACCGCCTGCACGGCATTTCGGCTGCGGCGCTCGCCATGCTGCAGGCCTACGACTGGCCGGGAAACATCCGGCAGCTGGAAAACGCCGTCTTCCGGGCCTCAGTGCTTTGTGAAGGCGATGTGCTGACCGAAGAGGAGTTTCCGCAGATCCGGGCGCAGGTCGAGGGCACCGTCAACCTCGATGCGGATGGCGCGTTGCCCGCCTCGCCTTTGGTCATCGAGCCGCCTGGCGAGGACGCCCCGGCCAATAACGGCATCGCTGCGACCGAGCGCGATCCGCCGGCCTGGCCGCAGCCCCGCTTCGGCACGCTGCGGGCACTCGACGAACGCGGCAATGTGCGGGCGCTGGCCGATGTCGAACTCGAAATGATCAAGCTCGCCATCGACCATTACAACGGCCAGATGAGCGAAGTTGCCCGCCGCCTCGGCATCGGCCGCTCTACGCTCTACAGGAAGCTCAAGGAATACGGCATCGATCCGGAAACAGGCCGTATCGACCGGCTTGCTTCCTGACAAAGCAAGTGCGGACCAGCTTGTCAGCCTGGCATCAGGACAATCGACAGTCATCGATCGGGCGTGACGTGTGTCGGGCGACGCGCTTGCGGCGGTGTTCACGCATTGAGGCGACCGGTAACAGATCGTGTTCATGGCAAAGGCCGAAACATGATCTAAACCAGCAGTTTACCAAGAAACCCTGCGCAATATTTTTGACGGGATATCGCCACGGTGTTACCGCATTTCGGCTTCAATAAGCGATGATTAACCATTAGGATCGATATTCGGATGCGAACACCACCGCATCCGTTGGTCAAATCCGGGGACAAACGGCAGCCTGCAAGGCCTTTTGATTTGAACAAAGTCGAACGACACACAAACGGGCGGCATTATCACATGAGCGTCTGGCCGAGATGGCTGGCAGCGGTGATCCTCGCCTTTGGCTTCCTTACAGCGGCTGCGACCGGCGCCAGCGCCCAGACGCGTTCGCTGAAACTCTATAACCTCCACACCAAAGAGAAGGCAGAGATCGTCTTCAAGCGCGGCGGCCGCTACGACCAGGCGGGTCTGAAAAAGATCAACGTCATCCTGCGCGACTGGCGCCGCAACGAGCCGACCAAGATGGATCCGCGCCTGCTGGACCTGATCTGGGAGGCTTACCGGCAGAGCGGCGCCACCGATTATATCCAGGTCGTGTGTGGTTATCGCTCGTCATCCACCAACTCGATGCTGCGCAGCCGCAGCAGGGGCGTCGCCAAGAAAAGCCAGCATATGCTCGGCAAGGCCATGGACTTCTACATTCCCGGCGTGCCTCTGAAGAAACTTCGCGACATCGGTCTGCGGATGCAGGGCGGCGGCGTCGGTTATTATCCGAGATCCGGCTCGCCCTTTGTCCACATGGATGTCGGCAATGTGCGCCACTGGCCGGGCATCAGCCGCCAGGAACTGGCGCGTGTGTTCCCCAATGGCAAGACGCTGCATGTGCCGAGCGACGGCAAGCCGCTGCCCGGCTATTCACAGGCGCTCGCCTCCTACAAGGCGCGCAAGGGCGCCGGCGCTCCCGCCATCGAACTGGCCAGCGCAGGTGGCGGTTCCAAAAGATCTGGCGGTCTGTTGGCGGCTTTCTTCGGCGGCGGTGAGGACGAGGCGGATGACAGCGCCGATGTCGCAGCCGCGCCAACGCCGAAGTCAACCAACGTGAAGCCGGCGAACGTGAAGCTGGCGAACGCGAAGCCGGCGCCGGCCGCCAAGAGCAGCAAGCTTCCGGGCATTGCCATCGTGTCGCCTGAGGATGCAAAACGCGCCGAGATTCCGCAAATCCCCGATGCGCCTGCTCCGGAACCGGAGGAGGACACGCCGGAAACGATCATTGCGGCGCTGCCGGCGCGCAGCGTGCCGCTGCCTGATTTCGCCCCGCGTCCGAAGACCGATGTCGGCGCTCAGCCGCCCGAAAACGTTCCGTTCGGCGTGGCGGATGCCACCGCCACCACCGAACAAGCGCCGGCTCCCTTCGGCATGGCCGAACCGTCCACTGTCGCCGATGCGGCGCAGGTTGCAGCCAACGACATTCCGTTGCCGACCTGGCGTCCCGATCACTCGCTGCCGGCCGACCTTGCAGCGGCCGACCTTGCGCCGCAGGACAAGGCTGTGCTTTTGGCGCTCGCGGATACGGCCGGCCACGGCAAGACCGCTACCGATGCGTTCTCGGTGCTGCCCTCGGCTCGGCCCGACTTGGTGCAGCCCGCCCAGGTCCAGCCCGACCAGGTCCAGTCCGACGCGGCCCAACCCGATGCGGTCAAGGCCGTCCTCGAGCGGGTCAGCGCAACCGACGAGTACCAGGTCGCTTCGCTGTCCCAGCCGAGTTCGGTCCTCAGCGATCCGGCGAACATCAACGCTGCATCGCCGCGCGAGGCTGTCTTTGCCCGCCCGCCGGGCTCCGATCCGGCCGCAGCGATCGGTGCGGGTGTGAAGACCACCCGCAAGGCAGCCAGGGCAACCGCCCGTGACCTGAAGCCTGGTCCCAAGTCCGTAGTCGTCGCCGCCGAGCCTCAGGCGGCGCGCTGGGCGTTGAACAGCGACGAGAATGTCGCCACCGTCTCCAGCGCGACGACGGCACCGCGCTATGCCTACAATATCGTGCACACGCCGCCGACCGAGGTCTACACCGCCGGCTTCCAGTCGAACGATCAACTGGCCGAAGCCAACCGGTTCACCGGCAATGCCGTCAAGTTCCTGTCGGTCGCCCGCTTCCAGACCAAGTAGCGGATCGACCAGCAATACAAAGCCGCGCCGGGTAACCCGCGCGGCTTTTTGCTGTTCGCAAACAAACACGCCGCGATGCTGCCAGTCCACTTGGGGATAAGAGTTTCTCTACCGCCCGAGCTTGCTCGCCGCGCGCGCCAACGCCTCGATTTCGTCCCACCTGCCGGCCTTGACCAAATCGTCCGGCGCCACCCAGGAGCCGCCGACGCAGATGACGTTGGGCAAGCTCAGATAGTCGGCGGCGTTCTTGCCGGTGATGCCGCCGGTCGGGCAGAATTGCACATCGGCGAGCGGCGAGGCGAATGCCTTGAGCGACGCAATGCCGCCCGACTGTTCCGCTGGGAAGAATTTCAGGAAACGCAAGCCTGCCTCGCGGGCGGCCATGATCTCACCCGGCGTGATGGCGCCGGGCAGCAAGGGAACGTCGCTGTCCTTCGCCGCCGCCAGAAGCTCGCAGGTGATGCCGGGGCTGACGATGAACTTAGAGCCGGCTGCTGCCGCCTCGCCGAACTGGCGGGCGTCCAGAATGGTGCCGGCGCCGACGATGGCGTCCTCGACTTCGCTTGCCACAAGCCGGATCGCCTCCAGCGCGTCAGCTGTCCGCAGCGTGATCTCGATCGCCGGCAGGCCGCCGCGCGCCAGGGCACGCGCCAGCGGCACGGCATCGGCGACGTTGGCGACCTTCAGCACCGGGATAACCGGTTGGCCGTTGAGGAGCGACAGAAGCTTTTCGGTCTTGCTGGGCATTTGTCGTCTCTCCGGTATTGATCCGTTCAACCGGTTAGCAGAAGGCCGTTTTTCTGTCCACGAAACCAAGCGTGTCGCGATGTCACGCACTGCCGGCAATTCCGGCAGCCCGGACAACAAGAAGAGGCAGTTCCACGCGTCAGCCTTGAATCGGCTTTCATGAGCGTTTAGTGGCTTCGGCGATGACACTGCCCAATCAACCTTTCCGCGTTGCCGCGCTCTATAGGTTTGCCCGTCTCGACGACTTCGAGGCATTGCGCGCGCCGCTCGCCGCCTTCTGCTGCGGACGCGGTATCAAGGGCACGCTGCTTCTGGCGCATGAGGGCATCAACGGCACGGTCGCCGGCAGCGAAGCTGACATCGCCGCGCTCATCGATCATCTCGGATCCATCGAAGGTCTCGCCGGTCTCGAGGTCAAGTACAGCAGCGCCACGCAGATGCCGTTCCACCGCATGAAGGTGCGGCTGAAGCGCGAGATCGTCACCATGGGCGTTAGGGATATCGATCCGACGGCAAGCGCCGGCACCTATGTCGCACCGGCCGACTGGAACGCGTTGATCTCGGATGCGGACACGATCGTCATCGACACGCGCAATGCCTACGAGGTATCGATCGGCACCTTCAAGGGCGCGGTCGATCCCGCTACGGCGAGCTTTCGCGAATTCCCGGCCTGGGTCGAGCAGCACCAAGCCGAGCTCGTCGGCCGGAAGGTGGCCATGTTCTGCACCGGCGGCATACGCTGCGAGAAGGCAACGGCCTATGTGAAGTCGCTCGGCTTCAAGGATGTGTTCCATCTCAAGGGCGGTATCCTGAAATATCTGCAAGAGGTGCCCGCCGAACAGAGCCTGTGGCAGGGCGAGTGCTTCGTCTTCGACGAGCGCGTCTCGGTGTCGCACGGGCTGGTCGAGGGTGAGGCGGAACTGTGCCGCGCCTGCCGGCATCCGCTGATCGGGCAGGACCTGTTATCGCCGAAATACGCCGCCGGCATCTCATGTCCGCATTGCTTCGATGCCCGTTCCGACGAGGATCGCGCGCGCTACGCCGAGCGTCAGCGCCAGGTCGAGCTTGCAGAAGCGCAAGGCAGGGCTCCGCACGTCGGACGTCAGAACGACGTGCGTCCGCTTGGACGCACTTGGACGCACGAAGTACGCTCTAACACTTTGAATCTACGCATCGAATCTACGCATCGTGCTTTCCGAAAATCGATTCCGATTTTCGGGCCGACACTGCAGATCCTGACATCACTTGTTTTCGCCATCATTGGCAAAGCGCTCATCCGTCATTGTAATGTCAATGTGCGGGGCCTACCTCTTCAACGTCCGAAAACCTGCCCGTCCACGTTCGGCCGGGCCAATTCTGGAGGCATTGATGTTCGATCCCAAGAAGCTCCTCGACGATCTGCTCGGCTCGCAAATTCCCGGAACGGGGTCGACCGTCCGCGACAAAGGGGGTCAGGCCGTGCAGATGGCCAAGGACAATCCGCTGGCGGCCGGCGCGCTGGCCGCGGTGCTGCTCGGAACCGGCGCTGGCCGTCAGATCACCGGCACTGCGGTGAAGCTCGGCGGCCTGGCCGTGGTCGGCGGCCTCGCCTACAAGGCCTACCAGAACTACAAGAACGGCAAGGCGCCGGCTGAAACGCAAGTTGCCGGCGAACCGGAATTGCTGCCGCCGCCCGCCGACACCAGCTTCCATCCCTCGCAGGCGCCGCAAGGCGAGGACGAATTCACGCTGACGCTGGTGCGCGCTATGATTTCGGCGGCGAAGGCCGACGGCCATATCGATGACGACGAACGGCAAAAGATCGCAGGCAAGCTCAGCCTCGCGGGCATCGACTCCGACGCGGAGAAATTCCTGATGTCGGAACTGGAGACGCCGCTCGACCTGGATACGCTGGTCGCCGGCGCCCAAACCGACGCGCAGAAGCTCGAGCTCTACACCGCCTCGCGCCTCGCCATCGATCCGGATACACGTGCCGAACGCGGCTATCTCGATCTGCTCGCCGGCCGCCTCAGCTTGCCCGATGCACTGCTCGACCATGTCGAGGCGACGGTGTCGGCGGCAAAAGTGCCGGCGCCAGAGGTGCCGGAGTCAGGGGTGCCGGCGTCGGGAAAGGCAACCGCCGGTTCGCGCTGGTAGGCTTCCGGGCCGCGGAGAGCGGGAATCCGGGCACCGCTCTCGCGTTAATGTCTCGTTTACCTAGGAAGCGCATGATTTTAGGTAGTCGGATCGGCTTTCCTCCTCCCAAGCCGGTTCAGATCAGGGCGGCCGCCAATGGCCGCCCTTTTGTCGATGCCGTTAGCGCATGAGCCGAAATCGGAATCGATTTTTGGAAGCGATCATGCACAAAATCAAATTGCTCGATATCAAGGTGCTATGGCGTCCTTTGCGGACACGCGGCGCTGCAGGAGGACAGTTATGACAGACTACAAAACAGCCATCGTCACTGGCGCCGGCACCGGCATCGGCAAAGCCGTCGCTACGGCGCTGCTCAGGGCCGGCTGGAACACGGTGTTCTGCGGACGCCGCAAGCCGGTGCTGAACAAGGCGATCGCCGATGCCGGATCTACACAAGCCAAGGCGCTGGCGGTCGCCTGCGACATCAGCAAGGCCGATCAGGTCGACGAGATGTTCGAGACGGTGGCGGCGGCCTTCGGCCGTGTCGACCTGCTCTTCAACAATGCCGGCACAAGCTACAAGTCGACATTGATCGACGAGATTCCCGTCGAGGTGTGGAACGAAGTTGTCGGGGTCAATCTCACCGGCTCGTTCCTGTGCGCCCGCGCCGCCTTCGGCGCCATGCGCAGGCAACAGCCGATGGGTGGCCGCATCATCAACAACGGCTCGGTGTCTGCCTACGCGCCGCGTCCGGGCTCAGTGCCCTATACCGCGACCAAGCACGCTATTACCGGGCTGACCAAGACGCTGGCGCTGGACGGCCGGCCTTATGACATCGCCTGCGGCCAGATCGACATCGGCAACGCCTTGACCGACATGGCGCAGGCGATGACGGTCGGGGTACCGCAAGCCAATGGCTCTATCGCCGCCGAAGCGGTGATGGATGTCCAGCAGGTCGCCGATGCCGTCGTCCATATGGCCAGCCTGCCGCTCGACGCCAATGTGCTGTTCATGACAGTGATGGCGACGAAGATGCCGTATGTCGGGCGAGGGTGAGCGGTTGGTTCGCGTAAGCGAATTCATCGTGCCAGTGGCACGATGAAGGCCGGCGAACGCCTGGACGCTGCGCAGCAGCGGGGACCCGGCCGGGCCGCGATCAATTTTGGCTAGGACTGCATAACCGAAAGCGGCACGCCGGGAAGATACAGCGAAATGGGGCGGATTTCGTAGACGGCGGTCGGATTGACGCGGCGAAGGTCGCGCGCAATCGCGGCATCGCGCGTGGCGCAGTCGACGACGTAGAGCCCCAACAATTGTTCCTTGGTCTCGGCGAAGGGTCCGTCAATGACCATTCCGGCGCCCGGCCCGCGCAAGGTACAGGCGTCTTGGGTCGCCCCGAGCCGCGCCGCCGGGCCAAGCGTGCCTTCGCGGTATAGCCGTTCGTTTATCTGGAGCAGGTCGGTCATCAGCGCCGCATCCTCGTCCGGAGTCAGCGCAGTGATCACTTCCTCAACGTGATAGGCGAGGATGGCATAAAACATCTGACGTCACCTTTCTTCGGTCGTGAATTCTATCGCCGACGACAGCGATCTCCTCGTTGAGACAGTGCCGCGCGTTCTATCGGGCGCAAAGGACGCCGTAGCACTTTGATTTGCGCCTCCGCGAAAATCGATTCCGATTTCGGGGTAATGCGCTTGTTCTCACTTGCCCAGAAACGCCTCGATCCGCTCCAGCGCGCGCAGGATGTTCTCTTCGGAATTGGCGTAGGACAACCTGATATAGCCTTCGCCCAGGATGCCGAAATCGGGTCCGCCGATCAGCGCTACGCCGGCATCCTCAAGCAGGGCAGACGCCAGCTTCTTGGCCTTCCAGCCGGTTTTTGAGACATTGGGGAAGGCATAGAACGCGCCCTTCGGTGTGATGCAGGAAACGCCCGGCAAGGCGTTCAGCCCTTCGACCACGATCTTCCTACGGCGGTCGAAGGCGCGCATCATCTTGTCGACGTCGTCCTGCGGACCGTCGATGGCCGCGATACCGGCATACTGGCTCGGCGCGTTGACGCATGACCAGCAATTGACCGCGAGCTTGCGCACCTTATCGTAGAGGTGGGCGCCCTTGTCGCCGTTCGGCCAGATCGACCAGCCCATGCGCCAGCCGGTCATCGCCCAGGTCTTCGACCAGCCATTGAGCACGATCAGCCGGTCGCGGATCTCGGGAAAGTTGAGCAGCGAGCAATGCGTCTCGCCGTCATAGGTCATCACGTCGTAGATCTCGTCGGAGAGGATGGCGACATCAGGGTGCGCTTCCAGCCCATTGACCAGCTTCTCGATCTCGGCGCGGGGGGTGACCCCGCCGGTCGGGTTGGCCGGCGAGTTTAAGATCAGCAGCCTGGTCTTCGGCGTGATCAGCGCCAGCGTCTCCTGCGCCGAGAAGGCAAAGCCGTTCTCCTCGCGCATCGGCACCGGTACCGGAGCAGCACCGGTGAACTCGATCATCGAGCGATAGATGGGAAAGCCGGGATCGGGATAGAGGATCTCGGCGCCCGGTTCACCGAACATCAGGATCGCGGCAAACATGGTCGGCTTGCCGCCGGGCAGGATCATCACCGCCTCGGGCGAAACCTCGACGCCGGTGGTGGTCAGCGCGCGGCGCACCACCGCTTCTCGTGTCGCCAGCAGGCCGTTAGCCGGCGTATAGCCGTGGTGGCCGTCGCGCAGCGCCTTGATCGCCGCCTCGACGATGTGCTGCGGCGTCTTGAAGTCGGGCTGGCCGATGCCGAGATTGACGATATCGCGGCCCTGATGGGCGAGCGCGGTGGCACGAGCCAGCACCGCGAAGGCGTTTTCCTCGCCGAGACGATCGAAGGCCGAAATCGTGTGGAGCATTTTTCCCGTCCGTGTGGTTCTTTCACCGAGCGAGCGTTTTTGTGAGCGTCCTTTCGCAAAAGTCAAACGGATTGGAGCTTTGGGTGTCGGAAAACCTCAAGAATTGGCAACCGCGCCCGCGGCCCGAACGCAAAGTCCTGGAGGGGCGCTATGCCAGGCTGGAACCGCTCAACGCCGAAAAGCACGGCGACGGCCTGTTCGAGGCGTCGTCGGTGCCTGACGTCGATGGTCGTTTCGCCTGGCTGTTCGACTATCCACCGCAGACCCGCGCCGCCTTCCAGCCATGGCTGGACAAGGCCGAAGCCAGCGAGGACCCGCTGTTCTTCGCGGTCATCGACAAGGCCAGCGGCAAGGTCGCCGGACGCCAGACGCTGATGCGAATCGATCCGGCCCATGGCGTGATCGAGATCGGCAACATCTATTGGGGGCCGCTGATCTCGCGCAAGCCGGCGGCGACGGAAGCGCAGTTCCTGTTCATGAAATACATTTTCGATGAGCTTGGCTATCGCCGCTACGAATGGAAATGCAACAACCGCAACGAGCCGTCGAAGCGCGCGGCCGAGCGTTTCGGCTTCAAGTTCGAGGGCATTTTCCGCCAGCATCTTGTGGTCAAGGGCGAAAACCGCGATACCGCGTGGTACGCGATCATCGACAAGGAGTGGCCGGCACTGCGCAGAGCCTATGAGGCATGGCTCGATCCGGCCAATTTCGATGGCGACGGTCGCCAGAAGCGACGGCTCGAGTATTTCCGCGCCGAGTTCGGCGCCTGACCACGATCCCGAAAAGTGGAGGCCGGTTTTCGGATAAGATCATGGTCAAACAAGACGGATCATGATCCCGAAAAGTGGAGGCCGGATTCGGGCAAGATCATGGTCAAACGAGATTGAGCCTCCATCCTGATTCTGCCGGGATGGATCAGGCTCTAACAGGAGTTTGCAGATGGCGCATGACCATGGTTCGCAAGGGCATGACCACAGCGACGGCGCCGGTCATGTGCACGGCTCGACCGACAAGAAACGGGTGCTGATCGCAGCCTGCCTGACCGCCGGCTTCATGGTCGTGGAAACGCTTGGCGGTCTCTTCACCGGATCGCTGGCGCTGCTGGCGGATGCCGGCCACATGCTCGCCGACTGTATCGCGCTCGGTCTCGCCTGGTATGCTTTTCATCTGGCCGGCCGGCCGGCCACCGTTCGCCTCACCTATGGTTTCGGCCGGGTCAAAACGCTGGTCGCCTATACCAACGGCATCGCCATCTTCGTCATTGCGCTGTGGATCATCTATGAGGCTTGGGAACGCCTGCTGACGCCTGCGCCCGTGCTCGGCGGGCCGATGCTGGTCGTCGCGATCGCCGGTCTGCTGGTCAATATCGGCTCCTTCTTCGTGCTGCATGGCGGCGACCGCGACAGCCTGAACATGCGCGGTGCCATCCTGCACGTGCTCGGCGACCTGCTTGGCTCGGCGGCGGCGATCATAGCTGCGCTGGTCATCCTGGCAACGGGCTGGACGCCTATCGATCCGATCCTGTCCGTCCTCGTCTCGCTGCTGATCCTGTCCACGGCCTGGTCGCTGATGCGCGAAGCAGCCCATGTCCTGCTCGAAGGCGTGCCGGCGAGCCTCGATCGCGACCTGATCGCCAGGGACATAGAGGGGGCAGTCAAGGGCGTGCGCGAGGTGCATCACATGCATGTCTGGTCGCTCGACGGGTCAAGCAACATGGCGACCTTGCATGCTTGCCTCTACGATGGCGTCGATGCCCACAAAGCGGTCAGCGCCATCAAGAAGCGGCTTGCCGTCGAGCATGGCATTGCCCACGCCACCGTAGAACCGGAATTCGGCCATTGCGCCGACAGCCATGATGGCCACGATGGCGAGCACGACCACGCGCACGATGCGGCTCCGCATCATGGCCACCATCACTGACTGCGGGAGTTAGTTCCATGGCATTGGTAACGAACTTTATGAATTCCTGCCGCGTCAGGGCCGCGTGATGGATCGCGACACGCGCAACGCGGCGATAGGCGCCCTCTGGGTGCTGCTGCTGTTCGGCATCGCCGCCTACTATTTGCCAACCGTGATGCTGGCGGCCGGCCGCGTCTCGACCATTCTTGCCGCTGTAATTGCCGCTGTCTTCATGGTGGCCATTTTCGTCGTGTTTTGGCTGCGTGGCCGCAGCCAGCGCAAAAAGGATCATTGATATGCGTATTTTGATTACCGGCGCGGCAGGCATGGTCGGCCGCAAGCTCATCGCCCGGCTGGCGAAGGACGGAACGCTCAGCGGCCGGAAGATCGCCGCGCTCGACCTTCACGATATCGTGCCGCCGCAGGCGCCGGCGCTGGAAGGCGTCGGCGTCACCATCCATACAGGCGATCTCGCCGCGGCGGGCGGGATGGAACGGCTGGTCGCGTCGCGCCCCGACGTGATCTTCCATCTCGCCGGCGTCGTGTCGGGCGAGGCGGAAGCCAATTTCGATCTCGGCTATCGCGTCAATCTCGACGGCACAAGGGCGCTGTTCGATGCCATAAGGCTGGCGGGGTTTGCGCCGCGCGTCGTCTTCACCTCGTCGATCGCCGTGTTCGGCGCACCGTTTCCGGACATCATCCCCGACGAATTCCACCCGACGCCGCTAACCTCCTACGGCACGCAGAAGCTGATGGGCGAAGCATTGCTCGCCGATTATACGCGGCGCGGCTTCTTCGACGGCATCGGCATCAGGCTGCCGACCATCTGCGTCAGGCCGGGCAAGCCCAACAAGGCGGCTTCGGGCTTCTTCTCCGGCATCATCCGCGAGCCGTTGAGCGGCCAGGAAGCAATATTGCCGGTGCCGCGCTCTGTCGTGCACACCCACGCCAGCCCGCGCTCGGCGGTGAATTTTTTGATCCACGCAGCAGGGATCGACGGCAGCGCCGTCGGGCCGCGCCGCAATCTGACGATGCCCGGCGTCGCCGTCACGGTCGGCGAGCAGATCGAGGCCTTGGAACGCATTGCCGGCGCCAAGGCGGTGAAACTGATCCGCGAGGAGCCCGACGATACGATCTGGGCGATCGTCAAGGGCTGGCCGACACGGTTCGAGGCGCGGCGGTCGAGGGAGCTTGGCTTTGCCGCCGAAACCAGCTTCGACGACATCATCCGCGCCCATATCGAGGACGAGCTGGATGGGAAGATCGCGGGTTAGGTGTCGATATTCGGGCCAGCGGCGACACACAAATTGCCGATCTCGGCGCTGCCCCTCACCTGCCTGCCGGCATCCTCTCCCCGTAAACGGGGCGAGGGGCGCTCTCATCGGTGATTTCGCCAATGGCCGGCGTTGCCGGCAGGGCGATGAGGGGCGGCGCCGAGGTCGACAATTCCTGGTTCAGTTTGGAGGCTGCGCGTCCGATCGAGGCGCTATCCGCCAGTCAGGCTGGCCGACAACAGCAGCAACCCGAACAAAAACACGAAGGCTGCGCCGCCGATCTCGACGATCGAATGGATGCGGTTACCCATGCGGCCGTCACCGGCGAAATAGACTGCCCAGTTCTTGGCCGTCACCGCCAGCGTCGCCAAGATCGAGACCGTGATCGCGGTGCCGAGCGCCATCGCCAGCACCGACAGGATGCCGCCGAACCACAGCCCGTTGAGCATGGCAAAGCTCAGCACGATCAACGCGCCCGAGCAGGGGCGGATACCGACCGCAGCCACCGCCGACCAGGCGGTGCGCCAGTCGAAGCGGTCGCCGGAAAGCAGCGCCGGGTCGGGCGCGTGTGAATGTCCGCACGTCTCGCAGACCTCGCCCGCATGGTGATGATGATCGTGCCCGCCATGGTCATGGTGATGGTCGTGTGCGCCATGATCATGGTTGTGGCCATCATGGCCATGTGCGTGAAGCGCATGGGAATGCGCCGAATGAGCATCGGCGGAATGTGAGTGGCCTGTTTGCGAATGGCCGGCATGGGCCGCCGACAGGCTGTAGGCAGGGTTCGCGCCGAACAGGCGAAGGATAGCGGGGCCGGCCTTGCGCCACAAAAGCCAGGCGCCGAACAGGGTGACGAAGACAAAACTCATGACTTCGAGGAACCATGCCGCGTCGGTCATCGATATGGTGGTGCCGCGCAGGACGAAGTAGGCGAGCATCATTACCAGGATCGCCGTCAGCGCCTGCAGCAGGGCCGAGACGAAGGACAGCATGATACCGCGCTTGAGCGCGACTTCGTTCGCCACCATGTAGGACGAGATCACCGCCTTGCCGTGACCGGGGCCGGCGGCATGGAAAATGCCGTAGGCGAAGGACAGGCCGATAAGCAACCACAGCTTGCCGCCATCCTCGCGCATTGCCTTCATCGCGCCGGCAAGCGCGCGGTAGAATTCCTGCTGACGCAGATTGATCCACATCAGGATATGGGCGAACGGCCCGGTGGTGGGAGCTATCCCGTCATTGGTGCCGATGCCGAGCGAGCTCTGTGCGTGGGCGGAGCCGAGGACGTGCGTCATCACAAGGGCGGCTGCCAAAAGGCCGAAAGCCAAACGCAGGGACGGTTTCGTCACCGGATTATCCTTCTGGCTGACAGTTCAGTTCGAGCTTGGTCGCAAAGATCTTGCTCATATCGGTGCCTGTCGGATCGTTGAAGAAGGCGTCCGTCAGGGTCTTCTGGTTCTCGGCGAGCGCCTCGTCGGGGTTGGGACGAACGACCTTGCTCGTGCATGTCGACGGCAAGCCGGCGACCTGCAGATTCGCGTCCTCGGTGAAATCGATCGCCGTGTAGAAGGTCGGGTCATAGACGCCGATATCGATCTTGCCGGCCAGCCTGGTCGGCGCCTTCGGTTCGGATTCGAACAGGATGATGAGCTGGTCGTTGTCGAAATTTGCCATCAGTTGCGGCGGCGGGTTCATCGCCTCGTCCTTGCCGTCGACGGTGACGAGTTGGAAGTAATTGAACTCCGCCAGCGAAGCATGGACGGTGTCGGCGACTTCCTTCAGCTCCTTGTCGTCGAGCTTCAGGTCGGAATTCTTATCGAACTCCATCATCACCGTGCTCGAAAACAAATCGTCGAAGCGCCAGACATGGCGCAAGGCCTTCACACTTTGGTGATCCGGGCTGAGGATCACTTCGAGGCGAGCCTCGGCGAAGACGTGGGGATGCACATTTGCTGGCCCGACCGTGGCAAATGTCGCCGCCATGGCCGAAGCCATCATGATTGCTTGCCGTTTCAGGTGCATTCTCGGTCGCGATTCCATCAGCTTGGGTAAATATCGAGAGTTACCAGAAAGGGGGCGAAAATGGGACTCCCGGCGGCTAAAAGCTCATGCATTGTCAATCGTCTTGAACCACTGCACCAGGAAATCGACAAAGACGCGAACTTTCGCAGGCAAATAGCGTCGGTGCGGATAGACGGCGAAGATGCCGCCACCCGGCAGGATGCGGTCATTCAGCGCGGTCACTAGCCGGCCACTTTCGATGTCGGGCGCGGCGATGAAATCCGGCAGGATGGAAAATCCCAATCCCGCCACGGCGGCGGCCCTTGCCGCCATCGGACTGTTGACCTCGATCGGACCGGAGACCGAAACGGTTACCGTGTCGCCGCTGTCGCCCTTGAACGGCCAGTTGGTCAGCCAGCGGCCATTGGTGTCGATGATGCAGGGCACGCGGCCAAGGTCCTGCGGCCGCACCGGCATGCCGTGCTTGGCAATCAGCTCGGGCGATGCGCAGAGCCGCACCGAGAACGGCGCCAGACGCCTGGCGATCAGCGAGGAGCTTTCCAGCCGCGAAATGCGCACAGCGAGATCGAAACCTTCCTCGACCAGATCGACGAAGCGGTCGTCGAGATGAATGTCGAGCACGATGTCGGGATGTTGCTTGGCGAAGTCGATCAGCGATTGGCCGATCGGTGCGTCGGCAAAAGTGCGCGGTGCCGACAGCTTGATCCTGCCGCGCACGTCGCCGGAGGATTCGCGCACCGCATCGGCCAGGCTGTCGACCTCGCGGACGATTTCCGAGGCGCGGCGGTAATAGGTGTGGCCGGCCTCGGTTAGCGAGAACTGCCTGGTGGTGCGGTTGAGCAGCAACGCGCCGAGCTCGTCCTCCAACTCGCGCACATATTTCGACAGCAGCGCCTTGGAGCGGCCGATCTTGCGCGCTGCCGCCGAAAAACCTTCGGCCTCGACCACGTCGATGAAGGCGCGCATGCGGGTCAGCGTATCCATGTCATGCGCTCCTTTGGTGGGCTGAAAGGATGCGCGCGGCAAGCGCCATCAACTGCCGGTCGCTGTTCTCAGGTCCGAGCAGCGAGAGGCCGAAAGGGGCGCCGTCGACATGGCCCAGCGGCAGGGTGATCTGCGGAAAGCCCGACACGCCGGAGAGGCACAGCAGCCTTAGCGCGCGTTCGCGATAGGTCTGCAAATCATCGAAGGAATCGGTCTTGAGCGGGGCGGCACCCGGAACGGTCGGCAGCACAAGGACGCCGTCATCGCCAAGCAGGTCGACAAGTTCAAGACGAAACGAAACGCGACGTTCCGTTTCACGTTGCGCGATTGCGACGTCGATGGTCGCGCCATGCTCGAAACGCCCCTTGACGCCGGGGCCGAGCATCCGGTCACCCTGCGAGATCCAGGCACCATGATTTTGCCACGCCTCGTACCCCTGCAGCGTGCGGAAGCACCAGTAAAGTTCGTCGGTGGAATGCGAGAGCGGCGCAATGACCCGCGGCGTGCCCATTACCGAAGAGACATGGCGGACCATGCCGCGGTATTCATCCGCCTCCCGCGGGCCGAGCACGAGCCCGTCCAGCACATCCAGGGCGAGCGGACTCTGCAATTCGTCGCGATGCAGATCATTGCCAAGCAGCACCGCGCCGACCTTGTCATAGGTGGCCATATCCTTGGCAAACCACCCGAACGTATCGAGGGAGGGGGCCAGCGGCATGGTGCCGTCGAGCGAGATGCGGCCATGCGTGACCCTGAGGCCGATCAGGCCGCAAAAGCTTGCCGGCGCGCGGATCGAGCCGCCGGTGTCGGATCCGATGGCGATGTCGGCCAGCCCGCCGGCGACCGCGGCGGCGGAACCGGAGGACGAGCCGCCGGTGATGCGGTCCGGCGCTGCTGGATTGACCGGCGACGGAAAATGCGCGTTCAGCCCCATCAGGGAGAAGGCCAACTCGTCGGTTTGCGTCTTGCCGACGAAGCGCGCGCCCGAATCAAGCAGCGCCTGGACGGCCGGCGCTGTCGCCGAAGCGGGTGAAGCCTCCTGGTATTTCTGTGGATTGCCGCAGCCGGTGCGGTAGCCGGCCACGTCGTAGATATCCTTGACGGCCAGCCGCAGGCCGGCAAGCAGGCCGGATTGCGCATTGGATACCGGGATATCGTCGAGGTCGAGAAAAGCGTTCAGGGGGCCGCGAGTGCCTGTCATGCGTTCGATATCCGGATACAGTTGTTGCAACATTGTTCGGTGCCAGGAATTTTACAACCTGCCATACGATTTTTATTGATTGTGAAACCCTTCGCTCTTATATCGCGCTTGCCCAAAGTCGCACGTGCCTGTGGGTGTCCGCCGATCCTCAAAATGGTGAGGGATATCGGTAAGGTAACTGGAGCTAACCCCTCCAGTCGGTTTAGCGGCCAACCGCCAGACCGAGGACACCTTGAAGCAACGACGGTGCGGGCCTTTCTGGTGTTCTGCCGGTCGTCCAAAGACCGGGGTTACTGAAGAGGCACACCTTCATTGCCGGCAGTGCGGACGGGTCTCCCATCCAAGCCAAGGCAGACAAAGCGAACCGAGGCCGGGCAAGGCCAAGGTTCACCGCCGCGAGACGGCGCTTCATGGTTCCGGGGTCTCCACCGGCTGGTTCCATGGATTGACGTCCCGCCTTTGTCCACCGCGTGTTCGCGAGGTCGATGACCCGCGTCCCGCAGCCTTTGTGCGCGCCGAAAGGCGCTGATGGAGAGACCCCGATGGCTACCCAGCGCATCCTTGACTTCCTCGCCACCCGACGTCCGAACGGCCCTTGCCTCGTCGTCGATCTCGACGTCGTGCGCGACAATTTCCGCGCCTTCGAGAAGGCGCTTCCCGATTCGAAAATCTACTATGCGGTGAAAGCAAATCCGGCGCCGGAAATCCTGCGCCTGCTTGCTGCGATGGGCTCGTCCTTCGACACCGCTTCCGTTGCCGAAGTCGAGATGGCGATGGACGCCGGTGCGCCGGCGGACCGCATCTCCTTCGGCAACACCATCAAGAAGGAGCGCGACATCCAGCGCGCCTATCAGCTCGGCATCCGGCTGTTCGCGGTGGACTGCGTCGAGGAGGTCGAGAAGATCGCCCGCGTTGCACCCGGCGCCCGTGTGTTCTGCCGCGTGCTGACCGACGGCGAAGGCGCCGAATGGCCGCTGTCGCGCAAGTTCGGCTGCGTGCCGGCGATGGCGGTCGACGTGCTGCGCCATGCCAGGACGCTCGGCCTCGACGCCTATGGCGTGTCGTTTCATGTCGGCTCGCAGCAGACCGACCTGACCGCCTGGGACCGCGCCCTCGGTGACGCCAAAAAGGTGTTCGCGACGCTCGCCGAGGAAGGCATTGTGCTCAAGATGGTCAATATGGGCGGCGGCTTCCCGACCCGTTACCTCAGGGATGTGCCGGTGGCACAGGCCTATGGCCAGGCGATCTTCTCGGCACTGCGCAAGCATTTCGGCAACGCGATTCCCGAGACGATCATCGAACCGGGCCGTGGCATGGTCGGCAATGCCGGCGTCATCAAATCGGAAGTCGTGCTGATCTCGAAGAAGGCCGACAACGACAATGTGCGCTGGGTCTTCCTCGACATCGGCAAGTTCGGCGGTCTCGCCGAGACGATGGACGAGGCGATCCGCTACCCGATCGTGACCGCGCATGACGGCACCGAGACTGCTCCGTGCGTGCTCGCCGGCCCGACCTGCGATTCGGCCGACGTGATGTACGAGAAGACGCCGTATCCGCTGCCCCTGTCGCTGACCATCGGCGACGAGGTGCTGATCGAGGGCACCGGCGCTTACACGACGACCTACGCCTCGGTCGCCTTCAACGGCTTTGAGCCTCTCCGATCCTACGTGATCTGACGGCTCGCAAGAGCCGGTCAGATCACCCGGTGCGGGCGACGAGATCGCCCGCTTCGGTTCGCCTGTGGAACAATCCGCTCGTGAAGGATCGCGGAAATGGACGTTTTGGATTTCATTGTTGAGGGCGGCGTGAGCCGGCAAATTTCCCCCCTTGTGGGGGAGATGGCCGCAAAGCGGCCAGAGAGGGTCGGCTCAGCTGTCGCGACCTCTCTCGGACTGTGTGGGGCCGGCGCTTCACGCGCGGCGACCCCCTCTGTCGCCCTTGGCGACATCTCCCCCTCGAGGGGGGAGATTGCTGGCGCTTTCGTCATCGCCGCCGAAACCGCTGCTGACGTTTCGGCGCGCGAGGCTTTGCTCGATCGCGCCATGGGGCCGAAGCGCCGGAAAAAATCGTCGGAAAAGCTGCGGCGCGGCCGCCGGCCTTCGGAAGGCCTGGCCTTTGTCACACGTGATGCGACGGGTGCCGTCACCGGCACCGTACGGCTCTGGGACGTGGTGCTGGGCGAGGGCGGTCGGGCAGCCCTTTTGCTTGGCCCGCTCGCCGTCGATCCCACAATCAAGAATGCCGGCATCGGCTCGGCGCTGATGCGCCATGCGATCACTGAAGCCGCGCGTCTCGGTCACGCCGCGATCCTTTTGGTCGGCGACGCGCCCTATTATGAGCGCTTCGGGTTCTCGGCGAAAAAAACCGGCTCGCTTGCCATGCCGGGCCCTTATGAGCGGCACCGCCTGTTGGCGCTGGAGCTGGTGGAAGGCGTACTCGCCGGCGCGCAGGGCACGCTGAAGGCGACGGGGCGCAAGCTGAAGTCACAGCGACTGCCGCTCGCGGCCTGACGGATCGGAAACAAGCCGCCGCCCATCGGGCGGCGGCTTGTTTCCATCCCGATTGGTTGGATCAGCCGATCAACTGGCTCAGCGCCATGGCGACGCTCATGTCGCCTTCGACCTTTATCTTGCCGGACATGAACGCCATGGTCGGGTTGAGATCGCCTGATATCAGCGACTCCAGGTCGTCGAGCGAAAGCTTTATGGTGCAGTCGGCCGGCGCGTCGGTGGTCGAGATGGTGGCGCCGTCGATGACAATGACACCGTCGCCGCCGGTATCGAATTTCACCGAACGATCGAACCCGGCACTCGCCACGCGCGCACTGATCTTGTCGGCAATTTCCTGAACGCCCATGGCCGTTCTCCTCGTCTCGTTGCGTTTGTCGCAGATTGGCACTTCGGTCTGGCCGAAGTCGCCGTCTTGCGCATTTCGCGATCACGGTCGCTGGCGCATATAGCTTTGGGTTGACGTTTACGTCAACGCGGTTCCCCGAGATGAGAATGGGTTTTATCGCCGCAGCGAAGCTGCCCCGTCGATGCTGCCCGGTGCGCGTTTGCGTGGCTGGAGAGATAAGGTCGCGCAGGGCATTACCTGTTTTACGAGGATTTCGGCTGCCCAACAGGTTCTCGTCGTGCGGCGGCCCTTATCGTTTCGAATGTATCCATGATCACTGTAGCAAGCGTGTCTGTTTCGGGCTGGCGAGCCTCCCGTGCCTTGACTAACAAGACGGCAGTCTCCGGCAGGTCGGGCAGGCCCTCGTCGCTCCCTACAGCCCGCAGTCCGGGCACCAGCGTTGCTTCCGGCAAGATCACCACGGCGAGACCCCCCAAGGCAGCAGCCTGCTGACCTTCGACTGTTGTGGCCGTAGACACGATTTTGTAACGCCGGCCGGCTCGTTCAAGAGCGCGAAGAGCGGTGCCGCGCCACAAATACCCATCCAGCCATGGTGGCAGCCATGGACAGTCCCCTGGAGAAAGGGCCAACGGGAGCGGTCTTGCAAATGGGCCGAATGCTGTGCGGACATGATCCACTTCAACGGACCGCGCCACAATTCGGAGACCGGCCACTGGCGTGGCTCGTGGCCCCCGACACAGAGCAGCAAATCGATGTTACCTGCCTTGAGCTGGGGTACGAGCTGGCACGACGGCGCATGAGAAAGTTCGATTGTCATTGTGGGGTTGGTCGCCGCGAAACGGGCGAGAACCTGTGGCACAAAGAGATGCGCGTAGGCTTCGGGGGCCCCGAGGCGGACCGAACCGTGCGTGCCCCGCGCGTGCAAGGTCGCGAATATTTCGTCATTCAGCTCCAGCAACATCCGCGAACGCTCTATCAGAAGTCTACCGCCCTCAAGGCCGGCGAAATGGCGGTCCTCGACAATCGCCGGGTGCTTCACGGCCGCCAATCGTTCAACCCAAACACGGGCTGAGACATCTGCGGGGATGCTATGTCGATCGGGGTGAGTTTCAGAGCCGCATTCGCGTCCTCTCCCGATAGCGGCACGACGATGATCGCGGATGCGCGGTCAGTAGCTGTCGGTACCCAAGGTCTTGAACTCCGGCGGACGTTCCTCCGGAGGTTGTTGTTTGCCCGAAAGCCGGCGGCAATCAGGGCAGTTACAGTTTGCATCATTCAAACAGACGAGGACAGTGGCCAAGCCTGTCCCTAGCGTGGACTCGGCCTCTTGCGCTCAGGGTGGTGTAAACGGGACCATGACAGCAGGTTCAAGAGCGGTCGTCTCACGCGGCGACCGCGTCAGGGGAGGTAGGATGAACCCGTATCCGGCAGGCGAGGATCAAGACTCCGTGGTGGCGCTAGAAGGGGGGGACGTTCAGTCATGAGAATCAAAAGTCTGATCAAGCGTGCCGAGAAGGTGGACAGAGCATTCAAGGAGCTCGAAGCCGATTTGGCGGATGCATTCGATGAGTGTCTGAACCTAGACTACCAATCGCCGTTGAATGACGTCCCGGATGAGAATCTCGCGGCAAAGAATGACAACTCTCAGCCTGAGGACGATGCGGACACTCCCGAGATCGCATTACGGCTGACTTCCCATACACAAACCCGACTGGCTGCGTTAAATGCCGTTGATGGGCTCTTTGACGATGCACGGGAGTATCTGGAGGAGATCAACACGAAACTGTCGGAAATCGCGACCTCGCATCATCTGACAGGCGAATTCCTGAAGCTGCTTCACGGGGACATTCTTCGCGCCAACGAGCTGGAACTGGCAAATGTCAGCCTGACCACACAGCAAAGAGTGCTGTCGGAGCAGCTCCACGACGCGACCAGAAAGCAGCGCGAAGGTGAAAGCGCTGTCGAGGCCCTGCAGCAGCGCGAGATAAGCCTGGTCGACGACAAGGAGGCACTTCGCGGTGCGCTGGCTGCAGCAAGGCTGGAACTCGTCAGGGCAGGCAATGCGAGCGCAGAACGCGAAGCGGAGTTCGGCGACCTCGTCAAGACGCTTTCGGCCAGAACGGCCGAGGCCAACAGATGCGCACGCGAGAACGAGATACTGAGGGAAAAACATGTCAGCCTGTCGATCGATCTCGACAAGGCGCTGAAACGGGAAGCTGAGGCGCGGCACAGGCTGGATGAACTCTCGACGATTCATGCCAATGACGCGGCGCGACTTTCGGAACTGCTGGCTGCGCTTGGCAAGAGCGAGAAAGAGGAAATGCGGCTGCAGAAATCGCTCGATGTCGCGCAAGCGAAGCTGTCGGAAATGACGGAAGCGGCCCGTATCATGGAAGGTGACAGGGAAGCCGAGCGTACGCGCAGTTTCACGGAGATCGGCGGCCTGCGTTCTGAAATTCGCAACCTCCAATCACGATTGGAAGTTGCCTCGAACGAGAACAGTCAAGCCGCCAGCGAGATCGCCAATCTCAAGGCTCAATGCAGCGACGCTGTGGCCGAAAAGCAAATTGCGGAGGAAAGGTTGTCCGCTCTCAGAAAGGAGAACGAAAACGACAAGATGCACCTCTCGACGGTGAGCGCGAATTTTTCGCAGCTTTCCCTGCAGCAGGCATCCGAACAGATACAGCTCGATGTCCAGAGGCAGGAATGCGAGGATCTGCGAGCCGAAGTCGCGTTGCTCGATGCTCGGGTCAAGGAACTGTTGCCCTATGAGCGTCTCCACAAGGTCACAAACGCCAGGCCGCATGAGAACGGCGTGGTCGAGATCACCGGTGTCGTGGCGGAGAAGACCCGCGCCACAAGCAGGCGGCGCGTCCGTACGAGCCTGCGCGCTGCATCCTAAGGCGTGGGTGGGGGCTGCGCCGACTAGTGTACGGTGTTACCCATCAGCTTGGCGCATGGATTGGAGCGTCATGTGTTCATCCAACTGGACACACCGGCACGGCCTAATGCTCGATCGGTCCTTTCGGCATGACGATCGTGGTGCCGGCGGTTGTCGGACGCTCGATCATGCGACGGACGCGCGGCGGCTCGTCGCCGCTGTGCAGCGCCCGTACGCGCTCGCCGATTACAGCGTCGGCATGGGTGGCCCGCTTGTTGTGGCGGATGTATTCGAGCCATGTCGGCGTGTGATAGTGCTCGATCCATATTGCGGGATTTTCGAGATCGCGCGCCAGCGTCCAGTTGCGGGCGCCGTCACGGCGGCGGATGCGGCCGCGTTCAGCCATGGTGGCTAGGAATTCCGGCACGTCCTCCTCGCGGATAATGTACTCGATCATGATGGCGATGGGGCCGCTGCGCAGTTTTAGGTCGAGCGCAAGATGCGGCTCCTTGAAACGGTTCAGCGGATCGAGGTTGAGCACCGCCTGCTGCGGCAACGGCAACAAAAGGCCAACCGCGCCGCCCGCCAGCATCGCGACAGCGGCCGCGATCAGCGCGAATTCGGCGCCATGCGCATCGGCGACGACACCCCAAATCCAGCTGCCGAGCGCGATGCCGCCGAAGGTCGCCGTCTGATAGACCGAGAGCACCCGGCCGACCACCCAGCGCGGCGTCGACATCTGCACGGTGACGTTGAAATGCGATAGCGCGATCACCCAGCAGGCGCCGCCGATGAGCAGCCCGAGCGACGTCTGCCAGGCGTGTTCGCTGACGGCGGCATTGAAGGCGCAGAGCGCGAAGCCGGCGAATGCCATGCGCACCATCGTCTCGCTGGACAGGATCTGCCTCAGCCGGACGCTGATCAGCGCGCCGCCGACGGCACCGATGCCGAACGCACCGAGCATGATGCCGTAGGTCAAGGCATCGCCCTTGACGACATCGCGCGCCACCAGCGGCAGCAGCGCCAGAACCGCGCCGGCGCTGAAGCCGAAAGCCGCACCCCTGACCAGCACCTTGCCGATATTGGGCGACATGGCGACGTAGCGCAGGCCGGCGCCCATCGCCGCGCCCAGCGTCTCGCGCGGCAGTGTCGAGGCCGGCAGGTCCGGCTTCCAGCGGGCAAGCACGATCATAAGCGCAACATAGCTCAGCGCATTGGCGGCAAAGGCCGCTGCAACACCCGCGGCGGCAACGATGATGCCGCCGATCGCCGGGCCGACGCTGCGCGTCAGGTTGAAGCCCAAGGAGTTGAGCGCGACGGCCGCAGGCAGCTTGGCGCGCGGCACCATGTCACCGACAGAAGCCTGCCAGGACGGGTTGTAAAGCGCGGTGCCGCTGTTGATCAGGAAGGCGAAGGCGAGCAGCGTCCACGGCGTCATCAAGCCAAGGTAGGTGAACACGGTCAGCAGAACCGAGACGACCAGCATGAAGATCTGGGCAATCAGCATGACCTTGCGCCGGTTAAAGCTGTCGGCGATGGCGCCGGCAACGAGCGCAAACAGCATGATCGGCAAGGTGGTCGACGCCTGGACCAGCGCAACCTGATAGGACGAGGTGGCGATCGTGGTCATCATCCAGGCGGCGCCGACGCCCTGGATCAAGCCGCCGAAATTCGAAACCAGACTGGCGGACCATACGGCGCGGAAAATGCCGTGCCGGAACGGCGCCAGCGCCGAGACGCGTTCGCTGTCCGGCTCGTCGTCGATCATGGATGCTTCCCCGACTTCAAATGCTGCGTTCTTCCAGAATCGGTGCCCTCATGCCGTCCCCTAGAAGTAGAGCATGACTTCGCAAAGGGCGAACGCCTTTTCAAAGAAGATCATGGTCCAACAATAAGATAGCGGTGGCTGGAACAGGTCAGCGGCCATTCTTGCAGGCCGCGTGAAGCGCTTCGGTAAGGTGGCCGACTTTCCGCCCGCCGCGCCCCGCTGCCTTCTGCCGTGAACCCATAAAACGCGAACGGCTGAGATTGGTGGGGAGCGGACTGGCGGCTTCAGGAATTTGTCTTCGATTGCAGGCATCGGCCTGTGCGAGCATCGCTGCGAGCAACTTCTCAGCGGACTCGGCAACAGACGCCTGCTCCAAGAACTCGGCGCGTTGGGCAAAAAAACTTAGCGACTTGACGAAGTTTTCGCTTGCGCCACCGGCAAATTCGGCGATAGTTAGCGACATGGCTAAGCATGATCCTGCTCTCTCGTTGCTCTTCCATGCGCTCGCTGATCCGACCCGCCGGTCGATCCTGACCAGGCTCGCCGAAACACCTGCGCGGGTGACGGATTTGGCTGGCCCCACGGGACTACGGCTGCCCACGGTGATGCGGCACCTTTCCGTGCTGGAGGAGGCAGGGTTGATCACCACGTCCAAGGACGGGCGGATACGCACCTGCGCCATCGTGCCCGAGGCCCTGGATCCGGTGCGGACATGGCTCGATGAACAGCGCGCCATCTGGGAGGCTCGGCTCGACCGGTTGGATGCATTTGTGGTGAATGTGATGAAGGAAGGCGAAGAATGACACAGAACCTCGCTACAAACGGTGCGACCCGTGCGGTGCCTGATGATAGGAAGGGCCGCTTTGCGACGCTCACCTTCGAACGGGATGTGGCCGCGCCATTGGCCGTGCTGTGGGAGGCATGGACGGCGCCGGCCGCGCGGGCGATCTGGGCTGCGCCATCACCCTCGGTCACCGTGGAGTTCCTGGAGGCCGATACCAGGGTGGGTGGACGCGAGGTCTCGCTCTGCAAGGTAGAGGGCCATCCGGACATCCGCTGCGAGTGCGGCTGGCTGGCGTTGCAGCCGGCGCTGTGCAGCGTGAACTACGAGGTGATCTCATCCGAAGGCGTAACGCAATCGGTCGCGCTGGTGACGGCGGATATCTCGGGAACGCACGAGCGCAGCCGGCTGGTCGTGACGGTGCAGCTTTCCTCGCTGGCTGAGGACATGGAGGCAGGCTATCGAGAAGGCTTCGGCGCGGGACTAGACAACCTCGCGGGCGCGGCTGAACGAACCATGGTGTTGCAGCGGGTGATTCAGGCGCCGCGATCCATCGTGTGGGGCGCCTGGATGAACTCTGAAACGCTGCCGCAATGGTGGGGGCCGGAAGGCTTCTCCTGTCGAACGAAGAGGATCGACTTGCGAGCGGGCGGCGAGTGGGTATTCGACATGATCGCGCCTGACGGCACGGTCTTCCCGAACCACCATCTCTATAACGAGGTCCGGCCCGAGGAGAGGATCGGCTATACGCTGCATTGGGGCGAAAACGGGCCGAAACATGCCGACGCCTGGGCCTCGTTCGAGGATCAGGACGGGGCAACGAAGGTAACGCTGGGCATGGTATTCAGCACGGCTGCCGAGTTCCAGGAGGCGAAGGGCTTCGGTGCCGTGGAACTGGGACTGCAAACTCTGGGCAAACTGGAACGCTTCGTCTCATCCCGCTGAAATGCTGCGACTTCCCGTCGGCCCGAATTAGGTTATGGACGAGGTCCTCATCCATGTCGCGCCCGTCCTCATCGGCGACGGCATCCGCCTCTTCAGTCAGGAGGGCATGGAGCCGGTCAGGCTGGAGAAGACCGAGGTCTCGGAAGCGGGGCAGATCACCAACATGCGCTTCCGCTTCGCGGGATAGGGCCGAGAGTTCACAAAGGGATACACGAAGAGGAGGGTTCTATGAGAAAACTGATCATATGGGACATGGTGACCGTCGACGGCTTCTTCGAAGGTCCGGACAGGGACATCAGCTGGTTCGTCTTCGAAGAAGAACTCGAGAACTACATTCGTGAGACCCAGGAAAAGGCCGACACTCTGATCTTCGGCCGCGTGACCTACGAGCTCATGGCAGCCTATTGGCCGTCCGAGCAAGGCTGGATCGCGGACTTCATGAACAAGATCGAGAAGGTGGTCTTCTCGCGCACGCTGAAAAGCGCCGACTGGAACAACACGAAGCTCTTCAACGGCAATGTCGCGGAAGAAGTCTCCAAGCTGAAGACCAGGGACGGCGGAGACATCTTCGTGTTCGGCAGCGCCGACCTGACGGCGACCCTGATGGAGCACGGCTTGATCGACGAGTATCACCTCGGGATCAACCCCGTCATTCTCGGGAGAGGCACGCCGCTCTTCAAGGGCGGCCCGAACCGGATACCCCTGAAGCATCTGGAGACGAAGACGCTCAAGTCAGGTGTTGTCATCCTCCATTACGCGCCGGAGAGCAGACAATGACGATCGATCCGCTCTTTCCCGTCAACTAGGCTTGTCGAAATGGGAGGTCCTGGGGAAGCGGCGCGCTCCAGACGATCGACGGCCAAGGGGCGTAGCTGCCATCACCTTAAATTGTGATTGACCGCTTATAGGTTTGGCGCGGCCAGCTCGGAACAGCTGAATTGGGGGCGTTGCCGACTAGCTGCTTTCACATCGCGCCGGATTCTGATTCAGGGCTCACCATGAGCCGATATTACCTGACAGACTTCGAATGGCGCGTGATCCAGCCGTTGCTACTCAACAAACCGATAGGCACTTTCCGCCATGATCCTGAACTTGATCATGTGGCCGCACTTGTAAGGACCATGAGAGCCAGTTTCGCGAAGAAGGCGACGACGCCGACCCCGGCACCGATCACGATCCAGCGCTAGGTCGTGCGACGCACGCCGAAGGCCGTCCAGGACCGGATGCGCAGCAGGAAGGCCGCGAAAAAGCCAGCCATGCCGCCAACGCCTGAAAGCGCCGTCAGAATCAAGCCAAGCACCACCGGGTCAAGATCCAGCCGAACCAGGCAGTCACCCCGCCGATAGCCAGTATGGTCAGGCAGACGGGACAAACGATGATTTCAGGCCAGCCGGGCCCAGCGGGTGCAGGTTTTCCGTTCATCGCTTCTATATCTGAATGGCAAGTGCCGTGGGATGACGAGGCCCGATGCGTGTTCAACTTCCTTGCGACGCATCGTTCTGAATGCTCTTCATCCCTATTCAGATTAGCTCGCGGCGCTCGGCACCGGCGTGTTGAGCAGCTGCTGTTCCCAGAGGTACGCGATGCCGCTGCCCGCGGCGTGCTGCTTAAGCACCTCCGTCAGCTCGCTGGCGTGCTCGGTGCGCGCCCAGTCGCGCTGCCACTCCGATGCCAGCGCCAGCCAGGTCATCATGTTCGCGCCGGCCGCGATCATGCGCTGGATGGCGACCTCGTGCGCTTCGACCGACGTGCCGCCCGAGGCGTCAGTGATGACCGTGACATCCCAGCCTTCGCCCAGCGCCTGGATCACCGGCATGGCGACGCAGATCTCGGTCCACAGGCCGGCGATGATGAGCTGCTTGCGGCCGGTCGCCTTGACCGCGTCCACGACCTTCTTATCCTCCCAGGTGTTGATGAACGTCCGGTCGATCACCTCCTGTCCAGGAAACACATCGGTGATCTGGGGGAAGAGCAGACCGCCCCGGTCGGCAATCACGCTGGTCAGGATGGTGGGGACGCCGAAGGCCTTGGCTGCCTTCGCCAGCGCCGTTGAATTGTTCACCACCATCTGTGGATCGTGGCTGTTCAGGTTCGCAAGCTGGTAAGGCTGGTGGTCGATGAGAACGAGTACCGAATCTTCGGGACGAAGAAGCGAATCCAGGCCGTTACGAAAAGTCATGAGTACCTCTGCTGCCATTTTGAGTGAGATTGGTTCGCCAAGAGACATGCGCCGACTGCGGCGCTGTCTGGAGGTGGTATTGCCGTTCCTATACGGGATGCGATAGTGCTCCGTTGTGCCAAGCTGTGTCGCAGAAACAGGAACACTGAATTGGACATCGAAGATCTACAAACATTCGTCGCAGTGGCCGATGCAGGGGGCGTATCGGCCGCCGCGCGCCGGCTCGGCGTCTCCAAGTCAATCGTCAGCCGGCGACTCTTTCGGGTCGAAGCGGAGCTTGGCGTCCAACTGCTTGCACGAACGACACGCGGGGCAGCGCTTACGGAAGCAGGGATCACGTTCAGGGACCATGCGGCCCGAGCCAGCGCCGAGATCGACACAGCCAGGGAAACGATCCTCCCGACAGGTGAGCTGCGCGGCCGCCTGAGAGTTGCCATGCCGCTTTCTTTCGGCCCGACTCACTTCGCCCCCGTGCTCGCGGACATGGCGCGACACCACCCGCACCTCCACATCCATGCCTCCTACAGCGATCGCTTCGTCGATCTCATCACCGAAGGTTTTGATTGTGCGATCCGGGTTGGCTACCTTCAGGATTCCAACCTGATCGCGAGACGTGTCGGGCCGATCTATGGGAAACTGGTCGCCAGCCCGGACTATATCAGTGCGCACGGTTCCCCTGAGACGCCGGCTGAGCTCGCTGCCCATCAGTCCCTCATGCAGGGAACCGAAGCCTGGCAACTCATGGATGGCGACAAGATCGTCACGGTTCAGCCGCAGGGCAGGTTCAAGGCCGACAACGCTACGGCGCTCGCCGCCGCCGCAGCAGCAGGACTCGGCATCGCCTGGCTCCCCGATTGCATCACCTATGACTATGTGGCCTCCGGCGCGCTCGTTCCGATCATGTCACGCTATCCGCCACCGCCGGCGGGTGCATATGTCATCCGACCGCCGGGGCAGCACCCGGCACGCAAGATACGCACAGTCACCGAAATGCTGATCAAGCATTTCGAACGAAATCCCCACCTCTGGGGTCTCGACCGTTAAAGCACTGACATCCGCGAAGCCTTGGCAGACGACGCGCTCGCCTGCGGGCCACCGGCCTCGGCGGCATTATTGCCTGCACGTTCCACTTTCCGCGACACAGCTTGGCGCATTGCGTGGCTAGTTGCGGAGACGGCCGCTCGCTAGTTCGGGCCGTCGTCGGGTGGGCAGCACTCGACCCGCTCACGCTGTGCAGATTGGCGGAGACCGGGCATGCGCCTTCTCATCGGCGAGGGGCGAGGCTGCCCCGATGAGGTTGGCCTCGACGCGATCGAAACCCTCATCGTTCCGCGTTCCCGCGACCTTGGCGGTTTCGAGGTTCGGCGAGGCATCTACATCGTCGAAGGCTCGATATCGATCGCCGGCCAGGATTACGAGGCACCTCAGATGATGGTCTTCGCCCGGGCGACAGGATCACGGTCGCGGCCGGCCGCCAAGGCGCGCAACTGATAATGCTCGGCGGCGCAACGCTCAGCGGACCGCGCTATATATGGTGGAACTTCGTCGCCTCGTCCCGGGAGCGAATCGAAGAGGCCAAGGTCGAATGGCGCGCTGAGAACTGGGGCAAGGGACGCTTCGATCTCCCGATCGATGACCGCATATTTCTCTTCCGGACTGACCGGCGCTGATAAGATGATCGCGCGGACGCGGCTCGGGCGGTCGACGACGACATGAACGATGTCGCGTGCCGTTGAATGCAGGATGGAGACAGCGAAAATGAGCAACAAGTGGCCCCACCTCGACTACCTCAGTTGGCGCGAGACGTGTTCCGCACTGCATCTATACTTGCAGATCGCCGGCAAGTATCGGCTGGCTCATACCCCGTGGCTCAACCATTCCTGGAACGCGACCTTCTATGTCACGCCTAACGGCCTGACATCCTCGCCGATCCCCGACGGCCCTGGCATCGAGATCCTGTTCGACCTTCGAGACCACATGGTGATTGGCGCGAGCGGCGACGGCCGCAAGGCGTCCTTTGCGCTCGGGCCGACTACGGTCGCGGCGTTCCACGCCAGCTTCGTCCGGCTGGTTTCCGAACTCGGCGGCACGCCGACCTTCAACGGCCAACCGAACGAAGTGCCGAACCCGGTGCCGTTCAACGAGGATCATCGCGAACGGCCCTATGACCGCGACGCCGTTCAACGCTTCCATCACGCGTCGATGGCGGTCGACAGGGTCTTCAAAACGTTCCGGACCTCCTTTCTCGGCAAGTCCAGCCCGGTTCACCTGTTCTGGGGCGCTCTCGATCTGGCCGTCACGCGCTTCTCAGGGAGGCGTGCTCCTCTCCATCCGGGCGGAATTCCGGCATTGCCGGACCACGTGACGCAGGAGGCCTACGACCGCGAGGTCTCCTCGGCAGGGCCGGGCGGCGGCGGCATCGATTATCCCGCCTTCTACGCTTACGCCTATCCAACGCCGAACGGCTTTCGAGGCGCATCGGTCCGGCCGGATGCGGCGTTCTGGCATGACGGCCTGTCGGAGTTCATCCTGCCCTACGATGCCGTGCAGTCGGCTGCCGATGGCGACGAGACCCTATTGGCGTTTCTCGTCTCGACCTACGAGGCCGCCGCCGATCTCGGAGGATGGGACCGCGATCTGCTGGAGTGCCTGCAAGGGCGGCCGGGGCAGGTGCGGCCACCACACGCCGAGCTGCCGAAGAAGGCCCCTTCATCGACCGACGAAAAGGTTGAACGGGAGGATGGCGCATCCAAGGGACGCTACCGGATGGTCATCGATGGCGTCGAAGCCGAGATGACTTATAGCCGCGCCGGCGAGGGACTGATCATCATCGACCATACAGAAATTCCAGCAGCCTTGCGGGGCCGCAAGGTCGGCGAGCAAATGGTGCGCCAGGCGGTCGAGGATGCACGACGCGAAGGAGTCAATATCATTCCGCTTTGTCCGTTCGCAAAAGCGCAGATCGACCGTCATCCGGAATGGCAGGATGTGCTTCCTCGGTCATAGGCTGCCAACAGAACTAATCCGACCACTCGCATTGCGGCGCATGCTGAACGGCATCTTCTGGGTGCTGCGATCTGGTGCGCCTTGGCGCGACCTGCCCGAGCGCTATGGCCCGCACCACCTGCTACAGCCGCTTCGTGCGATGGCGGAAGGCAGGCGTGTGGGGCCGACTGATGGAGAGTATCACGGCTGCGCACGACGGCGAGAACTCAATGCGGCTTTGGCTCCGCGCTATGAGTCTACGGCCTAGATTTTTACGAATGTCGTTGCCCAAAGCCGCTCCGCTCTCTCGGGTCGAACGCCCCGGGGCAGCCCTTTGGGCGACATGCATTACCGATCTTCGAATCCGGTCAGCACGCCGACGGCGTTGATGCCGATTTCCTCGACGGCATAACCGCCTTCCATGACGAACAGCGTCGGCAGGCCGAGCTTGGCGATGCGACGGCCAATCTTGGGATAGTCGGCGCTTTTCAGCTTGAACTTGCTGATCGGGTCCTTCTCGAACGTGTCGACGCCGAGCGAGACGACAACGACATCGGGAGCGTAAGCCGCAAGTTTCGCGCAGGCGTCTTCCAGCGAGCCATTCCAGGCATCCCATGCGGTGCCGAACGGCAGGGGATAGTTGACATTGAAGCCCTCGCCTGCGCCGGCGCCGCGCTCGTCGGCATGGCCAAGGAAGAACGGATACTCGGTCATCGGGTCGCCATGCAGGTTCAGCACCTGAACGTCGCCGCGGCTGTAGAAGATCTCCTGCGTGCCGTTCCCATGATGGTAGTCGACATCGAGGATCGAGACGTGTTTGGCGCCGTGGTCGCGGAACCATTGCGCGGCAACGGCGGCATTGTTGATGTAGCAATAGCCGCCCATGAAGGCAGCGCCGGCGTGATGGCCGGGCGGGCGGCAGAGCGCGAAGGCTGACGTCTCACCGCCCTTGACCAGAGCGGCCGCGGTCAGCGCCACGTCATAGGACGACTTGATCGCCTCCCAGGTGCCTTTGACGAAGGTGGCGCCGCCGTCGAAGGAATAAAAGCCAAGCAGCGCATCGATGGTTTGGGGGCGCACATCGCCGCGCAAGCCGCGCGTCGGCCAGGTGAAGGGGATGGCCGAACCTGTTCGGCCCGACGCTTCCCAGAGCGGCCATACGGTCGGCAGGAAATCGATGTAGTCGCTGGTATGCACCTTCCTGGCGGCTGCGAGGTCGTGGGTCTCGGGTGGCAGGATCGGGCCGAGCTTTTCGCTCTCCACCCTCGCCTTGATGAACTCGGCGCGCGAGGGCTTCTCGAAGGCCGACACAATGGCGCCTGAAATCAGTTCGAAATTGCCGGCATGACCGGCGTGGAGAGGGGAGAAAACAGTCTTCATTTGGGCGACCGGCTCGCTCTTCGAGTTGCGCATCTGTCATTGACGGACGGCTTTGTGGCAGAGAGTTTCAGCGCCGCCAAGAGGCATTCCGGACCGCTGTTGCGAGTGGCAGCGGCCAGCTTGCCAGACGCCAAGACTCTGCTAGCCTAAGCTCAAACGGGAGAAACTTATGCCGCCATCGGCCGATCTGATCGTCGAGAACGCCAGCATACTGACAATGGATCCCGATACTCCCCGCGCCGAAGCCATAGCCGTCAAGGGCGGCGAAATCATTGCGATCGCAGATCGCGCGACCGTGCTGGAGCACAAGGGACCCGGCACGCGCGTCATCGATGCCGGCCGCGGCTCGGTCGTCCCCGGCTTCATCGAAGCGCATATGCATCTTTTCGCCGGCGCGGCCGAACTCGATCACCTCCAGCTGATGGGCATCCACGGTTTCGATGCGCTTTGCGATGCTGTGCGCCATTATGCAGCAAAGCGGCCGGATCTATCCGTCCTGCAGGCGCAAGGCGCCGACTATACCATCCTGTCGGCGACGGAGCGGGTCAGCCGCCATCACCTCGACCGCATCCTGCCGGACCGGCCCCTCGTCATGGCAGCGCCCGACCACCACAATGTGGGCGAACACCAAGGCGCTGGAACTGGCCGGCCTGCTTAGAGGCAAGCGGCTTGGTCCCGGCAACGAGATCGTCATGGGCGACGACGGGCTGGCCAGTGGCGAATTGCGCGAGGGCGAGGCTTTTGGGCCGCTGATCGCGCTGGCCGGCGAGGATCGCGTGCGGCTCGGCCTGGCCACCGGCGGCGAGCCGGACCCGAAGCCGACGCCGGCGGAGCAGGCCTCCGACCGGGCGATCATGCGCCGCGGGCTGGAATGGTGTGCCAGGCACGGCATCACCTCGATCCAGAACATGGACGGCAATTTGCACCAGCTCGAACTCCTGTCGGAGATCGAGGCCGAGGGCGGCTTGCTGTGCCGCGTGCAGGTGCCGTTCCACTATAAGAATTTCATGACGCTCGACATGCTCGACAAAGCCTCTGATATGGCTGAGCGCTACGCTGGCGAATGGCTGTCGTCAGGGCATGGTCAAGGTGTTCTACGACGGCGTGCTCGATTCATGGACGGCGGTGATGGTCGAGCCCTATGCGGACCGTCCGGATTGGGTGGGCGAGCCGCTGTTCACGCCGCAGCAATTCATCGACCTTGCCGTGGCCGTCGACAGGCGCGGGCTGCAGATGGCGGTGCACTCGATTGGCGACGGCGCCGTGCGCGCCGTGCTCGACGGCTATGAGGCGGCGCAAAAGGCGAATGGCAGGCGCGACAGCCGGCACCGGGTCGAGCATATCGAGGTGGTCACCGCCGCCGACATACCGCGCTTCGCAAAGCTTGGCGCCATTGCCTCGATGCAGCCGCCGCATCCGCCGGGCAGCATGGGCTTGCCGCTGGAGCCGACGGTGTCGCGCATCGGGTCCGCCCGCTGGCCGCTGAGCTATGCCTGGCGGACGCTGAAGAATGCCGGCGCGCGCGTCGTCTTCGCCTCCGATTGGCCGGTGTCGCCGATCGATCCGATCCTGGGCATTCAGGCGGCAGTGCTGCGCAAACCATGGGCAGACGGCGATCCCGACCAGAGTTTTTCGCTGCATGAATCGCTCGCGGGCTATACGGTGGCAGGCGCCTATGCCGAGTTCATGGAGCATCGCAAGGGCCGCCTGAAATCAGGCTTTATGGCCGATCTCGTGGTGCTCTCAGGCGACATCGAGGCGACCGCACCGGAAGCGCTGCATACGGTACGGCCGGTGACGACGATCTGCGGCGGCAAGGTCACTTATCAGGTCTGACGGTGGCACGGGAATTGCGTTCTGAATCGACATTCGGATGTGTGCTTGCCAAGCCATGCGCCGTGTGCTGACAATCGAGTGGGAACTGGATTCGCCCTTAAGAGCGGACACAAGATTGGGGTAATCGTGCCGGAACAACCGGGTAAAAGTGCAATTGAAGTTCGTGGCGTCCGCAAGGTGTTCGGTACCGGGGAGTCACAGGTCGCCGCCCTCGACACGGTTTCAGTGTCGATCCGCGAAAATGAGTTCTTCACGCTGCTTGGTCCGTCCGGCTGCGGGAAGACGACGCTTTTGCGGCTGATCGCCGGCTTCGATTTCCCGAGCGCCGGCGCGATCCTGCTGCATGGCCAGGACATCGCGCCGCTGCCGCCGTTCAAGCGGCCGGTCAATACCGTGTTCCAGAATTATGCGCTGTTCCCGCATATGACGGTGGCCGAGAACATCGGCTTCGGCCTCGAAATGCTCGGCAAGCCCAAGGCCGAAGTCAAGGCGCGGGTCGCCGAGATGCTGAAGCTGGTCAAGATGGAGGCGCTCAGCAACCGCCGCACCAGCCAGATTTCCGGCGGCCAGCAACAGCGCGTGGCGCTGGCGCGGGCTCTGGCGCCGCAGCCAAAAGTGCTGCTGCTCGACGAGCCGCTGTCGGCGCTCGACTTCAAGCTGCGCAAGGAGATGCAGATCGAGCTGAAGCGGCTGCAGCACGAGACCGGCATCACCTTCATCTTCGTCACCCACGACCAGGAAGAAGCGCTGACCATGTCGGACCGCATCGCGGTGATGTCGTCGGGCAAGATCCTGCAGGTCGGAACGCCCTGGGATATCTATGACAAGCCGGCGGAGCGCTTCGTCGCCGACTTTATCGGCGAAACCAATTTTCTCACGGCGGCCATCACCGGCATGGGCAACGGCAAGGCACGCGCAACGCTCAAATCCGGCGCGACGATCGACGCGACCGTGGCTGAGGGCTTTCAGCCGAAGGACAATGCCACCGTGGTGGTCAGGCCGGAACATGCCAAGCTGACCAGCGGCAAGGGCGACCTGTCAGGCACGGTCGAAAACATCGTCTATTTCGGCACCGACACGCATATCCATGTTCGACTGGACAGCAGCGAGGCCTTCACCGTGCGCCAGCAGAACACGCGCAGCGCCGGCTGCGGCTTCGAGCGGGGCGACAAGGTCGGCATTTCGATCGGCAACGACGCCGCGCAAGTGCTGAGGGATTGATGGCGAGCGCGGAAGAAGTCGCCATGGACGCCGAACGCCGTGAAATCCGCGATCGCTGGCTGCTGTCGGCGCCGGCACTGATCATCATCTTTCTCGCGGCGTCCGGCCCGCTGCTGATCGTCGTGATCTACTCATTCCTGACGCCGGGGCCCTATGGCGACGTGGTGTGGAAATTCTCCACGGACGGCTGGCTGTCGGTGCTGATGCAGCGTGACATCTTCGACGACACGCTGGCCTTCGCCGACGCGCATCTGTCGATCTTCTGGCGCTCGGCCAAGCTGTCGTTCCTGACGACGATCTTCACACTGCTCTTTGGCTTCCCGACCGCCTATTTCATCGCCACCCGGCCGGCGCGACAGCGCAACATCTGGCTGTTCCTGATCACCATCCCGTTCTGGACCAATCTGCTGATCCGCACCTTCGCCATCCAGGAGGTGATCCGCAACGAGGGCATCGTCAACACGGTGCTGATCAAGCTCGGCATCGTCAGCCAGCCGATCCAGATGATGTTCACCGATTTCGCGCTGATGGTCGGCATGACCTATGTCTATCTGCCGCTGATGGTGCTGCCGCTCTATGCCAGTATGGAAAAGATCGACTTCCGGCTGGTCGAGGCGGGTTACGACCTCTATGCCAACCGGTTCCAGGTGCTGAGGCGGGTCATCATCCCGCTGGTCAAGCCCGGCATCGTCGCCGGCTCGATCCTGGTCTTCATCCCGGCGCTGGGCGCCTATGTCACCCCGCGCGTGCTCGGCGGGTCGAAGAATATGATGCTCGGCAATCTGATCGAGCTGCAATTCGGGCAAGGCCGTAACTGGCCGCTCGGCTCGGCGCTGTCGCTGTCGCTGATGGCGATCGTGATGGTCGCGCTGCTCTTCTATGTCCGCTCCGCCGGGCGCCAGGACGGCGCGCATGGCTAGCCGCTTCGACATTCGCCGGCAGACCGGCTTCACGACCATCGCGATGATCTGCTTTTTCGCGCTGTACCTGCCGATCGTCACGGTTGTCGTCTATGCCTTCAACGCCGGCAATTCGATCGCGATCTGGGAAGGCGTGTCGCTGCGCTGGTTCTACCAGGCCTGGAACAACGACCAGGTCGTCGATGCCTCGATCCGGTCGCTGCAGATCGCCTCGGTCGCCGCGACTATTGCCACGATCGTCGCCACCATGGCTGCACTCGCCACGACCCGGACGAAGCCATATCCCGGCCTCGGCTTCAAATACGCCTTCATCAACCAGCCGCTGATGGTGCCGGAGATCGTCACTGCGGTGGCGCTGCTGATCTTCTTTTCGCGCATCAAGATCTGGACCGGCTATTCGGGGCTGGGCTACCTGATGGCCGCGCATACGGCCTTTTGCATTCCCTTTGCCTATCTGCCGATCCGGGCGCGGCTCGAGAACATGGACCTGTCGTTGGAGATCGCGGCGGCCGACCTCTACGCGACACCCTGGAAGGCTTTTCGGCGCGTCACCTTTCCGCTGCTCTGGCCAGGCATTCTTGCCGGGCTGATGCTGGCCTTCGTCATCTCGCTGGACGACGTCGTCATCACGGAGTTCGTCAAGTCCGGCGGCCAGGACACGTTGCCGACTTACATGCTCGGCCAATTCCGGCGCGTTATCACGCCGGAAATCAACGCGATTTCGACGGTGTTCCTGCTGATCTCGATATTGATCGTCACCGTCTTCTTTTTCATCAGCAGGAAAAAGGATCAGGAGTGACAGGAGAGAAACGATGAAGTGGAAACTGACTGCGACGGCACTCAGCGCCGCGCTGTTCGCCTCGGCGGGTCTCGCCCGCGCCGATGGCGAACTCAACATCTACAATTGGGGCAACTACACCAGCCCCGACCTCATCAAGAAATTCGAGGAAAAATACAAGGTCAAGGTGACAGTCACCGACTACGATTCCAACGACACCGCGCTCGCCAAGATCAGGCAAGGCGGCAGCGGCTTCGACATCGTGGTGCCTTCGGCGAGCTTCGTGCCGATCTGGATCGGGGAAGGGCTGCTCTTGGAGACAGAGCCGAACAAGATGGAGAACTTCAAGAACATGGATCCGAAATGGGTCGATGTTCCCTTCGATCCGGGCCGCAAATACACCGTGCCGTGGCAGTGGGGCACGACCGGCGTCACGGTCAACACCTCGGTCTACAAGGGTGATCCCAACACCTCGGCCATCTTCATGGACCCGCCGCCGGAACTGGTCGGCAAGGTCAATGTCGTGCCCGAAATGGCCGACGTCATGCATCTCGCCATCAGATATATCGGCGGCGAGCCGTGCACCGGCGACAAGGAGGTGCTGAAGAAGGTGCGCGATGCGCTGGTGGCGGCAAAGCCGAAATGGATCTCCATGGACTACGGCACGGTCGAGAAGTTCGCCAAGGGCGACTTCGCAGCTAGCGTCGACTGGAACGGCGCGTCCTTCCGGTCCCGCCTGCAGAACAAGGACATCGTCTATGGCTATCCGAAGGAGGGCTATCCGATCTGGATGGACAATCTCGCGGTGCTGAAGGACGCCAAGAACGTCGAAAACGCCAAGCTGTTCCAGAACTTCATCATGGATCCCGAGAACGCTGCGCTGATCTCATCTTTCGCGCGCTACGCCAACGGCATCAAGGGATCGGAAGCCTTCATGCCTGAGGACATGAAAACGGCGCCGGAGGTCAACATCCCCGCCGAGTTCGCCGACAAGGGCAAATTCATGCTGAACTGCGCGCCCGACGTGCAGGCACTCTACACCAGGATCTGGACCGAACTGCAGAAGTGATCGCATCGTTAACGGACCCGGCGGCGGGCGCCGCCGGGTCCGTTTTCATATTGCCGGGACGCATCTCATGACTTCCTACCGCAACACCGAACAGGTGCCGCCGATCATGCAGGCCTCGCCGCCCAAGATGGTGCCGCCGAAGCTCGACTGGGACAGGGGACCCTGGAACCGGTGGGCTTTCCAACACATCCGCGAAATTCTGCCGACCGTCGAAGTCTGGCGCGGCAATGGCCATCGCCGCCGGTTCGAGCGAGCTGAAATCGATCTCGATGCGCTGCCGGTGAGCGACAGCACGGGGCAGCCGACGACGCTGGCCGGGCTGCTGGACGAAACCTATACGGACGGCCTTCTCGTGCTCAAGGACGGCAAGATCGCCTATGAGCGCTATTTCAACGGCATGACCGACCGCACGCTGCATTTGTCGCAGTCGATGGCGAAATCGGTCACGGGCTCGGTATTCGGCATACTGGCCGGGCGCGGCCTGATCGATCCGGCCTCGCCGGTGACGACCTATCTGCCGGAACTCGGCGCCACCGGCTGGGCCGGCGCCAGCGTGCAGCATGTGCTCGACATGACGACAGGCGTGCGTTTTTCAGAGGAATACACCGACCGCTATTCCGACATCGGTCAGGTCGATGTCGCCAGCGGCTGGAAACCGGTGCCGCCGGGCAGCGACCCGGCCTTCGAGTGGCCGTCGCATATGTTCGAATTGATCCTGGGGCTCAAGGAGACAAGCCGGCCGCATGGCGCCGCCTTCGAATATCGTTCGATCGAGACCGACGTGCTCGCCTTCATCATGGAACGCGTGACCGGCAAGCGGCTGGCGCAGCTGGTTTCCGAGGAGCTCTGGCAAAAGCTCGGGGCGGATGAAAGCGCCTGCTTCACCGTCGACAGCGCCGGCTACGCCGTCGCCGATGGCGGTTTCAACGCCACGCTGCGCGACTATGGCCGTTTCGGCCAGCTGATCCTCGACGATGGCGACGGGGTGGTGCCGGCCGACTGGATCGAGGCGACGCGCATGGGCGGGCATGGCCCCGACTTCAATCCCAGCCTGCCGGAAGGCAGCTACCGCAACCAGTTCTGGATCGAGGATCCGCGCTCACGCGCGCTGATGTGTCGGGGCGTGTTCGGGCAGCTGATCCATATCGACTGGAACACAAGAATGGTCGTGGTGAAGCTTTCGAGCTATCCAGATTTCACCGACGTCGCCTATTCGGTGGCGACGATGAAAGCCGTCCACGCGATCGCTGCCGCGCTGGCCTAAGAGACCGTTTGGAAACTCTACTCTGGCGGCCATCTGATGGCGTTTTCTGCGCTTCCGGTGCTCACGGACCCAAATGTCCGCTGCGCGCCGGTTCTCGAAACCACCACCATATGACTCGCCAGAGCGAATTTCGAAACAGTCTCTAACTTCCTAAAAAAATCGAGAGGAAACACCATGACCGGCAAGACCGCGTTCGAGACCAGACATGGCTTTGCCCGCAACCAGGTGCTGCTCGGCAACTGGCGCGAAAGCCCGTTCAGCCGGTGGTCGTTCCAGAATGTCGGAGAATTGGTGCCAAGCGCACGCGTGGCAGCCGTGCCGGGCGGTGGCGAAATACCGGTTCAGAATTTCGGTGGGCTGCTTGACGAAAAGGTCGCGCTGGCCGGCGGGCCGGAGACCGTTGCGGCCTTTCTCACGCGTTCCGATACCGACGCGCTGACAATCATGAAAGCCGGCAAGATCGTCGGCGACTGGTTTGCACCGCATATGGAGTTCGGCGCCCGCCACATCATCTTCTCGATCAGCAAGTCGCTGACCGCCATTCTGGCCGGCATATTGGAAGGCGAGGGGATCTTTGATCCGCGGGCTCCGGTGACCCGCTATCTGCCGGAAGCTGCCGGCTCGGCCTATGGCGATGCCAGCGTGCGGCATGTGCTCGACATGACCGTCAGCCTTGACTTCGAAGAAGCCTATCTCGATCCGGAGAGCGCCTTTGCCCGCTATCGCCGCGCGACGCTGTGGAATCCGGGCGGCGGCACGGAAAGCCTGGCCGACTTCATCCTGACGCTGCAGCGCCTTGCCGAGCCGCATGGCCGGACGTTCCGCTACCGCTCGCCCAATTCCGACCTGCTCGGCATCCTGCTCGAACGCGCATCCGGCCAGCGCTTCGCCGAGTTGATGCGCGAGAAACTGTGGCTGCCGCTTGGTGCAACGAGCGAAGCGTCGGTGACGGTCGACAGGGAAGGCACCGCGCGCACGGCCGGCGGCATTTCGGTGACGCCGCGCGATCTGGCGCGGGTCGGCGAGATGATGCGGCAGGGCGGCAGGGCCAATGGGCGCCGCATCGTGGCGGAAGCCTGGGTGCGTGACACGACCAGCACAGGCGGAGACACCGAGGCTTGGCAGCGTGGCACTATGGCATTCCTCTTCCCGAAAGGCCGCTACCGCAACAAATGGTACCAGACGGGCGCGGCAAGCGGCGCATTCTGCGGCATCGGCATCCACGGCCAGTGGCTCTACGTCAACCCCAAGGCTGAGGTCGTCATCGCAAAAATGTCGTCGCAGCCGGAGCCGGTCGACGAGCCGCTCGATCTCGACATGATTGCTTTCTTCGAGGCACTGACCCGGATGGTCTGAGCCGATCCAGGCCGACCGCGATGGCAGCTTTCCTGTGGAGCTATTGGGCGGTTGAAGACGCCGCGGTTGGCGGAGCGACGCTCTGCGCTTATGGTCGCCGCTCTTTTCGACAGGGGAACGACATGGCATCCGAGCGCATCGCAGCAATCATCGCAGCCGAGATCACTGCCCGGCCCGAACAGGCCGCGGCGGCGATCGGGCTGCTGGACGAAGGTGCGACGGTGCCGTTCGTGGCGCGCTACCGCAAGGAAGTCACCGGCGGCCTGGACGACACGCAGTTGCGCCTGCTTGCCGAACGGCTCGCCTATCTGCGCGAACTCGACGCGCGTCGCGACACCATTCTCGGTTCGATCCGCGAGCAGGGCAAGCTGACCGAAGAGCTTGAAACCAAGATCGCAGCGGCCGTCACTAAGGCGGAACTCGAAGACATCTATCTGCCCTACAAGCCGAAGCGCCGGACCAAGGCGGAGATCGCGCGCGAGCGTGGCTTGGGACCGCTGGCAGACGCTATCCTTGCCGACCGCGCGGCGGTGCCCGCCGAACTGGCGCTGGCCTACATCAGTGAAGAGGTGGCCGACGGCAAGGCGGCGCTCGAGGGCGCGCGCGACATCCTGTCCGAGCAGTTCGCCGAGAATGCCGATCTGGTCGGCAGACTGCGGACCTACATGAAGGAACGGGCCTTCATGCGGTCGCGCGTCGTCGACGGCAAGCAGGAAGCCGGCGCGAAATTCTCCGACTATTTCGACCATGTCGAGCGCTGGGCCAACGTGCCGAGCCATCGCGCGCTGGCGATGTTGCGCGGCCGCAACGAAGAGGTGCTGTCGCTCGACATCGAGGTCGATGCAGACGACGCGTCTCCGGTGAAGCCGGTCGAACGGATGATTGCCGACGCCTACGCCATCGGCCGCCAGTTGCCGGGCGATCGCTGGTTGATGGAGGTGGCCGGCTGGACCTGGCGCATAAAGCTGTCGCTGCACCTGACGCTCGATTTGATGCGGGATCTGCGCGAGCGGGCCGAGCAGGAGGCGATCCACGTCTTCGCCCGCAATCTGAAGGATTTGCTGCTCGCCGCACCGGCCGGCTCGCGCGCCACGATGGGGCTCGACCCCGGCATCCGCACCGGCGTCAAGGTGGCGGTGGTGGACGGCACCGGCAAGCTGCTGGCGACGACGACAGTCTATCCGTTTCCGCCGAAGAACGATGTGCGCGGCACGCAAGCCGAACTCGCGAAGCTCATCCGCCTGCATAAGGTCGAGTTGATTTCCATCGGCAACGGCACCGGCAGCCGCGAGACGGAAAGGCTGGTGGCCGACATGCTGTCCGACATGCCTGCCGAGTCCGGGCCGAAGCCGCTCAAGGTGATCGTCAGCGAGGCGGGTGCCTCGGTCTATTCCGCCTCGGCAACGGCGGCGGCGGAATTTCCCGGCCTCGACGTGTCGCTGCGCGGCGCGGTGTCGATCGCGCGGCGGCTGCAGGATCCGCTCGCCGAACTGGTCAAGATCGAGCCGAAGTCGATTGGCGTCGGCCAGTATCAGCATGACGTCGACCAGTATCGGCTCGGCCGGTCGCTGGAAGCGGTGGTCGAGGACGCGGTCAATGCCGTCGGCGTCGACCTCAACACCGCCTCGGCGCCGCTTCTGGCGCGGGTTTCGGGTCTCGGCGCCTCGCTGGCCGAGGCGATCATTGCGCACCGTGACGCGGCGGGCCCCTTCGCCAGCCGCCGTGACCTGTTGAAGGTGGCGAGGCTCGGACCCCGCGCGTTCGAGCAATGCGCCGGCTTCCTGCGCATTCCCAACGGCACCGAACCGCTCGATGCCTCGGCCGTGCATCCGGAAGCCTATGGCGTGGCGAAAAAGATCGTCGCTGCCTGCGGGCGCGACCTCCGCTCGCTGATGGGCGACAGTGCCGCTCTCAAGGCGCTCGATCCGCGTGTCTTCGTCGACGAGCGGTTCGGCCTGCCGACGGTGCGAGACATACTGGCGGAACTGGAAAAGCCCGGCCGCGACCCGCGCCCCGGCTTCAAGACCGCGACCTTCGCCGACGGCGTCGAAGACATCAAGGATTTGAAACCGGGGATGCTGCTGGAAGGCACCGTCACCAATGTCGCCGCGTTCGGCGCCTTCGTCGATATCGGCGTGCACCAGGACGGACTTGTGCACGTGTCGCAACTGGCCGACCGTTTCGTCAAGGACGCGCATGAGGTGGTGAAAGCCGGCGACGTGGTCAAGGTGCGCGTCGTCGACGTCGACATCAAGCGCAAGCGCATCGGCCTTTCGATGCGCAAGGATGGTGACGGCGGTACACCGAAGCCGCGCGACAACGGCAACAGACCGGTGCCGCGCACGCCGGCGCCGCTGCGCCAGCCGGAGCGGCCGGCGCAACAGGGCGCATTCGGCGCCGCATTGGCCGATGCGTTGAAGCGTAAGTAGCTATTTCTCCGGCGGCACATGACCCAGCAGCCAGTCGCGAAAACTGGCGACCGGCGGATGGCCGCGCTTGTCGTGCGGCACGACGAGATAATAGGCGCTGCGGCTTTGCATCGGCCGGCCTGGTGCCGGCACCAACTGGCCGCGCTGCAATTCGCCTGATATGAGCACCTGCGGCAGCAGCGCCACGCCGAGCCCGGCCATGCAGGCCTGGGCGGCGGTGCCGAATTGCTCGAACTGCATGCCCGGTCCGGTCGGTGCGCTCAAACCCTGATGCTCGAACCACTCGGTCCATGCGCCGGGCCGCGTCGCCATATGCAACAGCGGCAGGCGGCCGATATCGGCAGGTGTGGCAAGATCCCGGCCGGCCAGAAATTCGGGCGAGACCACTGGCACCACCCTCTCGCGCATCAGCAGCGTCGAGTCGGCATCCGGCCAGTCGGGCAGGCCGAAATGGATGGCGGCATCGAGTCGTTCGCGGGCGAAGTCGAAGCGGCCGATGCGAGTGACGAAATTGATGGTGATGTCGGGGTTGTTTTCAACGAAATCCGGGATGAGCGGCATCAGCCAGCGCGTGCCGAAGGTCGGCAGGATGGCCAGGTTCAAGATGCCACTATGCCGATTGCTCATCAATCCCAGCGCTGCATCGCGCAGCTGGCCAAGGGCGGCGCGCACCGCTTCGGCATAAATCTCACCTGCCACGGACAGTCTGACATTGCGGCTGTTGCGATCGAACAGCCGGCGGCCGAACTGGTCCTCCAGAAGCTTGATCTGCCGGCTAACGGCGCCCTGGGTGAGATCAAGCTCCTGCGCGGCGGCGGTGAAGCTGCCCAACCGGGCCACCGCCTCGAAGGCGGCAAGGGCGCTGATACCAGGCAAAAGGCGACGCTGCACATTCATTATCCATTACTAACGCTCATTGATCGCCGAAGCAATTTCGTTTGATTTTTTCGAGCTGGAAGCCGATAAGCCGGCATTCAGATTTGCATGCCGTTATCCAAAACCGCCGAACACCCTCGGGTCAGGCCCGAGGGCAAGCTTTGGGCGACGTGCAAGAGTTTGGGAGACCGAGGCCATGGCCGCTGACAAGAATGCATTCGTCTGGGATGATCCTTTCCTGATCGAGAACCAGCTTTCGGAAGACGAACGGATGGTGCGCGACGGCGCAGCGGCATTCGCCGCCGACAAGCTCGCCCCCAGAATCGAGGAAGCCTATCTCGAGGAAAAGACCGATGCCGGGATCTTTCGCGAGATGGGCGAGGCGGGTCTGCTCGGCATTACCATCCCGGAAGAATATGGCGGGCTCGGCGCCAACTACGTCACCTATGGGCTGGTGGCGCGCGAGGTCGAGCGCATCGACTCTGGCTATCGCTCGATGATGAGCGTGCAGTCGTCGCTGGTGATGTATCCGATCCATGCCTATGGCTCGGAGGCGCAGCGCAAAAAATACCTGCCGAGGCTGGCGTCAGGCGAATGGATCGGCTGCTTCGGCCTGACCGAGCCGGATGCCGGGTCCGACCCCGGCGGCATGAAGACGCGGGCGGAGAAGACGGCGAACGGCTACAAGCTCTCCGGCTCGAAAATGTGGATTTCCAACGCGCCGATCGCCGACGTGTTTATCGTCTGGGCGAAATCGGCCGCGCATGACAACGAGATTCGCGGATTCGTCCTGGAAAAAGGCATGAAGGGGCTGTCGGCGCCGAAGATCGGCGGCAAGCTGTCGCTGCGAGCCTCGATCACCGGCGAAGTGGTGATGGAAGGCGTCGAGGTCGGCGAAGATGCGTTGCTGCCCAATGTCTCGGGCTTGAAGGGGCCGTTCGGCTGCCTCAACCGGGCGCGTTACGGTATCTCATGGGGCGCGATGGGCGCGGCCGAAGATTGCTGGCACCGGGCACGCCAATATGGCCTCGACCGCAAGCAGTTCGGCAAGCCGCTGGCCGGCACGCAGCTGTTCCAGAAGAAGCTCGCCGACATGCAGACCGAGATCGCGCTTGGGTTGCAGGGCAGCTTGCGGGTCGGGCGGCTGATGGATGAAGGCAAAATGGCGCCGGAGATGATCTCGATCGTCAAGCGCAACAATTGCGGCAAGGCGCTCGACATTGCCCGCCAGGCCCGTGACATGCATGGCGGCAACGGCATCCAGATCGGCTACCATGTCATGCGCCACGCGCAGAACCTGGAGACAGTCAACACCTATGAGGGCACGCATGACGTGCATGCGCTGATCCTCGGGCGGGCGCAGACGGGATTGCAGGCGTTTTTCTAAGCGACCCCTAGGCCGGCAACGCTGCTTAAATTAGGTGCAACGCAACATCTCTGCTTGGAGAATGGCCAGCATTTGTGTCAGGGTTCGGCGAATTCGTTTGAAACGCCGACTTTCGAGGCCCCATGGCAATTCTGGCAGCTGTCTACCACCTGACCCATTACAAATATGACCGGCCGGTTGTTCTCGGCCCTCAGGTCATCAGGCTGCAGCCGGCGCCGCATTCCCGCACCAAGGTGCTCAGCCATTCGTTGAAGGTCGGGCCGGCGAACCACTTCGTCAATCTGCAGCAGGATCCCTACGGCAATTTCCTGGCGCGCTTCGTGTTTCCGGAACCGGTGACGGAACTGAAGATCGAGGTCGACCTCGTCGCCGACATGACGGTCTATAATCCGTTCGATTTCTTCGTCGAGCCGTCGGCCGAGACCTTTCCGTTTGAATACCCGGAAGAGATCAGCGACGATCTCGCCATCTACCGGACGCCGGAACCGGCTGGACCGCTGCTGTCGGCGTTCCTGCAAACCATCGATCGCAGTCCTACCAACACCATCAATTTCGTCGTCGACCTGAATGCGCGCCTGCAGCGCGAAATCGCCTACATCGTGCGCATGGAAACCGGCGTCTTCTCGCCGGAGGAAACGCTGGCCGCCAAGAAAGGCTCGTGCCGCGATACGAGCTGGCTGCTGGTGCAGATCCTGAGGCACCTCGGCATCGCCGCGCGCTTCGTTTCCGGCTACCTGATCCAGCTGAAGCCCGACCTCGTCGCGCTTGACGGACCGCCCGGCACCGCCGTCGACTTCACCGATCTCCATGCCTGGTGCGAGGTCTACCTGCCGGGCGCCGGCTGGATCGGCTTCGACCCAACCTCCGGATTGCTCACCGGCGAAAGCCATGTGCCTCTCGCCGCAACCCCGCATTTCCGCAACGCCGCGCCCATTTCCGGCGTGGCCAGCTTCGCCAATGTCGAGTTCGGCTTCGACATGCGGGTCGACCGCATCGCCGAGCATCCACGCATCACCAAGCCGTTCTCCGACGAAAGCTGGCAGGCGCTCGATGCGCTGGGCAACCAGGTTGACGCCGCGCTGGAAGCCGGGGACGTGCGGCTGACCATGGGTGGCGAGCCGACCTTCGTGTCGATCGACGATTTCGAGGCGGAGGAGTGGAACACCGCCGCCGTCGGCCCGACAAAACGCGAAAAGGCCGATGCGCTGATCCGCCGGCTGCGTGAGCGTTTCGCGCCCGGCGGCTTCCTGCACTACGGGCAGGGCAAGTGGTATCCGGGCGAAAGCCTGCCGCGCTGGACCTTCTCGCTGTACTGGCGCGCCGACGGCGAGCCGGTGTGGAGCGACCCATCGCTGATCGCACGGGAAAACAGCGAAGCAGATGAAGCAGGCGAAGCAGATGTCGGACCGAAGCAGGCTGAAAGCCTGCTGACGGCGATTGCCGATGAACTCGGCATCGACAGGACCATGGTCAGCGAAGCCTATGAGGACCCGGCCGAGTGGCTGCTCAAGGAAGGCAAGCTGCCGGAGAATGTCGATCCGTCCAATTCGAAGCTGGACGACCCCGAGGAGCGCAGCCGCATGGCGCGGGTGTTCGAACGCGGCCTGACCAAGCCGTCGGGCTATGTGCTGCCTGTCCAGCGCTGGAACAGCCAGGCGTCCGGACCGCGCTGGCGTTCGGAGAAATGGAAAACGCGGCGCGGCAGGCTGTTTCTGGTGCCGGGCGATTCACCGGTCGGCTACCGCCTGCCGCTGGGCACGCTTCCCTATGTGCCGCCGGCGCAGTTCCCCTACATCGTGCCGGTCGATCCTTCCCTGCCGCGCGGGCCATTGCCGGCGCGCGAGGCTATTTTGCCTGAAGCCGCTCCCTTGCCGGAGGCTGCACCGGCCGAACTTGAAGGCGCCGACGAAATGGCGCGCCGCCAGCAGGCGGTGTCCTTCACCGCCGCGACCGGCCAGCAGGACCGTGTCGAACAGGAGATCACCGAGATCGGCGGCGCGGTGCGCACCGCGCTGTCGGTCGAGCCGCGCGATGGACGGCTTTGTGTGTTCATGCCGCCGGTCGAGGCGCTGGAAGACTATCTCGAACTGGTCGCGGCGGCCGAGAATGCGGCAAAGGCTATCGGCCTACCGGTGCATATCGAGGGCTACGGCCCGCCGCATGATCCGCGCCTCAACGTCATCCGCGTGGCTCCCGATCCCGGCGTCATCGAAGTGAACATCCATCCGGCTGCCAATTGGCAGGACTGCGTGGCGACGACCACAGCGATCTACGACGAGGCGCGGCAGACGCGGCTTGGTGCCGACAAGTTCATGATCGACGGCCGCCATACCGGCACCGGCGGCGGCAACCATGTCGTCGTCGGCGGCGCGACACCTAACGACAGTCCGTTCCTGCGCCGCCCCGATTTGCTGAAGAGCCTGGTGCTGCAATGGCAGCGCCGTCCGTCGCTGTCCTATCTGTTCTCAGGCCTGTTCATCGGCCCGACCAGCCAGGCGCCGCGTTTCGACGAGGCGCGCCACGATTCGCTCTATGAGCTCGAGATCGCGATGGCGCAGGTGCCGCATCCGGACAAGGGTCAGGCCCCGCTGCCGTGGTTGGTCGACCGACTGTTCCGAAATCTTCTGACCGACGTGACGGGGAACACCCACCGCTCGGAAATCTGCATCGACAAGCTGTTTTCGCCGGACGGGCCGACCGGCCGGTTGGGGCTGGTCGAATTCCGCGGCTTCGAGATGCCGCCCAATGCGCGCATGAGCCTCGCGCAGCAATTGCTGGTGCGCGCCATTATCGCCCGCGCCTGGAAGAACCCGCTCGATGGCCGCTTCGTGCGCTGGGGCACGTCGCTGCATGACCGTTTCATGCTGCCGCACTATGTCTGGGCTGACTTTCTCGACGTGCTGGACGACCTCAAGCTGAACGGCTTTGAATTCCGTCCCGAATGGTTCGACGCGCAGCTCGAATTCCGCTTCCCGTTCTGCGGCGAGGTCCAGCATGCCGGCATCAAGCTGGAACTGCGGCAGGCGCTGGAGCCGTGGCATGTCATGGGCGAGCAGGGCGCCATCGGCGGAACCGTGCGCTTCGTCGATTCCTCGGTCGAGCGGCTGCAGGTGAAGACGGAAGGGCTCAACCCCGAGCGTCACGCCGTCGTCTGCAACGGTCGCATCGTGCCGATGAAGGTGACCGACACCAGAGAGATCGCGGTGGCAGGGGTTCGCTTCAAGGCCTGGCAGCCGGCATCGGGGCTGCATCCCGCGCTGCCGGTCAACACGCCGCTGGTCTTCGACATCTACGATCGGTGGTCGGGCCGGGCGGTCGGCGGTTGCGTCTACCATGTCGCGCATCCCGGCGGGCGCAGCTACGACACCTTCCCTGTCAACGGCAACGAAGCGGAGGCGCGGCGGCTCGCCCGCTTCGAGCCGCGCGGCCATACGCCGTCCGGCTACCTGCTGCACGACGAACAAGCCTCTGAGGAATTCCCGATGACCCTTGACCTGCGGCGGCCTGCAAGACTCTGATCAGCCATGGCAAAGGGGAATCACAAGAAAATACGCGGCAGGCCGCACAACCTGCTGGAGCACTACCAGCCGATCGACGGCGTCGTCGACGAGATGGTCGATGCATCAGGCAATCCCCGTCCGGTCTGGAAGGAGTTCATCGAGGCACTGGAAGAACTGGGGCCCGAAAAGCTCGCCCAGCGCTTCGCCCGCGCCGACCAGTATCTGCGCGACGCCGGCGTCTATTACCGCGTCTACGACAAGGCCGGCGCCAATGAGCGCGAATGGCCGCTGGCGCATGTACCGCTGCTGATCGAGGAGCAGGAATGGGCCGCGATCAGTGCCGGCCTGGTTCAGCGGGCCGAGCTGTTCGAGGAAACGATCGCCGATATCTACGGGCCGAACCGCCTGGTCGAGAAGGGCATCCTGCCGGCGGGGCTGATCGCGGCCAGCCCGGAATATTTGCGCCCCGTCGTCGGCACCAGACCGGCCAGCGGCCATTTCCTGCATTTCTGCGCTTTCGAGCTCGGCCGTGGACCGGACGGCCGCTGGTGGGTGCTGGGTGACCGCACGCAGGCGCCGTCGGGTGCCGGCTTTGCGCTGGAAAACCGCGTCGCCACCACGCGCGCGCTGTCCGACATCTATGGCGAGATGCATGTGCACCGCCTTGCCGGCTTCTTCCGTCGCTTTCGCGACGCGCTGAACGGCATGGCCAAAGTATCAGGCGGCCGTGTCGCCATCCTGACGCCGGGGCCGCTCAACGAAACCTATTACGAGCATGCCTATATCGCCCGCTATCTCGGCATCATGCTGCTCGAAGGCGAGGATCTGACCGTCTCCGGCGGCCGGCTTATGGTGCGCACCGTTTCGGGGTTGATGCCGGTCAGCGTGCTTTGGCGACGGCTCGACGCCGCCTTCGCCGATCCGCTGGAGTTGCGGCCGGATTCGCAGATCGGCACGCCAGGGCTGGTCGAGGCGATCCGCCGGGGAGCTGTTTCAGCCGTCAACGCGCTCGGCTCCGGGCTGATGGAGACGCGGGCGCTGTTCGCCTTCCTGCCGAAGATTTCACGCGAATTGCGCAACGAGGAGCTTCTGCTGCCGAGCGTCGCGACATGGTGGTGCGGGCGGGACGCAGAACGTGACCATGTGCTGGCTAACCTCGACCGCATGGTGATCGGCCCGGCGCTGTCGACACGGCTTGCCTTCGAGGATGACGATTGCACCAGGCTTGGCTCGGCGCTGGTTGCCGGGGAGCGGGCCGAACTGATAGCCCTGATCGAACAGAACGGCGGCGACTTTGTCGGACAGGAAGCGGTGACGCTTTCGACCACGCCGGTCTATGTCGGCGGCTGGCTGGAGCCGCGGCCAGCAGCCCTGCGCGTCTATCTGGCGCGAACGCCGGAAGGCTGGACGGTGATGCCCGGCGGTTTTGCCCGCGTCGGCTTTTCGCTCGACCCGACGGCCATCGCCATGCAGCGCGGCGGCCAGGCGGCGGATGTTTGGGTGGTCAGCGACAGACCGGTGGAGCGCGAGACGCTGCTGCCGCAGGAGCATGACAGCTTCACCCGTACCTTGCCGGGCAGCCTGCCCAGCCGCGCGGCGGAAAACCTGACATGGCTCGGCCGCTATATCGAGCGATCGGAAGACACGGTGCGCATCCTGCGCGCCTATCACGTGCGGCTGGCCGAGGCCTCCGACCCGGATATGCCGCTGCTTGCCGATATCAGAGACTATCTCGAACCGTTCGGCACAGACGTCGAAACCGCGATCCCGCCGGGGCTGATCGGCACCTTGGACAGCGCCGTCTACAGCGCCGGACAGATTCGCGACCGCTTCTCGCCCGATGGCTGGCTGGCGCTGAAGGATCTGTCGAAGACCATTCATCAATTCGCGACAACGGTGGCGCCGGGCGATGATGCGACGCGGGCGATGACGGTCATCCTGCGCAAGCTCGCCGGGTTTTCCGGCCTGCTGCATGAGAATATGTACCGCTTCACCGGCTGGCGCTTCCTGGAGATCGGCCGGCGGTTGGAACGCGGCATCCAGATCGCCCGCACGCTGGCCCGGTTGACCAGGACTGCGGCACCGGACGGCGCGCTCGACATGATGCTGGAGATCGGCGACAGCGTCATGACCCACCGGCGGCAGTATCCGGTGCAGGCCGGCCGGCGCACGGTGATCGACCTCCTGGTGCTCGATCCGCTCAACCCGCGCTCCATCCTGTTCCAGCTCGAGCGGCTGAAGGCCGAAATCGCACTGTTGCCTGCTGTCGGCGGCGAGGGGCACATGTCGCCGGCCGCGAAAGAGATCCTGCAGCTCAACACGGCAATCGCCATCAAGGAGCCATCGGACATGACGGCGAAGGCCCTGGCCGATCTCGCCAACGAGATCGGCGGCCTCTACAACAGCCTCGCCAAAGCCTATTTCGGGTAGGGGACGGGTTCGGATAAAGGCGGGCATGCTCTACGACATCAGGCTCAATCTGCGTTACGATTACGATGCTGCAGCCGGCGGCGGCCGCCATCAGGTGCGCGTGCTGCCGCCGACGATATCGGGCATGCAGCGCGTGATCGCCGCTTCGCTGTCCTTCGTGCCGGCGCCGAGCGAACGCTCGGATTTTTCCGATTTCTTTGGCAACAATGTCACGTCGATTGCCTTTCGCGACGTTCACGTTGCGCTCGACATCAGGATGAGCGCGCGCGTCGCGGTTTCGCGGCCGGAACCCGGGCTTGACGTGTCGCCCGACATTCGCCGGCTGAGGGAGGAACTCGATGCGGTGCGGTCGCTGTCGCCTGATACACCGCATCATTTTCTGGCCGCCAGCGACCATGCCGGCATCGATGCTGATATCACGGGTTACGCGCGGAGCAGTGCCGGCAACTCCGCTGTCAGCACGGCCATGGACCTGTGCAGCCGTATCTACCGCGATTTCACCTATGATGGCGAGGCGACTACGGTGCAGACCCGGGCAAGCGATGCCTTCGACCTTAAGCGGGGCGTCTGCCAGGACTTTTCGCATATCATGATCGCCGGCCTACGCGGCCTGGGCGTTCCCGCCGGCTATGTCAGCGGGTTCCTGCGCACCATTCCGCCGCGCGGAAAACCGCGGCTGGAAGGGGCCGACGCCATGCATGCCTGGGTGAAGGTGTGGTGCGGGCGCGACACCGGATGGCAGGAGTTCGATCCGACCAACGGCATCCGGGCAAGCAACGACCACATCACCGTCGGCCACGGCCGCGACTACTCGGATGTCGCGCCGATCGTCGGCATCCTGAAGACGACCGGAGGGCAGGTCGGCGAGCAAGCGGTCGACGTCATTCCGGTCGTGCTCGAGAAAGCATGACGGCAGGCGATGCCGCATCGATTTGTAGGCGCTGAACATAGACGGAAGACGGGTTCTCATGCGGTCAGCCTGACATGTTTGTGAAAGCCATGGCGGAACCAGCGGCCGGTCCGTCGCTTATCTACGGGAAAATTCCGTGGAGAGGATATGCTGGACAAATCCGGGTCGTCGTCTGGCCAATCGGCTGCCAGGGAGGTTGCACCAAAGAACGGGGCGCCGAAAAATGGGTCGCAAGCCTCTGCCGATCGAGCCTCACTCACCTACATCACTGACGCTGAGCCCGGTATCCGCCGTTTTAGGACTGGCAGGGGATTTTCATACAAAGGACCTGACGGGCAGGGTGTCGACGACGACACTATGGCCCGCATCAAGGCGCTCGCCATACCGCCGGCGTGGACGGATGTGTGGATCTCGCCGGATGCTGACGGTCACATTCAGGCGACGGGCCGGGATCAGCGTGGGCGCAAGCAATATCGGTATCATGCGCTGTGGGCGGAGGAGCGTGACGGCGTCAAATATTCGAGCCTGGTTGCCTTTGCAGAAAGCCTGCCTGAGCTGCGGCGCCAGATCGATGCCGATCTGCGCCGTCACGGCCTGCCGCTGGAACGCGTTGTCGCCGCTGTGGTCTGGCTGCTCGACAGCACGATGATCCGCGTCGGCAATGCCGCCTACGCTCGCGACAACAACAGCTTTGGGCTGACCACGCTGCGCGACCGCCATGTCGACGTCAATGGCTCGAGCCTGCGTTTCGCTTTCAAAGGCAAGTCCGGCAAGGAATGGAAGCTGAAGCTCGTCGATCGCCGGATTGCCAGGATCGTGCGCGGGGCGCAGGATTTGCCGGGCCAGAAGCTGTTCCAGTATCTCGACGAGGATGGAAGCAGGCGACCGATCCGCTCCGACGACGTCAACCGCTACATCAGGGAGAACGCAGGGGACGATTTCAGCTCCAAGCATTTCCGAACCTGGGGCGGCACCATCCATGCGGCGTCACTGTTTGCGCAAATCGAACGACCCGAAAGCCAGGCACAACAGAAGCGGGTGATGAACGGCGTCATCGACAAGGTTGCCGAGCGGCTGGGCAACACGCGCGCCATCTGCCGCAGGTGTTACATCCACCCGCAAGTTTTCGAAGCCTGGTCCGAAGGACGGCTGCTCAGCGAAATGGCGGATGTGAACAAGCGGAAGCGATCGATACCCGGTCTTGATGACGAAGAGGCCATCGTTCTGAGATGGCTGAAGGCGCAGGAAAGCTGAACCGAACAGAGCAGCCACAGGCCTTCATCGTGGTATTCGGTAGCAAAAACCACCATGACGTCTCCGTCGGTGGATTGATCGAAAGCCTGGAAGCGGCATCTCGAATTGTCGACTGTCTCTCGCCAGTTATTGCGAGATGCCTCGATTCAGTCTGGACAAGTATGAGATGCAGGGCGATCCGGACTAGCCCGGATATATCGTGAGATATCCGGGCTAGTCGGACGACGAGTATGAATCGCGCCTGGATCTGTTCCGGTAGCGGACATTGAAAAAATCATCTTTCCTGCTATGTTGTCTAAAATCGATTTTTGTTAAACGGAAACGTGAGGCACCCTGATGGCGAAGACAGCTGTACGTGTTCGTCGCGGCCTCTCCGTGGGCAAGCGGACGAAAACGCTTCCCAAAGCGGCTGCGAAAATGCAGATGCGTCGCCTAGCCAGAATTAATGCCGTCCTGCAGAGGGCGGAAGAATCCGGCCTGCGCGCTGAGAAGAACGGCAGGATTGCGGGACGGGTGAGTGCTGACCTGATCAAGAAGGCTAAAGCTCGAACCGGATTGACGTCTGATACCGAACTGGTCGAATTTGCGTTGGCAAATGTAGCCTTGGAAGACAATTTCGCCGACACCTTCAGGAAAACACGGGGAACGGTGGATCCGACGCTGAAGCTCGGATTCTGAATTGGCCGATTTCGACTTCGGTGCCGCCGTCAGATGGTCGCGATTTGACCCCCAGAAAACTTTAAGCCGCCGGCCCGACAAGGAGCTGCCGATCATTGGTAACCTTGTCGAGGCGGGACAGGAATTGCTGCTGGATACCTGTGTTTACCTCGACGGTTTGCAAGGCCGAGCGCCAGAAGCAGTTGCCGACCTCCTCGACGTCAGGCAGGTCAATCATTCCACCGCAGCCATCCAGGAACTAATGCACACGGTTGGCGTCCTTAAGCCGAAGCACCCGGGTACCGCCGAAGCTATCAAGCAGATCGGGACCATGATCAAGGATATGCCGCCCCATCGGGTTTTTGCACCAGGTCCCGATGTCCTGGGCCGAGCCGCACTCCTCTCAGGAATGCTGTGTCGCCTGCAAGGCTACAAGAATGATTCCAGGCTGCGGGCGCTTCAGGATTGCGTGATGTTCCTGCAGGCCCAGAAATTGGGATTTACCGTTCTAACGGGCAACATCAGCGACTTCGATTATTTGCTGCAGCTGATCCCGACGGGCCGGGTTTTGATGTATCGGCCAATCTAAATGTAGCTGCACATCCGGGCTTCCACGATGTCGAAATCTGGTGGTCTTTGCTACATAATGCCGGACTTCAGCGCTCCTCACTCTCCAACTCGGAAGCGACGGTAAGCCTGGAATGCGCCCCAGAAGGCCGGGCGCGTCCGGCGCGTGGCGGTTGCTACCGAATGGCGCTTCATTGTGCTCGCAGGACGTAATTTTTTATCGACGTTATGTCGGGATCGGTCCTACTGTTTCGTCCTTTGACAGAGAAAAGGACGCACCCATGCTCTACGCTATCCTCTGCTATGCCTCCGAAGACGTCGTCTGCTCCTGGAGCAAGGAACAGGACGATGCCGTCATGGAAAAACTCCTGGGCGTGCAGGAAAAATACGCTCAGGCCGGCCGGCTTGGCCCGGTGGCGCGGCTGCTGCCGACAACCGCTGCAACAACGCTGAGAAAGGTCAAGGGCGAAGCGGTCGTCATCGACGGACCATTTGCCGAAACCAAGGAACAGTTCCTCGGCTTCTACACGCTCGAATGCGCCGATCTCGACGAGGCCGTCGACTTTGCGCGCGAACTTTCCGAGGTCAACCCGAGCGGCGGCTCCTACGAAATACGGCCGATCTCGCTCTTCAACCCCGCCAGGATTCCCGCATGACCGATCTCACCTGGATCAGCACGGCGATCAGCACGGCCCGCCCACAGGCGATGGGCGCGCTGCTGCGCTACTTCCGCGATCTCGATGCGGCGGAAGAAGCTTTCCAGGACGCGTGCCTGCGAGCTCTGAAGAACTGGCCGACAAACGGCCCGCCGCGCGATCCGGCAGCCTGGTTGATCTTCGTTGGCCGCAACAGCGGCATCGACGCGGTGCGCAAGCGTGCCAAGCAGGCGCCGCTGCCGGAAGAGGACCAGATCTCCGATCTGGAGGATGCCGAGACCGATATCGCCGAACGGCTGGACGGCGCGCATTACCGCGATGACATATTGCGGCTGCTGTTCATCTGCTGCCATCCCGACCTGCCGGCGACGCAGCAGATCGCCGTGGCGCTGCGCATCGTTTCAGGCCTGAGCGTCAAGCAGATCGCCCGCGCCTTTCTCGTCGGCGAAAGCGCCATGGAGCAGCGCATCACACGTGCCAAGGCGCGCATCGCCGATGCCGGCGTGCCGTTCGAGACGCCCGGTGCGGTCGAGCGGTCCGAACGGCTCGCCGCCGTCGCCGCGATGGTCTACCTGATCTTCAACGAAGGCTATTCGACCAACAGCGGTGAGGCGCCGGCCCGGGCGCCGCTCTGCGAAGAGGCAATCCGGCTGGCCCGGCTGCTGCTCAGGTTGTTCCAGACCGAGCCGGAGATCATGGGCCTGACGGCGCTCTTGCTTCTCCAGCATGCGCGTGCGCCGGCGCGTTTCGACGAGAACGGCGAAATCGTGCTGCTCGAAGACCAGGACCGCAGCCTGTGGAGCCGCAAGATGATCGACGAGGGGCTGGCGCTGGTCGATAAGGCGCTGCGCCATCAGAAGCCCGGTCCCTACCAGGTGCAGGCGGCGATCGCCGCCCTGCATGCGCGGGCGGAAAAGCCTGAGGACACGGACTGGAACGAGATCGAGCTGCTCTACAGCCTGCTCGAGCAGATGCAGCCGTCGCCGGTGGTGACGCTCAATCGCGCCGTTGCGGTGGCCAAGGTGCGCGGGCCGGAAGCGGCACTTGCCATGATCGAGCCGTTGGAACAAAGGCTTTCCGGCTATTTCCACTTCTTCGGCCTCAAGGGCGGACTGCTGATGCAGCTCGGTCGTGGTGAGGAGGCGCGCATCGCCTTCGACCGCGCCATTGCGCTTGCCAATACGGCCGCCGAGGCGGCCCATATCCGCATGCACATCGACCGGCTGATGAAGGAAGGCGCCGCGCGGGTAACCGCGCAGACAGTGCGCTGAATCGACTCGCTGGTTCAACGGTCTGACCTTGGCTTAGACCATGCCGGGGTGGCGATTTTTCCCTGAAACGAGTAATGCCACGCCATGACAGCGCCTGATGTGCCGATCGGCACAGGGACGGCATGGCACAAGGCTTCGACCGACGCCATATGAGCGACGGGATCTGAAAGGGACAGAGAATGACGATTGCGAAGGAAACAGCCGGGCTACTGGCGAAACTGGGCGTCGCCGAGGATGCGCTTTCGGGCGGCGATCTTATCGTGCGCAGCCCGGTGACGGGCGAGCAGATCGCCGCGCTGAAGACGATCTCGCCGGCCGATGCGGCAAAGACTATCGACAAGGCGCATAAAGCCTTCCAGGCTTGGCGTCTGGTGCCGGCACCGAAGCGCGGCGAGCTGGTGCGGCTGCTTGGCGAGGAGCTGCGCACGCACAAGGCCGAGCTTGGCAGGCTGGTGTCGATCGAGGTCGGCAAGATCCCGTCCGAAGGGCTCGGCGAAGTGCAGGAGATGATCGACATCTGCGATTTCGCCGTCGGCCTGTCGCGGCAATTATACGGCCTGACCATCGCCACCGAGCGGCCTGGCCATCGCATGATGGAAACCTGGCATCCGCTGGGTGTCGTCGGCGTCATCTCCGCTTTCAATTTCCCGGTCGCGGTGTGGTCGTGGAACGCGGCACTTGCGCTGGTCTGCGGCGACGCGGTGGTGTGGAAGCCGTCGGAAAAGACACCGCTGACGGCGCTCGCCTGCGAAGCGATCTTCAAGCGCGCGGCAAAGCGTTTCGGTGATGCTCCGGCAGGCTTGACGTCGGTGCTGATCGGCGACCGCGCTGTCGGCGAAATTCTGGTTGATCATCCGAAGGTGCCCCTGGTCTCGGCCACCGGCTCGACCCGCATGGGCAGGGATGTCGGTCCGCGGCTGGCAAAACGCTTTGCCCGCGCCGTGCTGGAGCTCGGCGGCAACAATGCCGGCATCGTCTGCCCGACCGCCGATCTCGACATGACCTTGCGCGCCATCGCATTCGGCGCCATGGGCACGGCCGGCCAGCGCTGCACGACGCTGCGGCGCCTGTTCGTGCATGATAGCATCTATGATGCCTTGGTTCCGCGCCTGAAGAAGGCCTATGAAAGCGTCTCGGTCGGCAACCCGCTGGAGACATCAGCGCTGGTCGGACCGTTGATCGACAAGTCAGCCTTCGACAGCATGCAGAACGCATTGAAGGAAGCCGCCGCTCACGGCGGCAAGGCGACCGGTGGCACGCGGGTCGAGAATGGCCATCCCGACGCCTATTACGTTCGTCCGGCGCTGGTCGAGATGCCCAAGCAGGTCTCGCCGGTGACGGAAGAGACCTTCGCGCCGATCCTCTATGTGATGAAGTACTCGGATTTCGACGCCGTGCTCGACGAGCACAACGCGGTCGGAGCGGGGCTGTCGTCGTCGATCTTCACCCGCGACCTGCAGGAATCCGAGCGCTTCCTGGGCGTCGACGGCTCCGACTGCGGCATCGCCAACGTCAACATAGGCACATCGGGGGCAGAGATCGGCGGTGCCTTCGGTGGCGAGAAGGAGACCGGCGGCGGCCGCGAGTCGGGCTCCGACGCCTGGAAGGCTTACATGCGGCGCGCCACCAACACGGTGAACTATTCCAAGGCGCTGCCGCTGGCCCAGGGTGTATCCTTCGACATCGACTAGGCTGTGAGGCCCTTGTCGTGGCGGCTGCGCCAATAGCTGCCACGATTTATCTCGGTCGCCGTTCAGCGGCTTCCGGGAGATCCAAAACAGTCTGCGAAAGCCGCATCAATGATGGCGAGCTCGGGACTTCGGCGCTAGTAAGGGTGCTTGGCCGCCGCAAGATTGCTTCCAAAAATCACACATGTTGACGTTAATTTAACACCATTGTATGGTCTATTCCGTTGGTTCGGAATTCCCAACGGGTGTTCGGCGGTTGCTTCGCCGGGCAGCTTTCCCCGCCGTCGTCAAGCGCTATGCACCAAAATCCTACTCGCAACGCGTACCGGCAAGCGATGAGCTGAGAGGTAGCCATGTCCAGCCTGCTTGGGATCGACAACGGCCTGACGGTGACGAAGGCGGTGATCTTCGACGCCGACGGTTCGCAACTGTCGGTGGCGCGCCGGCGGGTGCCGCAATCGATGCCGCACGCGCGCTGGGTCGAACGCGACATGGCCGGCCTCTGGCAGGCGACAGCCGAGGCGATCCGGGAAGCCATTGCCTTGGGCGGCCGGCCAGCCAGCGACATTAAGGCGGTGGCGGCGACCGCGCATGGCGATGGCCTGTACCTGCTCGACAGCGATCGCCGGCCGCTAGGCCCCGGCATATTGTCGCTGGACAGCCGGGCGGGCGAAATCGTCGACAGATGGTCGCGAGGTTCGGTCTTCGCCGAAGCGCTCGCCCTGACCGGCCAGGTGCCGCACGCTTCCTCACCGTCGTCGCTGCTGGTCTGGTTGCGGGAGCACGATCCGGAACGCTTCAGCCGGGTCGCGCACATACTCGCCTGCAAGGACTGGCTGCGTTTCTGTCTGACCGGCACCATCGGCACTGACCTCACTGAGGCGAGCACCTCGTTCACCAATGTGCGTACGCAAAGCCATGTGCCGGAGGCGATGCGCATTTTCGGTCTTGAGGCATTGTTTGAAGCCTTGCCGCCGATGATGCATTCGGCCGACATCGTCGGCTACGTCACCACCGATGCAGCGGCGCTGAGCGGGCTTGCTGAAGGGACGCCGGTCGCTTGCGGCCTGCATGATGTCACTGCCTCGGCGCTTGGCATGGGCGGCCACGAGGAGGGCGTGGTCAGCATCGTCGCCGGCACCTATTCGATCAACGAAATAGTTTCCACCGAGCCGCGCGTCGACCTGCGCTGGTTCTGCCGCAATGCTATTGATCTTGGGCGTTGGAACAACATGTCGATCTCGCCGGCCTCGACGGCGAATTACGACTGGTTCCTCGACACGCTCTGCCGCCCGGAACAGGACGAAGCAAAAAGGACCGGCGGCTCGATCCACGAGATGCTGGCGGCAGAGATCGACATTGCGCTTGGCAGGCCTTCGACCATCTTGTTCCATCCCTATCTGTTCGGCTCGCCTTACGGCAATGCCGCCAGCGCCAGCTTTCTCGGCCTGCATGGCTGGCATGATCGCGGCGACATGCTGAAGGCAGTGCTGGAAGGTATCGTCTTCAACCACCGCACGCACGTCGAAGCGCTGCGCGACGGCTTTGCCGTTCGTGAGGTGCGGCTCACCGGCGGCGGGTCGCGCAATCCGGCCTTCGCGCAGATGTTCGCCGACGTGCTCAATGTGCCGGTCATCGTGACGTCGACCGACGAGGCGGCTGCCTTCGGCGCAGCCCTTTGTGCCGGCGCCGCGGTTGGCCTGTTTGCCTCACCGCAACAGGGGGCGCGCGCGGTCAGCAAGACGAGCCATGAATATCTGCCCGACGCGGCGCGCAATGCGGTTTTCGAGGACCGTTTTTCTCTCTATTGCCGCATTGCCGAATCGCTCAAGCCGCAATGGCTGGAGATCGAAAGGCTGGCGGGGCAAAGCATTGAGGGGGCTGCATGATCAAGGCCGACGAACGGCGCGAGGAAATCGCCGACTATGTGATCAAATTCGGCCAGGTGCGCATCGACGACCTGGTCGAGCATTTCGGCGTGTCGCGGATGACCATCCACCGCCATATCGACCAACTGGCGCACCAGGGCGTGCTGCGCAAGCTGCACGGCGCGGTGACGGTGCAGCCTTCCGGTCTTTATGAAAGCGCTTTCCGCTATCGGGTGACGGTCGGCAGAGCCGAGAAGGATGCGCTGGCGCATGCGGCGCTGGATTATGTAGAGGCCGGCCAGGCCGTCATGCTGGACGATTCGACCACGGCGAACGCGATCGCGCCTCTGCTGCCCGACATCAAGCCACTGACCGTCATCACCAACAGCGTCGCGACTGCAGCACTGCTGACCAATGTCGACGATATCGACTTCATCTGCCTGGGCGGTCAGTACCACCGCACCTACAATGCCTATATCGGCATCGTCTGCGAGAATGCCGTGGCGCAATTGCGTGCCAATCTTTTGATTTGCTCGGCTTCGGCGATCTCAGGCACCACGGCCTTCATCCAGGACCAGCATGTGGTCCGGGTCAAGCAAGCGATGGTCGCTGCCTCGACCAAGCGCATTCTTGTCGTCGACCATTCCAAGTTCGACAAGGTCGCCCTGCATGTTTTCGACGATCTGACCCGTTTCGACGCGGTGCTGACGACCGACGGCGTAAGCGATGCGCAGGCACAAAAACTCGAACGAGCCGGCGTAAAGCTGCGCATCGTCAAGATGACTAAGCCATGAGCCCTTCCGGCGACGCAGGCGCAGCCGACCCCGGCTCAGCCGACCCCATCGACCGCCTCGCCTTTATGAACAAGACGGGCGACGTCGACGTCGTCATTCTTGGCGCCGGCATCAATGGGGCTGGTCTGTTCCGGGATTTGTGCGCGCAAGGCGTCAGTTGCCTGATCGTCGACAAGGGCGATTTTGGCTCGGGCACAAGTGCTGCGCCATCGCGGCTGATCCATGGCGGCCTGAAATATCTCGAAACGGGCGAGTTCGGGCTGGTGGCACAGTCGACGCTGGAGCGCAACCTGCTGTTGAAGAACGCGCCGCACTATGTCAGCCCGCTGCCGACAATCATCCCGATCTTCTCCTGGAGCAAGGGCATGTGGGCGGCATTGCGCACACTGCTGGGCTCGACCAGCGCGCCGCGCAGTCGCGGCGCCGTCCTCATCAAGATCGGCCTGACGATCTACGATTTCTATGGGTCGCGGCATCGTGTCATGCCGCGCCACCGACTGGTCGGGCGACGGCGGGCGCTGAGCGAGATACCGGCACTGACCAGGTCGATCGTCGCCACCGGCATCTATTACGACGCCAAGATCAGCCATCCCGAAAGGCTGGTGCTCGAACTGATCACCGACGGGCTGGCAGCAAATGCCCTCGCCGCGGCCGCCAACTACACGACGCTGGTTTCGTCGTCCAATGGCGTGCTGGCCTTCCGATCAGCGAACGGCGCCGTATTTGCGGTACGGCCGAAACTGGTCGTCAACGCCGCCGGTCCGTGGATCGACGATGTCAACGCCTCGCTCGGCGCGCCATCGAAAATGATCGGCGGCACCAAGGGCTCGCATATCCTTTTGAAGCACGACGAACTGGTACGAAGCCTGGCAGGCCGCATGCTCTACTTCGAAGCCGACGACGGCCGCATCTGCCTTGTCTACGACTATCTCAGTCTGGCGCTCGTCGGCTCGACCGACATCCAGGCCGACAGCCCGGACACAGTACGCTGCGAGCCGCAGGAGATCGACTATCTGCTCGAAAGCGTGCGTGCGCTGATGCCGGGCATGAGCTTTGGACGCGACCAGATCGTCTATGCCTATAGCGGCATCAGACCGTTGCCTGCATCCGACGCCTCTGTCCCCGGCTTGATCAGCCGGGATCATTCGGCACCGGTCGTCGAGCCGGAAGGTTCGCGTCCGTTTCCGATTATCTCGCTGGTCGGCGGCAAATGGACGACGTTCCGCGGCTTTGCCGAGGAGGTTGCCGACACGGTACTCGACCGGCTGGGACGCGGCCGCAAGGTCACCACGCGATCGATGCCGATCGGCGGCGGCAAGGGTTTTCCAACCGAGCCTGCGGCGCGAGCTGCCTGGCTGGCGGATGCCAGATCGGCTTCGGGCGCCGACGAACGCCGTCTCGACCAACTTCTGTCGCGCTACGGAACCAAGGCGTTGCCGATCGCCCGCCACCAAAGTTCAGGAGACAATGAAGATCGCCTGCCGGGGGCAAGCGACTACGGCACATCCGAAATCGACTACATCGTTCGTAATGAATTCGTCGAGCATCTGGCCGATATCGTCATGCGGCGCACGACCCTGGCCATTGGTGGTTCCCTGACCATGAGCGATTTGAAGCAGATCGCCGCCATTGCCGGCCGTGCATGTAACTGGGACCCGCAGCGGATGTCCGACGAACTCGATGCCGCTGTCGCGCAGCTCAGCGACAGGAATCTGATGCGATTGTGATGGCGCCCTGATTTGGGACGAACACCTCGCGGGTATGCGCTGTTTTCAAAAAATACCACACGAAAACAGCATATTAAGCTTTGTTGACAGGTGCCCATTCTCCGGCAGTGCCGGAGAATGGGCAGAATATCACATGTCTTGACGTGAATTTAACACTAACGTATGGTCGATTTTGTGCCTGAGGCCTGACTGTTCCGAAAGGCTTCGGCTCGTGAGGAATTTCTTGCTTACGGCGGTTGGGCTGACGAACCAGCGCATGCAATCGCGGTCACACGATCGTGCAGCCGAATACCGGCTGGGTTCTCGGCCGCAATCAACTGCTACGCGACAAAGTTCCTCTCGATGACGCCGGCTGCACGCTGATCCCGGTGAAGGCGGATTGACAACGACATGAACGCGTGAAAAATTTTTCAACTGAAGATAATAATATCATCTCGGGAGGAGATGGAATGAAATCCAGCAGCGCCGCCAGTGGTGATCGTGACCTGATCGGCGTCATGCCGCAGGTCGTTGCACCATGAGTTCGCAGCCCGCTACCACGATCAATCGGCGGGTCGGCGTTCGTTGGATTGTCGCCGCGGCCGCGATCCTGATTTTGCTCGGCGCGATGGTTCTCGACACCAAGGTCGTCATAATTGGTTCGGCGGAGGACGCGCGAAAGGCTGCGTTCTCCCCGGAAGAATACGGCAAGTCCGAGTTTCCGAAGGTTCAATCCGCCGTGGAGCAGCGCGCGGTGAACGCCGCTACCCTTGCGTCGGCCATCGCCAAGGACAAGGCGGTGGCGGAGAAGGAGTACGGCGTGCCGGCCAATGTCGGTACGGAATTCTCAGTCAAATTCACCGGCGTGGTCGGTGAGGGAAAGTCCGGCATCTACGCCGTCAAGGTCGACGAGGTTCCCAGCACTTTGGTCATTCGAGTGCAGACGGGTCCGGCGATCAACGGAACCGACCTGCGCGATGCCACGGGAACGATCGCCTTCGGGCAATTCACCAACCAGATCGAGTATCAGAACGCAGGATCGGCCTTGAACAACGAGATGAAGAAGCAGGTATTGTCGGCCATCGACAACACCAAGCTCACCGGCAAGACGATTTCGGTGATCGGCGTCTTCAAATTGGTCAATCCCAAGGGCTGGCTCGTCACACCCGTAAAGCTGAGCGTTCAATGAATGCGGCGCCTCAATTCGAGCCGGCGGCCGGCGATACCGTGCTCGCGGCGCGCAACATCGTAAAATCCTATGGCGGAACGCATGCCCTCAAGGGGGTCAATTTCGACATCCGCCGTGGCGAGGTCACCACGCTGTTCGGAGAGAATGGCGCCGGCAAGTCGACGCTGATGAAGATCCTTTCCGGTGTCGAGACGCCGACGTCCGGAAGCATCGAACTCGATGGCCGTCCTGTCGTCTTCTCCTCGACCGTCGACGCGCGGGATCGAGGCATCTCGATAATCCATCAGGAGTTGAGTCTCGCGCCCAATCTGAGTGTGCGCGACAATATTTTCATGGGCCGTGAGTTGCGGGGCGCGACCGGCCTCGACTTCGCGGAAGAGGCTCGTCAGACGCGGATGCTGATGGCCGATCTCGAGGAAGACGTCGATCCGATGACCTTGGTGCAGGATCTGCGTCTGGGCCAGCAGCAGATCGTCGAAATCGCACGCGCGCTCTCCGTCGATTCACGCATCCTGATCATGGACGAGCCTACCTCCGCATTGAGTGCGACCGAGGTGGAGGTGCTGTTCAAGGTGATCCGGGACCTGACCGCCCGCGGTGTTTCGATCGTGTACATCTCCCATCACCTCGAAGAAGCACTGCAGATCACCGACCACGCCGTGGTGCTGCGCGACGGAACGATCACGGCCACGGCCAAAGCGAAGAACATCGATCTCGAATGGATCGTCCGTAACATGGTGGGCGAGAACTTCGACCTGGGATCGCCGCCCACGGGATACGCATTCGGCGACATTGCCCTGTCAATCGACGATGTGAGCGTCGCCGATGTTTCGAGTTCGGACCGCCTGGTCGTCCACCGGCTGTCGCTCGATGTCCGCGCGGGCGAGATCGTCTGCATTTACGGGCTGATGGGCGCGGGGCGCACGGAATTGCTGGAGTGCGTCGCCGGACGATTGCCGGTGACGGGCGGCCGGGTCTTGCTGGAGGGCGACGACATCTCCTGCCTCAGCATTGCGGAGCGGATAAACAGGGGGCTTGTGCTGGTGCCTGAGGACCGCCAACGCGACGGGCTGGTCCAGACGATGACCGTGGGGGCAAATCTGTCGCTCGCCAGCATTGGCGCCTTCGTCAAGGGGATGCTGCTTTCGCGGTCGCAGGAGCGGTCGCTGATCGACGGAACCATTCGCGATGTGCGCGTCAAGACGGCGGGCGCAGGCGCGCCCATCGGATCGCTGTCCGGCGGCAATCAGCAGAAGGTCGTCATCGGCAAGATGCTGACCACCGACCCCAAGGTCATGCTGCTTGACGAGCCCAGTCGCGGGATCGATGTCGGCGCCAAGGCGGAGGTGTTCCGGCTGCTCGGCGAGCGGGCCGCGCAGGGGCTCGCGGTCGTCTTCTCGACCTCGGAAGTCGCCGAGTGCCTTGGTATCGCGCACCGGATCATCGTCATGCGCCGAGGCAGGATTTCGGCTCAGTTCGGCGCCGATGTCACGAAAGAGCAGATCATGGCCGCCTCGGGCGAGGCGGTGCTTGTCTGATCATGAAGAATACAGGAGCCAGACCGTGACCAACGCCAGTCAGCATCGTAGCCGCTCCGGCTCGAGGATATCGACCGGTGGCTTCAGTGTGGCCAAGCTGTTGCTGGAGGGCCGGGCATTTCTCGCGCTGATGGTGATCATCTTCGTCTTCTCGATGCTGTCGCCCTATTACTTCTCGTTGGGCAATTTCCTCACCATGGCGTCGCATGTCGCCATCTTCGGCATCCTCGCGGTCGGCATGCTGCTGGTCATCCTCAATGGCGGCATCGACCTGTCGGTGGGGTCGACGCTTGGACTGTCGGGCGTAATCGCAGGATTCCTGATGCAGGGCGTGCAGTTGCAAACGCTCGGCATCGTGCTGTTTCCCCCCGTCTGGGTGGTCGTGGTGCTGGTGTGCGTGCTCGGCGCACTGGTCGGCCTGGTCAACGGCGTGCTTATCGCCTGGTTGAAGGTGCCGGCCTTCGTTGCCACGCTGGGCATGCTCTATGTGGTGCGGGGCGCCGCGCTGCTGATGACAAACGGCCTCACATATAATGATCTCGGCGGCAAGCCGGAGCTGGGCAATACCGGCTTCGACTGGCTGGGCTTCAACCGCCTGTTCGGTATCCCTATCGGTGTGCTGGTCATGGTGGTCATCGCGATCATCGGCAGCATCATCCTCAATCGCACGGCCTTCGGCCGGTGGCTCTATGCCTCCGGCGGCAACGAGCGCGCCGCGGAACTGTCCGGCGTGCCGGTGAAAAAAGTGCAGGTGTCGGTGTATATGCTGTCCGGCATCTGCGCCTCGGTAGCCGGCCTCATCCTGTCCTCGGAACTGACCTCGGCAGGGCCGACCGCCGGCAACTCCTACGAACTGACCGCCATTGCGGCCGTCGTCATCGGCGGCGCGGCACTCACCGGTGGTCGAGGCAATATCCGCGGCACGCTGGTTGGGGCCTTCGTCATCGGCTTCCTATCCGATGGCCTCGTGATCATTGGCGTGTCCGCCTACTGGCAAACAGTGTTCACCGGCGCGGTCATCGTGTTGGCGGTGCTGCTCAACGCCATTCAGTATCGCCGTCGCGTCAAGCTCCCGGGCTCGACCGGCGGCCCTTCGACTTCTCCGCAACAAGCCGGCAAGGCCCGAACGGCCGATCCCGCTCACGAGAAGATTGCCGGTTGACCGGTACCGTCGCTAACCAAGGAGGAAATCTCATGTATGGCAAGGCAAGAATTCTAATGCTCACGGCCTTTGCGCTGGCCGCTCCGGTCCTCGCAGGGTCGGTAAGCGCAGCGTCGGCCGAAGGCCTCATTTCGATCATCGTCATCGATCCCGCCAACCCGTACTGGCTCACCGAAGGCAATGTGGCCAAGGCCGAGGCCGAAAAACTCGGCTACACCGCGACTGTCGGCGCATCGAAAGCCGACACGAACACGGAAAGCAGACTGATCGACACCGCAATCACCAACAAATCCGTGGCGATCATCCTCGATCCTGCCGACGCCAGCGGATCCATCGGCGCCGTCAAGAAGGCGATTGCCGCGAACATCCCGGTCTTCCTGGTCAACGCCGAGATCAATCAGGAGGGTCTGGCCAAGGCGCAGCTCGTTTCCAACAACGCACAGGGCGCCGCTCTGGGGGCACAGCAATGGGTGACGAATATCGGCGAGAAGGGCAACTACGTCGAACTGTTGGGCGCCCCGTCCGACAACAACGCCGCCACCCGGTCAAACGGATACGAGACCGTGATCAGCCAGTATCCGGACCTCAAGAAGGCCGGCTCGGAGGTCGCCAACTGGGACCGGACCCAGGGCCACGACAAGATGCAGAGCCTGCTGCAGGCCCATCCCGATATCATCGGCGTGACGAGCGGCAATGACGAGATGGCGCTTGGCGCGATCGCCGCGCTGAAGGAAGCCGGAAAGCTGTCGAGCATTAAGGTCGGCGGCTTCGATGGCTCTCCGGACGCTGTCGCCGCGATCAAGGCGGGCGACTTGCAGTACACCGTGCTCCAGCCGGTGGCCGTCTACTCGGCGAAGGCCGTACAACAGGCCGACTCGTTCATAAAGACCGGCAAAACCGGCGCGCCGACCGAGAAGCAGCTGTTTGACTGCCTTCTCATCACCAAGGACAACGTCGACAAATACACGGCTCCCTTCACGCTCTCGGAGTAAAAAACGAAGGGGGAGTGTCCCGCGGGACACTCCTCGCCTGACCCTCGTTGATCGGGCCGACGCACCACATGTCTGTTACGCTAAAACTGAAACACAGGCCGTGACCTGAATCCGCGCTGGTGGCTCTATGGAGCGGCTGATGTGGCCCACCACATGTCGTTGAAACGCCACCCGTGCGGATCCATATACGCATTGCGTCGGATGTTTTCCTCCCATTGCGTCCGGCGCGTTCCCCTCTGGAGGTTTTGAACCTTCATGCCTGGCCGGACTTTAACAGTCCGGCCTTTTTTCTATTGGTCCTGTGAAGCTGCGCTGCCGCGAGCGAGTTGTAGAACGGCCGTAGGTCAGACCATCCACGACCGGCAGGCCGCGGTGCTGGCAGCGCGCACGGGATTTTCGTCACACTCGACAGCGGCCTAGCCGTAGGGTGCGGCAACGGAAGCTGCCATTTTGTTGGGAAATCCACTAGGCTCGCTTGGTTTGCGAGACGGCGAGAGATGCCCGACCTGAAACAGATGCCCGATATGAAACAAATGAGATTGCTCGGCATCGTGGCCGCGACGGCGATCGGTCTGTATGTCTGCTATCTCTTGGCGTTGCCTTTTTTGCCCGCATTGACCTGGGCGGTGGTGTTGGCAATCATCCTGTATCCGGCTCATCGACGGGTCGAGGAAAGGCTCAGGAATCAAAACCTGGCTGCGCTGATATCGGTCAGCGTCGCGGCGGTGGCAGTCGGCCTGCCGCTCGTCTTCGTGGCACAGCAGCTTGTTCGCGAGGCGGTAAACGGAGCCACCTATATGGAGGAGGTCATCCGGGGTTGGAACACAGATGCCTTCGTGTCGGGCTATCCCAGGCTTTCGGCGGTTGCCCAGTGGATTGAGAACCAACTCGATCCGGCCGGCACGGTCGCCGCATTTGTACAATGGCTGACGGCACAAAGCACATCGCTGTTGCGCGGCTCGATCAATCAGGCCGTGATGTTCATTCTGACATTTTATCTGCTGTTCTATTTTCTGCGGGACCGTGAATCCGCCCTGCGGGGGATCGAGCGTCTCTCGCCCCTGCGTACCGCGGAGACGGCATACATGCTGTCCCGCCTTGCCGAGACGGTACATGCGATCCTGATAGGCACCGTGCTTGTCGCCGCTGTGCAGGGGACGCTGGGCGGCCTGATGTTCTGGTGGCTCGGCCTGCCCACTCCGGTCTTCTGGGGCTTGGCAATGGGACTGCTTGCCATCGTGCCGGTGCTCGGCGCATTCGTGATCTGGGTGCCGGCAGCGATCTATCTCGCGCTGGAGGGGGCTTGGGCGAGCGCGGCGATCCTGACCGTCTGGGGCGGCGTGGTCGTCGCCGGCATCGACAATCTGCTCTATCCGATGCTTGTCGGGAACCGGCTGCGGCTCCACACGGTGGTGGCCTTTGTCGGTGCTGTCGGTGGCATCGTCCTGTTTGGAGCATCCGGGCTCGTCCTCGGCCCGGCGGTGATTGCGGTCACCGTCAGCCTCATTGACATCCTCAAGAAACGATTGAGCGACCAGCCCGAGGCGGAACTGACGCCAAAGCGCGACACAAAGCCATCACGTCAGTCCGGACCCGCGCCCAGTGAGTAAGCACCGCCGCGCGCGACCAGTTCGGCGACCACCACGATGCGCATGAGCATTGTTCCAGCGTCAGCCTGTCCCGCCTTGCGATCACGACCAGCACGCCGACCGGCTCTGGCCGGACTGGTTCGGCCGTGCGCTCGACAGCGGCGGCAGCGGCGCGTCGAAGCTGGTCGATGCAGTTCCGGTCAAGTCCGATCCTGCTGGTGACGACGGCGAGTGCCGACAGGATGCATGCGCCGCGGCGGGCTCATTTTTCGCCGTCCAGATAGGCGTTGCTGTAATAGGCCGCGAAATCGGGTCGTTCGCCGACCGGGTTCCCATCGCCGTCGCGCAGGGCTCCGGCCTTGAACAGGTAGTCGCCGATAGCCTCCATCTTTGCGGGATCGATCGTGCCGATCGCGCCGGCGGGGCTTTGCAGATAGTGGCCGTCGACCAGCGCCTTCAGCGATGCCTCGATCAATGGACGGTCAGTCAGCATGTCGCTGTTTGCTGCTATCAGGATCTCAGCCGCTTCTTGCGGATGTTCGACGGCGAAGGCATAGCCGCGCCTGGTCGCGGCGATGAACGCGGTTGCCGTGTCCTTGTTCTTCTCGAGGTAGGCTCGGCTCGAGCCAATGAAATTGGTGTGTTGGTCGGGCACGCCGAAATCCGCGTAACGGAAGGCGCGCTGAGGCTTGTCGTCAAGCTCCGCCTTGATCCCCTCCCAAGTGTAGACCTCGAGCGTAAAATCGACTGCGCCATTGGCCAAGGCCTCATAGGCGGAGGTGCCCAGCGTCACTGTTTCGAATTTGCCCTCGCCGCCATCATGGCGGATGATGGTGCCGATCAGCGCATTCTCCCAGGCGCTGCCGAAACCGTCATAGGTCAGGCCGTCCAGATCCCTGGGGGACTGTATATCGGCGCGGTCGGCGTTGAACACCAGCCTGCCGGTTTCTGTCTGCATGATGGCGTAGGTGGCGACGAGGTCGGCGCCGGCCGTGCGTTGGGTGAACAATCCTATGGATCCCAGTATACCGAAATCGGCCACGCGGTTGGCGATCAGCGTACCGGCCGCAGTGTCGGTGTAGGGCAGGATCCGCATGTCGAGCCCGGCCTCGGCGTAGAAGCCTTTCGCTTGGGCGACATAGAGCCCGACATGATTTGTGTTCGGCGTCCAGTCTAGCGCGACGGTGACAGTCTGCTGGGCGGAGACGGACGTGACGGGTGCGAACCCGGCGATCAATGCGGCAGCGATGAAGAGGCGTCTGGAAAGCATGGTCATGTCCTTTGGGCGGGCTGTGGATCGAGCAGGGTATCGAGGATGTCGGCTTCGATGGCGCTGGCTTCCGACGAGGCAAGATCCTTGCGCGGGCGCGAAAGAGGTATGATGATTTCGCGCAGCACGCGGGCGGGGCGGGCGCTCAGCACATAGATGCGGTCGGACAGGAAGACCGCCTCGCGGACGTCGTGGGTGATCAGCAGGACCGTCCAGCGGTGTCGGTCCCACATCGTCTGAAGCCAGCGCTGCATGCCGGTGCGCGTGAGGGCGTCGAGTGCGCCGAACGGCTCGTCGAGCAACAGCATGGCGCGGTCCTGCACGACGGTGCGCAACAGCGCGGCGCGCTGGCGCATTCCGCCCGAGAGCTGCGCCGGATACTTATGCTCGAAGCCCGCAAGGCCGAATTCGCCGAAGAACGGCGCCACCCTGTCGCGCGCCGCCTTGCGGGACATGCCCTGCACTTCCAGGCCGAGCGCGGTGTTGTCGATAACCGTGCGCCAGGGCATCAGGGCGTCGTGCTGCGGCATGAAGGCAAACGGTCGGCGCGTGTCGGCCAGTGGCCGCCCGTCGAAGTCGACATCGCCGCCGTGGCCTCCGAGACCGCCCGTCAGCAAGCTGAAGATCGTGGACTTGCCGGCTCCGGAGGGGCCGAGGATTGAAACGAATTCGCCCGGCTCGATGTGCAGGGTGATGTCGGCAAGCACGTCGATGTCGCCAAAACGCTTCCTGACTTGGCGCAGCTCCAGCCGCCTGCTCATGATTTTCGTGCGCCATCGAGCCGCTCCCATGGCATGACGACGCGCTGGATCAGTACCGTAGCAGCAAACAGGGCTAGCGTGAGCAAGGCGCTGACCAGCACGGCCGCCAGCACGAGATCGGGCCGGAAATTGTTCTTGGCGTTGAGCATGTAGATGCCGAGCCCTTTGGCCGCACCGGCATATTCTGCGAAGATGGCGCCCACCACGGCATAGGTGATCGAGATGCGCAGTCCGGCGAAGAAATAGGGCAGCGAGGAGGGCAAGCGGGCCAGCAGGAAAATGCGCATGCGGGAAGCGCCCATCGAACTCAGAAGCGCCGAGATGTCCCGATCCGTCGAGTCATAACCCTGCACAAGCGCGACCAGCATGGGAAAGAAAGTCACGAGGGCGATCAGCGTGATCTTCGGCGTCAGCCCGAAGCCGAACCAGAGAACGACCAGCGGGGCGATCGCCACCAGCGGCAGGGTCTGGCTGATGATGAACACCGGGAACAGGGCACGGCGCAGCGGGTTGAAGAAGTCGATCAGCACCGAAAGGATGAAGGCAACGGCCAGCGAGCAGGCGAAGCCCGCCAATGTGGCGCTGATCGTCGGCACGGTGTTGTCGAGCAGCGCCTGGCGCTGCCGGATGGCCTGGGCGAGAACGCGTGACGGCGCGGGCAGCGTGGTGGGCGAGATGCCCGAGATGCGCGCATAGAGGTCCCAAGCCAAAACCAGCGTGCCAACCGATAGCAAGGCCGGTCCGACCTTGGCGAACAAGGCTGCGATTCGCGGCGCGGCGGAGAAAGGTTGAGACATGCGAGACTTGTCTGGTGCGAAAAGATCAGCGCAGGGTCGGGCTGTTGGCCGAAACCGTAAGCTCGATCGTGAGATGGCCCTGGAGCGGGCCGACCGGCAGCGTCGAAATATCGTCTGTGCCTATGCGCAACCGATCGCGACAAGGGTCGAGCGCATCGAGCGCGGAGATGACGACACCGACGAAATCGCCGGTTGTCGGAGAAAGAGAAATCTGTGCGCCAGAAAACATCGCCCGCCTCGCTCCGCTGGTATTATCCAGATCAGCTCTAGGGTTTACGGGCTTGCAGCCCAGCTCTCAGCCCCGACGATACGGAGCACCCCTGTGGATGCCGGCAATTAAACAGATATGGGGTGGAGCTGCAAGCCTGCGTCCGACTCGTGAAACCTCAGGTCGAGGAGGCGCGGCGCAGGACAGGGAAGAGTGACAACCCGGCATCCTGTTCGAGATCGCTCTCGATATTCTGAGAAGCCACATGACTTTGAAGGTATCGGGAAAGACGTCGATCGAGCGGACAGTTTCCCGTTCGTCGCCATTGTCGATGCCAGGCGTTTGGTGAATTGTGGAAGCATGAAGATATAAATTGCATCCGTTGTAGGCAGCGGTTCCTCTTTCGCCAATTACGACCCGCGCTTTGTTGGAGAGCCAAATGCAGGAATTTATCCTTTTTGCGCTCGTAGGGTTTGTAGCTCAGGCTGTCGACGGGGCTCTCGGCATGGCCTACGGCGTGATTTGCTCGACAACCCTACTGGGGTTTGGCGTGTCTCCTGCACACGCTTCGGCTTCAGTTCACGCAGCGGAGCTGTTTACCACTGCGGCCTCAGGTTCGGCTCACCTCTATCACCGCAATATCGACTGGAAGCTTTTCTGGCGGCTGATGCCATTTGGTGTTCTCGGCGGCGTTCTCGGCGCTTATGTGCTCACCTCGTTTGAGGGAGCGATCATGAAGCCATATGTGACCACATATCTGGCGCTTGTCGGAGCTTGGCTCCTGTTCCGTTCATTCCGGCGGATCCCGAGTAAGCCGGTCCCTGCAGGCGCGGTACCTCCGCTTGGACTTGGTGGTGGATTTCTCGATGCCGCAGGGGGTGGTGGATGGGGACCCATCGTAACGACGGGCCTTCTCGGTTTTGGCGGGACGCCCCGCTACGTTATTGGTACGGTAAATGCGAGCGAGTTCCTCATCACGCTCTCGGTGTCTCTGACCTTCTTGTTTGCATTAGTAACGGGCCATTGGGCGGAGGCAGGAGAGCCAACGGAAAATCTACTCTCTGTCGCCGGCTTGATTCTTGGCGGCGTAGTCGCAGCGCCGATGGCCGGTTGGGTAGTGAAGTCAATCGCAGAAAAGACGCTTCTCAGGCTCGTTGGTATTCTCATCATACTGCTTGCAGGCTGGCAAACCGCGCAACTCTTCGAATTGGTGTAAACTGAAGACACATCGAACAGGTTGTCGGCGTCGCTTCCCTGGCGGCTGTGCGGGAGACAAAAAAACTCAATTGCCAAATGGAACGAAGAGACCCCTTTGTTGTTTGGCTTGCTTGGACAACCGGAGGCCGAGTCGATGAGAAGATTGGTTGCAACAACAGGGTTGGCGCTGGCGGTCGCGATGCCTGCAGCGGCTCAGGACACCGCGACCGCGAAAGCCGAATTCGTCAACATGGCCGGCGAGAAGAATGGCACGGCCACGCTGACCGAGACGGCGCAGGGCGTGCTGATAGCGTTGGAGGTAACAGGACTGCCTCCGGGCGAGTGGGTCGCGTTCCATGTTCATGAAACCGGAAAGTGCGACCATCAGACCGGCCATGACTCGGCCGGTGGGCACTTCAATCCGACGAATGCCGAACATGGATACCTCACTGGAAAAGGCCCGCACGCGGGCGATATGCCAAATCAGCGGGTCGGCGCCGACGGCGTTTTGCGTGCCCAGGCTTTCAACGGCATGGTCAAGCTGGATGGTGGAGAAACGGCGATACGAGGCAAGGCATTGATGATCCACGGCGGACAGGACGACTACAAAAGCCAGCCTGCCGGTGATGCCGGAAATCGTCAGGCCTGCGCCGTGATCGAGTGAAAACCCCAAGATGATTAGAGACCTGTCCGACATATGATCGGACCGGCTTTCAGCCTCAGCGGCCAGGTAGTGGTACGTCGTCGGAGCCTCTGGCACGAGGATAAGCCAGACGGTAAGTTCGTGCGCCTGCAGAGAAATTGACGACGCACCCATCGCGCCGAAGCTGGCCTTTCATTTTGCGACTGCCGGATGATTGCATGAACGATACTTCTCCTATGGGCCTGCCCTCCAAGGGTTTTGTCCAGTCAGCCATTTCCGCCCGCGGCCTGGTCAAGACGTTCGGCAAGCTGCGCGCCGTCGATGGTGTCGATCTCGATGTGCCGCGCGGCATGATTTTCGCCATCCTGGGTCCGAACGGTGCCGGCAAGACAACGCTGATGCGCATGCTCGCGACGCTGTCGCGCCCCGACGCCGGCTCTGCGACCGTGATGGGGCACGATCTCGTGCAGGCCCCGCATGCGGTCCGTGCGGCAATCGCGATGACCGGGCAGTTCGCTTCGCTCGACGAGGACTTGACGGGCCGGGAGAACCTCGTCCTGCTCGCCCGACTCTGGGGTTTTCGCGGTCGCGCCGCGAAAACCCGTTCGGACGACCTGCTCGCGGCTTTCGGCTTGTCCGAAGCGGCGACGAAGCAGGTGAGGGATTATTCGGGTGGCATGCGAAGGCGGCTCGACATAGCCGCCTCGCTGGTCGTCACGCCGGGCGTGCTGTTCCTCGACGAGCCGACTACAGGCCTCGATCCGAACGCCCGCAAGGATGTCTGGGGCATGATCCGCGGCCTCGCCGAGGCCGGCGTCACCATCCTGCTCACCACGCAATATCTCGAAGAGGCCGATCAACTTGCAGCGCGTATCGCCGTCATCGACCACGGCAGGAAGATCGCCGAGGGTACCAGCCGCGAACTGAAGGCGGCCACCGGCTCCGGCTTTCTCCATGTCGCGCTCGCCGATGTTGCACGGGCGGACCAAGCGGCGACCATTCTGGAACGCCGGCTGGAACATCCTGTCCAACGCAGCGCCGAAGGCGCTGAGCTCTCCGTCCTTGCCGGCACAGCGAAGGCCGCCAATGAGGCGCTGGCCGATCTGGTCGCCGCCGGCATCGAGCTGTCGGATTTCTCCATGGGCCAACCCAGCCTCGAGGAGGTCTTCTTCGCGCTGACGGGCCAGCCGGGCCTCGGTGAAAGCCGGAAGGCAGGTGACAAGCCATGATCGACACGACATCCCTGCAGCGGCTGCAAAGCGTCGCCCGACCTAGGACCCCATCAGCCCTTTCCAACGCGCTGGTCTTCGGGTGGCGCGCGGTGCTGAAATTCAAGCATGTGCCGGAGCAACTCTTCGATCTGGTGATGACTCCGATCATGTTCACCCTGCTCTTCACCTTCGTCTTCGGCGGCGCGCTCGCCGGTTCGCCTGGCGAGTACCTGCAATTCTTCTTACCCGGCATCCTGGTTCAGACCGTGGTGTTCAACGCAGTCTATTCGGGCATGGGTTTGTCGACCGACCTCGGCAAGGGCTTATTCGACCGCTTCCGATCGCTGCCGATCTGGTCGCTGTCTCCGTTCGCCGGCCTGATGGTGGGTGACATCCTGCGCCATTTGATTGCCGCCTCGATCATTCTCACCATCGGGCTGATCCTCGGCTACCGGCCTGAGGCAGGCATCCTCGGCGTGCTTGCCGCCTTCGCCATGCTGATCGCCATCGGGTTCGGCATGGGCTGGGTATTCATCGTGCTCGGCCTGCTGATCCGCACGCCAACCACGGTGATGACGCTCGGCTTTACCTTCCTGTTCCCGCTCGTTTTCGCCTCAAACATCATGGTCGACCCCGGCACCATGCCGGACTGGCTGCGGGCCATCGTCGAAGTCAACCCAGTGTCGCTGATGACGACGGCGCTGCGCGGGCTGATGGCTGGCGGGGCGACGCTCGGTCAGGTCGTCCTCGCCCTGATCGCGCCGATGGCGCTGACCGCCATCCTGGCGCCGACGACACTATGGCTGTATCTCAGAAGGTGAGAGGAGCCAAACGGTCGCAGTCCTGATCGCCTGAGCGTCAACAATGCGCCCGGATGGACCTGCGCTTCTTAAAAGTCGACACGGGGCGTGTCTTGCATCTGGCGCTCGAACAGGAGCCAGAAGGGCGATCCACGGGTTTCGGCATACCAATGTTCGAAACCCGCCAGGGTCTCAGGAATGTCATTGGCGGATTCCTCTTCCTCCGACGCCCGGAATATCGCCAGCACAACCTGGCCGAAACGCGCGATCACCTCCGAGCGCGCTTCGCTGTCGGAATTCCAGCCGAGTCGCGTGCGCAGCGTGGCGAAGGCGCTGGCGACGGCTATCTCCTCACTGTCGGCCGATGCCATGGCCTCGGCGATCGCCTGAATGAGATTGAGCCGCCTGAAGGCGAAGGCGCGCTCTTGTTCGAGCGCCGCGATCCGGACTGCAGCTTCCCGTCGGAAACGGCCTTCCGCGACTTTGGCGGCCTCGGCCGCTGTCTTGAGCTCAACGAGAAAGCGGGTTGTCACCGTCATCGCGCCTTTGCGAGAGTGGCGGAAGAGAGTGGGAGTCGAACCCACCAAGGACCGGCTCGCGGCCCCTCCCGGATTTGAAGTCCGGACGCCCCACCGGGGACGATGCTCCTCCAGAAACTTCCGCTATTGCCGGCTCACTATCGGCCGGTGAAACAGATCCCGTCGATGCCTGTTGACGAGCCGCAGGTCGCCGCGTCGCAAAGTGACGCCATGCCTATCGAGAAATTCAAGGATCTGGATGGCAACCTTGCGCCCGCTGCCTGCACGATCGCGAAACTGGGCGGCGTTAAACCGCCCGCCCGGCTCGGCCGCCGTCAGGTCGTCGACGATTTCGACAATCCCGGCCAATGCCGGGCGCAGGAAGAAATGATCATGGGCGACTTCGTATACTCTCCCGATGCGGCCGGTAAGTTTCAGGATCCGGCGGATTTCCGTTTCCGGCTTCGCCAACATATCGGCTATATCGCGGACCCTCGGCGGATGATATCGCGTCGAGCCGCCGATGAGCCGCTCGATTTGCAGCCACAGCGTTTCGTCCTGCGGTGTCAGACGGACCTCATGGCCGGGCAGCCGCACCCAGGCGCCGTCAAGGGCGAGCTTGCCGGCGCGCGCCAGCATTCGCAGAGCGGCTGCAAACATCGGCGCCGGAAGTCGTGGGTCAAGCTGAAGGCGCAATCTCTCCATGCCGATTCCCGGCAGATCCGGATTGTCCGCGTGAAAGGTCTTCAAGTTCGCGGCCAGGCCGAGCCTGAATTGCATCCAGCATGCCGGCGAGAGAACGAACAGCGTTTTCCTGATGGGAATGCAGACCAATCCGAGGCTGTCGACCAGTCTCTGCGTCTCGTCGCTGCCGAGCGCCCGGTCGCGCGCGAATGAGCCAAGGTCAAGGTAATGGGGCGGCGTGTCGAGCAGTGCGGTGACAGCAGCGTCGGGATCCGGGACGGCATATGCTTCGATCTGGATAAGCCGTTCCGGCGTGCGGCGCTTCCGGCTCGGCGCCCGCAGATCGATCAGGCGTCCGCCGCCGATGGTCCGCTGCGCCGAGGTGTCGCGCACAACATAGGGGTCGCCAGCGGCAGCCGCGATCGGATTGTCCAGCACCAATTGAACCTTGGCGACGCCGCCGGGTCTGACCGGCTCGTCACTGAGAAGCACGACCCTTGCCCCAACCTCGGCCGCAGCGTGGTGGAGGCGTACCGGGAACCACTGGCCGATCGGCCTAGGCTCTCCTGGCAAGACGCGCAGCCTTGCGTCGATCCGACCCGTCGGCGCGTGAAGTTCCGGGTCGAGTATGATGTCGCCGCGCCCGATCGCCTCCTTGCCGATGCCGTCACCAGCCAGGTTGAGCGCGCAACGGTCTCCTGCCCGCCCGCGCTCAGCCAGCCTGTTCTGGGCGTGGATCGAGCGAACACGCGCCGCCAGGCCCGACGGGCTAACGACAAGGTGGTCGCCGACGCCGACTGATCCTGAAAGGACCGTGCCGGTCACGACAGTGCCGATGCCGTGCAGCGTGAAGCATCGGTCGACCGCCAATCTGAATCGTCCAGAGGATGCGCGGCCGGCAAAGCGCGACGCCTCCTCAAACAAGAAATGCCGCAGATCGTCGATACCGTCACCGCTGACGGCCGAGGTGGGCATTATGTTTGCTTCGGCAAGTGCTGTATCGGCAAGCGCGGCACGGATGTCCGCTTGAACGGCGGCGCGCCGTGCGGGCGCGATCAGATCGGATTTGGCCAGCACGACCGCGCCGCGCCTGATGCCGAGCAGATCGATGATTGCCAGATGTTCGCGCGTCTGCGGCATGATCCCGTCGTCGGCGGCAATGACCAATAGCACGAAATCGATGCCACTGGCGCCGGCGAGCATCGTATGCACGAACCGTTCGTGCCCCGGAACATCGATGAAGCCGATGACGTCCCCGTTCGGTGCCGGCAGGTAGGCAAAGCCGAGATCGATGGTCATGCCCCGCGCCTTTTCCTCCTGCAGGCGGTCGGTGTCGACGCCGGTCAGCGCACGCACCAGCGCGGTCTTGCCATGGTCGACATGGCCCGCCGTGCCGACGATCATGATCCGTCCCCCGTCAATGATGCCGCGGCACGATTTTCGGCCTCGGCGGTCTCGTCAGGGGTGAGGCCGGCACGCGCGGCCGGCAGATACCGCTCGGCGAGCGAGCTGCCTGCTGCGTTCGCGCGCAGAAGCCAGGCATATGCCTCGACCGCGTCGGCCTCGACACCCGCTCCCAAGTGACAGGCGGCGCCAAGCATGGCCTGCCCGTCCGCATCCCCGCGCACGGCAGCCCGACGCCACCAGCGGACTGCCTCAGCGGGATCGCGCGGCACACCGAGCGCATTGTGATGGATCATGCCGAGCCGTGTCATGGCCGACGCTATTCCCTGCTCGGCGGCGGCAGTCCCCCAGCGCCGTGCCTCTGCTGGGTCGGGATCGAACACCTCGCCTTCGAGCAGCATCCAGCTCAGCATGTCCTGCGCCGGTCCGTCGCCTTGCTCCGCGGCTGCTCGGTAGAGCTCGGCTGCGCGGCCGTAGTCCTGCGCGACGCCCTCGCCGCGGAAATAGAGCGACGCCAGGTTCCGCCGCCCGACGGCATCGCCGGCCTCGGCCGAAAGCGCCAGCCAGCGGAAGGCGAGGTCGCAGTCCCGGTCGACGCCAAGCCCTTCTGCGAAGCAGGCGCCGATATTGTTCTGCGCACGCGCGACCCCAGCATGAGCGAGCGGCTCCCATATGCTCAAGGCGACCGCATAATCGCTGCGCCTGGCCGCTTCCAAGGCCTTTGCCAGACGTTCGGCGACCGGCACGTCAGCCGGCCGGGGCACGTCAGCCGGCCGGGGCACTTCGGCCGGCCGGCGCGCGAGGCTCTCAAACCAGCGCATCGGCTCCTCCAGAATCGAAGCCGGCGAGGTTTGCACAGAACCCCGCTTCGTCTTCGAGGCAGCGCAGATCGAACACAAGCGCCCGGTCCTCGATGCGCCCGATCACGGGAACGCGCAGCCCGCGCAATGCCGCTGCAAGCGCTCCCAGCGACTTCCCGCCGCCGGACTTTACCCGTACAACAAGACCGGCGCTGGGTATCGTCTCAAGCGGCAGGGCACCCGAACCGACCTGACTGCGGCATTCCACAGTCTCCACCACGAATGCCTCACCCAGAGCATTGGCAACCATGGGGGCAAGGCGCTCCGCCTGGGTTGCGATCTCGGCCGAGGGGCGCGTCAGCAATCTCAGCGTCGGCAGTCTCTCCGCCAGGCGATCAGGGTCGCGATAGAGCTTCAACGTCGCCTCCAGCGCGGCGAGCCGAAGCTTGTCGACGCGGAGCGCCCGCTTCATCGGATTGCGGCTGATCGCGGCCAGCAGAGCCTTGCTGCCGACGATAAAGCCCGCCTGGGGTCCGCCGAGCAGCTTGTCGCCGGAAAAGGTGACCAGATCCGCGCCGTCGGCAATCGCCTCGCGCACGGTTGGTTCATGCTTGAGGCCATAGGCAGCAAGATCGAAAAGCGTGCCGGAGCCGAGGTCGTGGACCAGGGGCACGTCCTGCGCCTTGGCAATGGAAGCCAGTTCGCGCGCGCCCACCTCAGCCGTGAACCCCTCGACCCGGTAGTTCGAGGTGTGCACCTTGAGGACCAACCCGGTCTTCCGGCCGAGCGTCGCGACATAGTCCTTCGGATGCGTGCGGTTGGTGGTTCCGACCTCGACCACCTTGGCGCCGGCGCGGGCCATAATCTCGGGCATCCTGAACGAGCCGCCGATCTCGATCAATTCGCCGCGCGAGACGATCGCCTCGCGGCCGAGCGCCAGCGTGTTGAGGACAAGAAGGACAGCGGCCGCATTGTTGTTGACCACAGTTGCGTCTTCCGCTCCCGTCAGTTCGCAAACGAGCGAACGCAGATGATCATCCCGCTCGCCGCGCTTGCCTGTCTCGAGGTCGAACTCGAGAGCGACCGCTTCGCACATTGCAGAGCGCACCGCCTCGATCGCCTCCTCAGCCAGCGGCGCCCGGCCGAGATTGGTGTGCAGCACCGTGCCGGTCAGGTTGAAAACCGGTCGCAGGGAAGGGCGCTCTGCAACCTTGAGTTGTTCAACCGCGTCGGCGGCGACGTCGCCGGGCTGCGGCACTGCTGCTCCGCCGAGGCAGGCCTCCCGCGCTGCGGCAAGTGCCGCGCGGACAGCCGCCGTCGCGACTTGCCGGCCGAAGCGCTGGATCGCCGTGGATCCGAGCGGCGTCTTCAATATCTCATCGACCGATGGAAGATCACGCAGGCGACGTGCAGGCAAAGCGGTCATCGCGTCCTCAGTATCCGACAAGGAATGGGTTGAACGACCCGCGACGGTAGCCGCTCTCGCGGACGAGCAGGTCCAAGCCGAGTGTCGCCACGTCATCGGCAACCGGATCAAGGGTCGGATCCTTGTGCTGATGCAGGATTTTCACATAGCAGCCGCATGAATCGCAGGTCTCGGCCTTTACAGTGCCGGGTCCGCCTTCGACTTCCACATAGCCTATTCCCTTGGTCGAGCCGCACAGGGTGCATTTGATGCGGACATAATTCCAGAGCGTGCCGCAGAGCGAGCATGCACAGAACCTTGCCCCGTGGGAGCCATGCCAACCGACGATCATCGAGGACACCGGCGGCCCGCCGCAGACGGGGCATGCGCCGTCACCTACCGGGACCAGCGTGGAGGCGTCGAGGCAAGCGGCAAGACGCGCGAAATGAAGCTGCAGCGCTGCCGCGACATAAACATGCTCGGCCAATGCGTCAGCCGCGATTGCATCGGCGAGCACGTTGCGCACCATGGCATCGCGCTCTGCAGGCGTGGCCAGCTTCAGTCGGTCGAGCGCGTCTGCCGCGGCGCGAGGCTTCTCGATGGCCGAAGCCGCCAGCACCAGGCGGTCGAGCGTCTCGAAGAACGCCCCGGAGGCGAACCTGTCACGATCGAGTGGAGGCATCCCGAAAGCGTTCGCCCGTTCACGCACCTCCGTTTCCGGCAGATCCGGATCGGACAGGCCGTCCTGTATGCCGTGCTGGACATCGGCGAGAGCAGCGAGAAAGCGGAGATAAGGACCGAGTTCATCGATTTCGGCCAGCGCATTCAACCGCTGCGCGCGTCGAACGAAAAGACGCGTCGGATCAGGCAGACGGACGTAAGGCGGCGCCGAGACTTCACCGATGGCGGTGGGATCGATATCCGACGGAACGATCTGCTTTGGCATACTCACCTCACGAACCACACGGGCCACGTGGTTGGCTGACTAAGCGCGTCGCGTCTGAAGGGAATCATGCGACGCGCTTAAGTTTTTGCTTCTATGCATGTCGTTGTCCAAAAACCGCTGCGTACTTTTGGGCGACATGCATTAGCGCCCGCTCATTCGGCGGGCTTCGATCCCGATCTTCCGCCCGGTTTCGTAACAAGTTCCCGCAACCATTTGCGATGATGCCGCCAGGCCCAGCCGCCCGTCACCGAACCGCGTATCATGGCGGGAATCGTGCCTCGCACCCAGAGGGCGGAATAGGCGTGGATGATCCAAACGCCGATCATCGCAACGGCGGCGATGGCATGAATGAGGAGCGCCATCCGCTGTTGACCGACCGTCGTGTAGGCGGAGAAATACTGATCCCAGATGACCAGGCCACTCGATATCAGGATGATGATCAAGACCGACATGGCCCAGAATACGAATTTCTGGCCGGCATTATACTTGCCGACTTCCGGCACGTTCTCCTCGTGATTGGCCAGCACGTCGCGAAAGCGCGTGAGCCAGGCCCCATCTTCGCGCTTCCACAGATTCGCCTTCCAGAACCGGATGAAAAGCCCGAAGAAGCTGAAGAAGAGAACGACGCCGATCCACGGATGGATGAAGCGCGCGAACTGGCCACCACCGAACAGTCCTGACAGAAAGAAAAGGCTCGGGTGAAACAGCGCGAGGCCGGACAGGGCAAGCAGGATCAAGCTCGCCGCCGTGATCCAGTGATTTATCCGCGCGCCCACCGTATACCGGTCCACCGTGACGGGCTTGCCCGGATGTACTTTACCAGGTTCGACATCATGCGCTGTCATGGCGGTCACTCCGCACTAGCCGTTCGGCATTCTCCTCATCCGTGTCCGAAACCCTGTTCGGCCCCATCACCAGATGGTGGAGAAGGCCGACGCCGGCCGCGACCCCAAGCACGGTCAGGCCGGCATATTTGGTGATGCCCTTCCACGCCTCCACGAGAGGACTGATCCTAGGCTCCTTCGGCAGGCCGGAATAGAGTTCGGGCTGATCGGCGTGATGCAGCACGTACATCACGTGCGTTCCGCCGACACCTGGCGGATCGTAGAGGCCGGCATTGGCATAGCCGCGCGCCTTCAGGTCGGTAATGCGGCCCTCGGCATGCTGCTTCATCTCTTCCTTTGTGCCGAAGACGATTGCCTGGGTCGGACAGGCCTTGGCGCAGGCTGGACCCTGGCCGACGGCGACGCGGTCCGAGCAGAGGGTACATTTGTAGGCCGTATGGTCGACGCGGGATATGCGCGGGATGTTGAAGGGGCACCCCTTGATACAATAGCCGCAGCCGATGCAGTTCTCGTGGACGAAATCGACGATGCCGTTGGAATATTGAACGATAGCGCCCGGCGCCGGACAGGCCTTGAGGCAGCCCGGATCTTCGCAGTGCATGCAGCCATCCTTCCGGATCAGCCACTCGAGATTGTTCGTCTCTGGGTTCTCCCACTCGCTGAAGCGCATAAGCGTGAACATGTCCGGCGTCAGGTCGGGCGGATTCTCGTATACGCCGGCGTTGACGCCGATCTCCGGATGCGTGTCATTCCACTCGATGCAGGCTGTCTGGCAGGCCTTGCAGCCGATGCATTTCGAAACGTCGATGAGCTTGGCCACCTCTGTCAGCCGCTCGGCCGGCGCGGGTACCGTTGAGGCGGAGCGACGGACGAGATCCTTCTCCGAGAAGCGGGGCGTCACGTCCGTTACCGAGGGATTGGCAATTGGAGGAAACATCGCCGCCTCCCTATGCTACCGGCCCGGAGACGGGCTCGATATTGACTAGAAACGCCTTGTATTCGGGCGTCTCGATGTTGGCGTCGCCGACATAGGGCGTCAGCATGTTCGGGCCGAATCCCTTCTTTGCCGCTCCGGTGAAGCCCCAGTGCAGTGGAATGCCGACGATGTGGACGGTCTTGCCGTCGCAGGTCAGCGGCTTGATCCGCTTCGTTACCATCGCCTTCGCCGTGACAGAGCCGCGCTTGGACCAAACGCGCACCCAACCGTCCTTGGCGATACCTTTTTCGGCCGCAAGCTGTTCCGATATCTCCACAAAGAACTCCGGCTGCATCACAGCGTTGACGATGACGTGCTTGGTCCAGAAGTGGAAATGCTCGGTCAGGCGGTAGGAGGTCGCCGCATAGGGGAACTCCGCCGAGGCCGGCTCGGCGAACTGCCTGAAATCCCCTTCGAATACCCGCGCTGCCGGGTTGCCCCGGACGTTGGGCGCGACCGGATTGATGATCGGCGATTCGAACGGCTCGTAATGCGCCGGGAAAGGTCCGTCCCGCATCATTCCCCGGGTGAAGAGGCGCGACACGCCTTCCGGATTCATGATGAACGGGCCGACCTCGCCGGGCTTCGCTGTCGGCGCGATGTCCGGGACGTCATAACCCGACCATTTCGCCCCGTCCCACTCGATCACCTTGCGGTCGGGATCCCAGGCCTTGCCGTTCAAATCGGCCGACGCCCTGTTGTAGAGGATGCGGCGATTGGCAGGCCACGAGAACGCCCACTTCAGGTAGGCGCCGGTCTCGTCGGGATCGTCAGTATCCCGACGGGCCATGTTGTTGCCCTTCTCGTTGAAGCAGCCGGAATAGATCCAGCAGCCGCAGGATGTGGAGCCGTCGTCGCGCAGCGCGGCGAAGCCCGGCAACAGTTTTCCGGCCTCGGCAAGCACCTTGGTCGGATCGGCCGTGTCCGTCACCGTCGCGAGCGCTCGGCCATTGATCTCCTGAGCGATTTCCTCGGCCGTCGGATCGCCCGGATCGGCATAGGGCCAATGGAGATTGAGGATCGGATCGGGGAAGGCGCCGCCTTCCTTGCGATAGAGTTCCTTCAGGCGAAGATGGATCTGCGCCATGATCCAGGTGTCGCGCTTGGCCTCGCCCGGCGGCGTGCCGCCGGCCCAGTGCCACTGCAGCCAGCGCCCCGAATTGGTAAGGGAGCCGTCGTCTTCGGCAAAGCACGTCGACGGCAGTTCGATCACTTCGGTCTGGATCGCCGACGGATCGACGTCATTGTGCGCGCCGTGGTTCTCCCAAAACCGCGCCGTCTCGGTAGCCAACGGGTCCATGACGACCAGGAGCTTGAGCTTGGAGAGCGAGGCCGTGATCTTCTGCTTGTTGGGGAACGCTTGCAGCGCGTTGAAGCCTTGGCAAAGATACAGGTTGATCTTGCCCTGGTGCATCATATCGAAGGCGCGCAGCACGTCGTAGCCGGGCACGTCGAGCTTCGGCAGGTAGTCGTAGGCAAAGTCATTTTCCGGGGTTGCCGCCGAGCCGTACATGGCCTTCTGGAAACTGACGAAGAACTTCCTGTAGTTCTGCCAGTAGCTCATCTGGTTCGGCCTGAGCGGCTTGAAACCGCGGGTCGACATATAGGCGGTGAGGTCCGGTTCCTTCTCGTTGGGCAGCGTCAGATAGCCAGGAAGCAAGTTCGACATCAGACCGACGTCGGTCAGCCCCTGGATGTTGGAATGGCCGCGCAGCGCGTTCATGCCGCCGCCGCGAACGCCGATATTGCCCAGAATGAGCTGCAGCATCGCCATAGCGCGGATGTTCTGCGAACCCTTCGAGTGTTGCGTCCAGCCGAGCGCGTACATCGAGGTCATCGCCTTGGTCGGCGACGAGCACTCCGCCACCATCTCGGCGACCTTCAGGAACTTGTCCTTCGGCGTGCCGCAGATGCGCTCGACCATCTCCGGCGTGTAGACCGCGACATGGTTCTTCAGCAGGTTCCAGACGCAGCGAGGATTTGCCAGCGTATCATCGACGACGGCGAAACCGTCCGCGCCGACCTCGTAGTCCCAGCTTGACTTGTCGTAGTCGCGCTTCGCCTCGTCGTAGCCGGAAAACAGGCCGTCCTGGTAAGTGAAGCCCTGCTTGACGACATAGCCGGCGTTGGTGAACGCTTTCACATAGTCCCGCTGCACCTTGTCGTTTTCGATGCAATAGTTGATCAGCCCGAGCAGGAAGGCGATGTCCGTGCCTTGACGGATTGGTGCATAGAGATCCGACACCGAAGCCGAGCGCGTGAAGCGCGGGTCGACGACAATGAGCTTGGCGCCACGGTTGGCCTTCGCCTCAGTGACCCATTTGAAGCCGCAAGGATGGGCCTCGGCGGCATTGCCGCCCATGATCACGACAAGATCGGTGTTCCTGATATCGGTCCAGGAATTCGTCATTGCTCCGCGGCCGAATGTTGGGGCGAGACTCGCCACCGTCGGGCCGTGTCAGACACGTGCCTGATTATCGAACACCAGCATGCCCGCGCTGCGGACCACCTTGTAGGTCTCGAACGCGGTTTCATTGGTCGTCGCCGAAGCGGCGAGGAAGCCGGTGGTGATCCATCGGTTGACCGTCACGCCGTCATTGTTCGTCGCGACAAAGTTCTGGTCGCGATCGTCCTTCATCAGGCGGGCGATGCGGTCAAGCGCGTTTTCCCACGTTGTCGGCTCGAACTTGTCCGCCCCGGGCTTGCGGATCATCGGCTGCTGTAAGCGGGTCGGGGCCTTGACGAAGCCGAGCAGGGCCGAGCCCTTGGGGCACAAGGTGCCGCGGTTGGTTGGGTGGTCGGTATCGCCCTCGATATGGGTGATTTCGGCCTGTTCGCCCTTCCTGAGATCGCCCTTTGAGTAGAGGATCACACCGCACGCCACTGAGCAGTATGGGCACGTGTTCCGTGTCTCGGTGGTGTTGGCGAGTTTGAAGGATCGTATCGCCTCGGCATGTGCGGCTTCGATATCGCCGAAGCCGAGAGCTCCAAGCGTAGTACCGGCGAGACCCGCGCCTGCCGTCTGCAGGAACGCGCGCCGTGACAGTTCGATGTTCATTTGAATGTCCTCCCGAAGCGGATGCTCCGAAGGGCATCCCGAACCAAGGGTACGAGTGCATTCTGATCCAAAACAGGACAATGTCAAACAAAGCAAAGCGTTCCGACTGCTCTGCATTTTCTTACTGATTATAGTTGACGATATAACTCATGTTTTAGGACGAGAGTGCGATTGACGCTTGTCCAAGGATAATCTTAGAGTGCTGCGTGGTATTGGAAACGGCTCCCGCGTGCCGGGGCGCTTTTCGGACGACGGCCGACGGTGGCGCAAGCGTGCGCTCCGCGGCTGCGCATGTGTCCGCTTTTCCCCTCTCACCAAGCGTCTTCGGGCCGCTCTCACCGTTTCCGCGTCTGATCTCTCCGTTCCGTCAAATCGGTTCCCCGAACGATCGCCGGTGTACGGCCAACGCCAATTCCACTCGGTATCTCGCTCGGTGCCAATCTAAGGAGGCTTGCCATGGCAGTCGCCCTCTCTCCTGAAGTCGCCGATGCTCCTGTGCTTCGCTTGACCAGTCTCGCCCATGGCGGGGGCTGCGGCTGCAAGCTGGCGCCGTCCGTCCTTCAGCAGCTTCTCGCAGACCAGGTCGAGACCAATCCCTTTCGTCAGCTTCTTGTCGGCACCGAGACCGGAGATGACGCCGCTGTGTGGCAGCTTGACGAGGACACCTGTGTCATCGCCACCACCGATTTCTTCATGCCCATGGTGGACGATCCGTATGATTTCGGGCGGATCGCCGCGACCAACGCGATCTCCGACGTCTATGCGATGGGCGGCCGGCCAATCATGGCGCTGGCCATTCTCGGTATGCCGCTCGACAAGATGCCGACGCATATGGTCCGAGACATTTTGAAGGGCGGACGGGCAGTTTGCGCCACCGCCGGAATCCCGGTCGCCGGCGGCCACTCGATCGACTCGCCGGAGCCGATCTATGGTCTTGCCGTGATCGGTACATGCCGGCCCGATGACGTCCGGCGCAATTCGGGCGCGAGGCCGGGAGACGCCTTGATCCTGACGAAGGCACTCGGCGTCGGCATCTACTCCGCCGCCTTCAAGAAGCAGGCGCTCCCGCCCAGCGCCTATGTCGAGATGATCGCCTCGACCACCCTGCTCAACCGGATCGGATCGGAGCTCGCGCAGGATGAGAGTGTCCATGCGATGACCGACGTGACCGGTTTCGGCCTGCTCGGACATGCTCTCGAGATGGCGCGCGGCTCAGGCTGTCTTCTGGTCATTCGTGATCGCGACGTTCCGCTCTTTTCCGAAGCCGTGCTGCTGGCAGAGCAAGGATTTGTCACCGGCGCTTCGCGGCGCAACTGGGCGAGCTATGGCGACGCGGTGCTCCTGCCCACCGATATGCCGGAGTGGCGGCGCCATCTTCTCACCGATCCACAGACTTCGGGCGGGCTGCTCGTCGCCTGCGAGCGCGACAGAGCGGCGGCCCTGGTCGAAAAGATTGTCGCGGATGGTTACACGTCGGCTTGCGTGATCGGCGACGTCAAGCCCGGCGCACCCGCGATAACGGTCCAGTGAAGCCGCTATACAGGCGCGCCTAATTTAGCGAGGCGAGGTGTGAACGTGATGAAATCCGTAATCGTCGAAAATCATCTGGCGTGATGTGCGCCTCGGCTCTTGATCGCTAAGCGCTGTCTCGGAATCGGCGGTGCTGATGTTCCCTACGCGACATGCACCGTGCGCTGCCTCGGCTTGATCGTGGTGGCCAGCACCAGGCCGGCGACGATAAAGGCAGCGCCGGCGAGGTCGTAGTCGTGCAAGCCTTCCCCAAGGAACAGATAAGCGAGCACGGCAACGAAGACAGTCTGCAGATAGAGCAGCATGCTGGCGCGCCCGGCGCCAAGCGTCTCGACGCTGCGGTTGTAGAGGTAATACATCAGAGCGCCGCCCGGGCCAGCGACATAGGCGAGGGCCAGAAGGCCGTTCGCATGCAGCGCCGAACGCTCCCCGGAAAACAGCTCCCAGAGATAAAGGGGGAGTGCGGCCAGCGCGCCGGCTCCTAGCAGCAGGACAACCATCGGCAGAAGCTCGATAGCGAATTTGGAACGACGCAGCAGCACGGTGTAGAGGCCCCAGCAAAACGCGCTGCCGACGATCCACAACTCGCCGGGATTGAACTGGAGCCGCATCAGCGCGGTAAGGTCGCCGCGCGCTACGATCACCACCATCCCGACCAGAGCGAGCAGCGCACCAAGCGCCTTCCAGACGCCGAGGGGCTCGCCGAGCACGAAGCGGGCAAGCACCATGGTCATGATCGGCGACAGGGCCATGATAATGCCGGCGGTCGTCGCGTCGGTGTAGTTGAGGCCCGTGTAGATCATGCCCTGACAGAGGGTCAGCCCGATTGCGCCGATGGCTACCACCTCGATCGCCCGGGATTGGACCAGCACGAGCATCGCCCCATGGTGGCGATGGACGATGGGCAGCAGGATCGCGCAGGCGAGCGTCAGCCGCCAGAAGCAGAGCGCCCAAGGCGGCATTTCGGGGGCAACCCACTTGGCTGCGATGTAGACGCCGGCGGACAGGAGCCAGCAGAGCGTCGCGGTGGAATAGGCGAGAGGAAGCGATACCCCGGCTGTCGCCTTCGCTACGCTTGGATGGGCTATCGGCAGCGATTGCATGTCCGTCTCCTCCCACCGCCAATCTTAGCAAGATTGCTGCGTCTTGCCGAGCAGCAACGCCACCTATTTCACCAATCCTTGTGCGGCGTTTTTTTCCGTGTGGAACACAGGCCAGCGACGAAAGATCGACTTCTGCAGCCGTAGACAAATGCTGCCAGATCGGATCCTCCCGCCGATCACAGCCCGCATCCTTCTCCCCCGGGCGCGGGCTTTCATCCATTTGACCGATGCGCTGATCATGGAAGGTACCCACATTACAACTGGATCAGTCCCTCTGATCCCAACAGACCGTTGCCCGCGGCCTCTCCCGGAGGCGCGGGCTTTTCAATTCACAGGCTGGTCCGCAACGCGGCGCTTTTCAGACATTTAGTCCGAGCAGTTGAACGTCTGCGTGGGCCACATGCTGCCAACGCCCGACCTGAGCCTTATAACCAGCCTTTCGAAGCTGGGTGATGGACCGACATATCTCAGCTCTTGTGTCGAAGCGCGTCGATGAGCAGAGCGAAAGCGGGGGACGTCTGACGGCGGCTGGGATAATAGAAGTAATATCCTGGCCACGGCGGGGACCACTCATCCAGCACCCGCATAAGGCGACCGCTCTCAAGATGAGGCTCCGCCACGTCCTCCGGCACATAGGCGAGGCCGAAACCATCCAGCGCGGCTTCAAGAATCCCGACCGTGCCATTCAGGACGATCTGGCCGTCCACCCGCACCTTCAGTTCGCGACCGTCTCGCTCGAAATCCCAAGCCCACAGCCCGCCATTGGTGGAAAAGCGCTGGTTGATGCAAATGTGACCGGTTAGCTCCTGCGGCGTCGTTGGCGGCGGCCGCTTGGCGAAATAGGGCTTCGCACCGACGACAGCGAAGCGAAGATCCGGTCCCACGCGTACGGCGATCATGTCCTTTGCAACCTGCTCTCCGAGCCGCACGCCGGCGTCGAACCGTTCTGCGGCGATGTCCGTCAGTGCGTTGTCAATGAAGACCTCGACCATGATGTCGGGATAGTCCGGCAGCAGCTTCGCCAGCTTCGGCCAGAGCACGGATTTGAATGCGTGATCACTGGCGGTGAGACGAATGGTGCCGGCGGGCTTCTCCCGCAACTCGCTCAGGGCGTCGAGTTCGGCCTCGATCTCCTCGAAATGCGGGCCGATGTTGCGAAGCAAGCGCTCGCCGGCCGCTGTCGGTGAAACGCTGCGGGTGGTGCGGGTCAGCAGACGAAGGCCCAGGCCCTCTTCGAGATCGCGGATCGTGTGGCTCAGTGTGGACTGCGAAATTCCGAGCTGCGCGGCGGCCCGCGTAAAGCTGCCTTCCCGTGCGACGGCCAGAAAGGCCAGAAGCATATCAAGTCTTCCGCGCTGCATTTATGGCTCATGCCGATAGGTCGATACTAGTTATACAAGCTAGTGAGACGAGTTGCACCCGGGCACGATCGACCTGGAATGTCCTAAACGGATCAGGCGTTCGGTGATCGACAACCGCAACGGGCGCGTCACGAACGCCAACTTCGCCGAATATGCTGTGCCGGTTCACGCCGACGCGCCGCCCGTCATGGACGTGATCTTCGTCGACAAGGAAGACCTATCATGCCGTTAAACGTCTAAAATGGTAGAGGGAAGGGCGCTGGAAACTAACCTTCTCCATTTTCGGCAATTCGCCAACCGTCGCGATCTCGCGATCGAGCAGCGTCCTCCAGTCACTCATAGCCTGTCATCTCGAGATAGCCGCGCCCGGCATGGGTGCCCTCAAATCGGATCGGGCCTTCCCAATAGGGAAAGCGTGTGTCCATCCAGGCTTCTGGGTTTAGCGTCCGGATGGTCACATCCACCCCTTTTTCCGACAATTGCACCCTCCAGCGGACCGGCACGCTACGTCCCGCGACTGCCGCCGTTTCGAGCGGCGTCACCCTTAGCGCGCCGGGGGCCTGCGGCTGCGGCCTGCCGTCGGCCTTGATCCATGTGGCCGATGTAAAGCCCGCGCCTCCGTCGCGCAGGCGAAAGCCCATCATCTTTTCGCCGCTGTCGAAATGCAGCGAGAACCAGTCCCACCCGGTTTGATCCTCAGCCAGCGGCTGCGAGGACCATTCGTGGTCCAACCACGCCTGACCGGTCACCGCAATCGCGCCTGCCGGAAGGGTCAGCGTGCCGGTCACGTGGTAGAATGGTTGCGAGTAATAATAGCTCGCCTGCCCCTTCTCGGATTTCACCGAATAGCCTTGCACTCCCTGCGGCACCAGAGGGCCTTTGGCGTCCAGCGCCAGTTCGTAGGAGAACGCCTGTCCCGCCGCACGCAGATCGAGCGCCGACAGCGCATCCGCCTCTGGCAGGGCCCGGCCTGCCATCTGCCAGTTGTCAATCCAGGCCGCAAAGGGCGCAGCCGTAACCCCCGCCTGACCGATGCCGCCCCGTGCCATCCGTTCGGCCACGAATTGGTGCGTTTGCGTCGTCAGCCCCGCATGGCCCATCCAAAGCTGCGGACTGGACCAGCCTGACCGCTCCACCGGGGCCAGGGCGGATCGGAAAAGAGTCCATTGCACGCCATAGTCCGCTCCATCCGCAGCTTGCAGGTTGGCGGTCAAATACCACCATTCGATCCGGTAACCGGGGTGCGGGCCGTGGTCTGCCGGAAAGTTGAATGCAGTCCCCGGCTGCGGCACTGAAAACCCGTCAGCCTCTGTGCCAAGCCCAGCAAAACCTTGGCCAAAGGCAGGTGCGGCCAAGCACATGTAGATCAGCAATGCTCTAACGCTCATCTGCAAATACCTTCAGCAAATCCGATGGCGAAAGACGCGCCAGCCGCCAGGCAGGCACGGCGGCTGCAAGTCCGGCCGCCAGCAGCGCGAGCGCCGCCAGCAGCGCCCAGTCACCGGGAAAAAGGTGCATCGGCAGACGCCAGCCAAAAGCCTCCACATTCACCACCGCCAGTAGAACAAAGGCGAGCGCAATACCTACAGGCACAGCGGCCAGCATGGTCAAGGCTGCCAACAGCAAGCCGCGCGAAAGCTCCAACCATGCGAGGTGGCGGCGGGTCAGACCCATGGCCCAGACCGGCGCCAGTTGCGGCAGGCGCATCCCCGACAGGGTCATGACGCTCGCAAACATCGCCAGCCCCGCGACTCCCAGCGTCAGCACATTCAGCGCGGCTGTCACGTTGAATGTGCGCTCAAATACTTTGAGCGAAAAGACCTTGATCCCGGCCTGGTCAATCACGTTCTGCGCGGGCAGCCCGAATTCCGCCCGCAAACCCGCCGCCAGTGATTCGGCCTTGCCGGGGGCAATCCGAATGGCATAGCGCAGGCGGGAGACGTCAGGATAGTGCTGGACCAGTGTGTCGATCCCGATGATCACTTGGCCGATCGGGTTGCCATAGTCGGCATAGACGCCGACGATGCTGGCCCGCCAGCCACCGGGCAGCGTGATCTGGTCCCCCAAGCCCAACTCCTGGCGCCGCGCCAGTTGTTCGTTGATCAGGGCGCCGTCGCCTGTGGCGATCCGGTCCCACACCTCCGGCACTGCAGAGAGGATCGGCCAGTTGTCGCGATAGGTGGCATGATCGGCCACGCCGTATATTGCCGCGGGCTGGCCTGCGACCCGACCCTCAATGCTCCAGATCGGCAGGACCGCCTCGCTGCGCTGGGCCAGCCAGTCGCGTATCGCCGTGGCCTCTGCTTCGGTGCGGGCGGTCACGTATAACTCTGAGGCGAGACGCTGATCGAGCCAGCCGGTGAAGGTCAGCCGAAAGCTCGACACCATCGTGCTGACGCCCACATTGGCGGCCATCGCAAGCAGCAGTGCCATTAGCGCCAATGACAGGCCGGGAAGCTGTTGACGCGTGTCGGCCCAAAACCATTCGGCCAGTGGTCCACGCGCCAAGCGGCCGCCAAGGTGCAATATCCCCGTCAGCACGAGCGGCAGCGCCAGTGCCGCCCCCAACAGCAGTGCCGCCAGAAGCGCAAAGCCCGCCTCGAGGCCGGATCCGAAGTGTGCAATTCCCGCCGCCGTCAACAGGAGCACCATCGCAGCCACGCCTTGCGCGCGCAGTGCCCGCTCCGAAGCCCGCGCCCAGGCCCGAGGCTGGGCCGCTGCAAGCAGCGGCAGGTGCCATAGCCGCCAGAGGCTCTGTGCGGCCGCCACCAGCGTGCCGATTACCGCGATGGCCAGCCCCGCTGCCCACACTGCGGGGCGGATCGACAGCGTTCCCGGCACATCGGCCCCGTAAAGCCCGCGCAGGGTGGCGGCGACGTCGGGCAAAAGGGCCGAGGCGACTACATAGCCAAGTGCCACGCCCACCAGCCCCGCGAGGAGGGCGAAGGTCAGCAGCTCGGCGATCAGCAAAAGGACCAGCACGCGTGCCGGCAAGCCCAGTGCGCGCAGCGTGCGAAATACCTGGCGGCGCTGTTCAAAAGCCAGACCGATGGCGGAATGCACGATGAAGAGCCCCACCGCAAAGGCGAGAAAACCGAAAGCCGTCAGGTTCAGGTGAAAACTGTCGGTCAGCCTGGCAAGATCCCCCGTTTCGCTCGGCTCGCGCAGGGTCAGGCCGGGGGCTGTCACCTCTAGAGGGGCACGGCCAATCGGTTGGTCCGGCCAGAGCAAAAGACGAGAGATCTTGTCCTTTGCCCCAAGCAAGACCTGCGCCTGCCCGATGTCGGTGAGGACTGTGCCAGGCGGCAAACCCTCGGCCACGCGCACGGGAGGTGTTGCTTGCTCGGTTAGTCGTGCCGCGGTTTCCGGAGCTGCATAGAGCACACCGGGCGCCGTGATGAACGGCAATAGCTCATCACCCACCGCAACATCCACCTGCTGCGCCTGCGGCGGCAAAGTCAGTGGGTCAATGCCGAGGACGCGCAACCGCACATCCCCAAACCGCATTTCACCTTCAATCACCGGCGAAGCCAGCCAGCCTGCTCGCCGCAGTCTCACAAACTCCTGTTGATCCATCCGGGCCCCGTCCTCACGCACTAGTTGCGCGAGCCGGTCCTGCCCAAGGATCGCCGCTGCACGGTCATAGCTCGCCCGCGCCTCACCGTTGATCGCCTGAACCGCTGACCACAGCGCCGTTGCCAGCGATAGCCCCAAAAGCAGCATCGCCAATTGGACAGGCCGCCTGCGCCAGTGAGACAAGAGCGCTGTCAGCCCGGTCCACACCATCACACCAGCCGGCCCGCGTGCAGGTGAATGCGGGCGTTCAGCCGGTTTGCCAGACGGTTGGAATGGGTGACCATTAACAGGGCGGCACCCGTTTCAGCCACCAGCGACAGCATAAGATCGAGTACAGCGTCCCCTGTTGCCTCATCCAGATTGCCCGTGGGCTCATCAGCCAGAACCAGCCGGGGCCGGGCGGCCAAGGTCCGGCCGATCGCCACCCGCTGTTGCTGGCCGGCCGACAGTTGTTCAGGGTAGCGCGTGAGGACTTGGGCGAGGCCCAGCCGTTTGGCAAGGACTTTCAACCATGCCGGATCAGGGCGGCCAGCAAGCCGAGCCTGAAAGGCAAGGTTGGCCGCCACATCAAGCGAAGGGATCAGGTTGAACTGCTGGAACACAAGTCCGACTGTTCCCCGCCGCAGGGCGGCAAGGGCTGTATCGTTCAGCCCCACAATATTGGTACCGCCAAGGTGGATTTCTCCCGCATCAGGGCTGTCGAGCCCTGCAACGAGGTGCAAAAGCGTGCTCTTGCCGCTGCCAGACTCGCCGGTCAGCGCAAGGCTCTTGCCCGCCTCCAGCGAAAGATCGATCCCGTTCAGAACATGCAACGGCCCCTCGCCAGTGGGGTAGAATTTGTCGATCTGGTGCAGCCTCAGCAGCATGTTACTCCCCGGAGGTCCGCGTGCATCTGACACGGCATGCCCGTGAAATAGCGCCAAACAACGACCCCTTTCATACAGCCTCCAAACCCACTGCCTTAATTGGACAATGGTTTTTTTCAGAGGGCTCGCGTTTTGCATCTAACGCGACCTCCACTTGGAATTCGATGTACAATTACGATCTAGAGCGGTTCTCAGCTAGGCGGGATAGGCGTTGACCGTACCGTCGCAACACACTCTCCAAACGGAACTGGAGCGCTGCCTTCAATTCCTCAGCAGTGCCGATGCCGTTGCTGAAAAGCGCCATGATTATGCCTGCAGCCTGGTCACACTCAGGCGTGCTTGGCTCTATGCCAGCCTCACGGCAATACGCGATCAGAGCTTTCGGGCAACGAGTTCCTCTTCGATCTTTGCGCGGTTGTTTCCATACTTTTTTACCAGCCTGAGGGCATCAGCCCGTTCGAGATGGTGCTTCTTCATGAGGTACCCGACTTCATAGTCTTCGCCACCGTCGACCCGTGCTCTGTCTTGCGGACCACGCTTTGACTTGTCGTCTGCCATGACAACCTCCATGGGCGATCGCCTCGCCCAAACCTGTCAAGGATAATCCTCTAATCGACGGGGACAAGGACGTAGTCCCCAACCATGTCGAAACCGCACAACTCCGCGGTCGCAGGGATAAGCCGATCCCTTACGGGAACGCTTTGCTCGTCCGCTGTTCGAAGCGTTGAGGTTTTCTGGGCTGGTACACGTTCTTGCGGCCGTGGGAGTAAACTTTCCGCGCGACATCACGAATGGAGTCCGGTGATGCATCGAAGGTCGCCAAATAACCCGCTTCGGCTGTGGCTGCTTCCGGTTTTGCGTTCGCGAGCGCTTCGATCTCAATCAAGAACAGCATTTCAAACATGCCATTGTAGCCGAGAAAATGGAGGTATTGTCCGGCCTCGTCGTAGCTGCGGCTTCGGTTCGGAAAAGTCAGCGCCAAGGTTGAACATACCTCAAGCCGTTAAGAACCGCGTAGCGAACGTCTGTTGCAGGCTCGCGGCCTTGCGTCTCTTCGCATTGTGCGCGTTCAGAATTATCATTCTGGTAGTGGCATCTGTTTTGCTGAGCCCAGCCATGGATCGGCTTCCCATATCTGCCGGTGCCCCGGTGAAGACGTGATAGATCGTCCATGACCCGTCCGGCTCTACGCGCCGGCCGTAGTGATAATTCATATCGTATCGATCCGAGGCTCCGCCTTCGTTCTCCCAAATGCTGATATCAACAGCATCGCGAATGCTGATATCAACAGCATCGCGATTTTCGCGGGCTTTGTCGTTGGTGTCGTTCATGGCGGTGCACCTCTTGGGTGGGATAATCAAAGATCCCTATGGTAGAACTAGACCAGCGGCCTCCAGCGAAGCCCGCGCTCTAGAAGCGCCACTCCAGGACGTTTGGCCGCCAGTCGCTACCGACGTCTGGACTTACCAGGTGATGCCGAAAAGCGTCAAATAGACGATGATGCCTATGGCAATCGTGACCGACGCTCTTACGAATAAGCTCTTGTAGTCGTAAAGGTAAACCTGAGCAGGGATATAGGTTTTCACAGCGGCCTCCTTTGTTTTGTTATTTTTTCGGCCAGAAAATCACCCTATCACACAAAGAGCCTCCATAATAGTTTTTTTGGAGCTTTCCTGGCGGAAGCGGCTTAGCGGCCAAAACAGGGCATTCGGCAGCTAGACAAGCGGCAGTTAAACCGCAATTGGCGCATACCGTTCGTGTATCGTTCTTTTGGCCATGCTTGCTATCGCGGCGTCACAGGCTCTCGACCCGCCAACTCCCCAAATCATCGATTTTGAAAGGGCTGCGTCGCTTCGCGAGCGCAATAATCTGCTCTTTCCAGGGATATGCAAATGAACACCCGCACAAAGCACACGACCGTGAAATTCACGGCACCATTCTCGCTGGGAGGCGTCGATGAGTTTCAGCAGCCGGGCGATTATGCAATCGACGAGGACGACGACTGGATCGACGGGATTTCCTGGCTCGCCTACCGGCGTGTCGCCACCTTCATCCATATTCCCGCCGTCTCCTCGACTCTCTATCTCGCGAGCCAGCTTGTGGGTATCGACCATTACGAACTCGAAGCTGCGTTAGAGCAGGATCAGGAACAGGCGCTAGGCACAATCAGGAGGATCCAGCAATGAACGTTCATCGTTTCGCCGTCGGGCAGTCGGTCAGATGCTATGGTCAAAAAGATAGCCAAGGCCGCACATACTAGTGAGCGGCGAGACGAGAAACCATCGGGACAGAAGTAATGTCTGGATCTTTCGAGAAGGGGTATTTGGACGGTTGGAAGACGGTTTCGCCCGGCATCCTACCCGGCATCCCAAGCCACTCCATCCCCGCAGGCAAGACCGAATACCAAGCCGGGTTTGACCGAGGCGTTGAAGATGCGAAGGAACGGAAGCGGCCTACCAAACCCAAGTAGGCCCGCCATTCCCCTACGGCTGGGTAGCGTGGCAACCCCGCATCATCCGGCTAATCAGGTGTTTGTCGGCGTTCTCTTGGCCGGTGAGTTCGCGCACCAGATTCTTGGCGTGCTGAATCCTGTGCGCTTTGGTCACCCGTCCTTCCTCGACCGAAGCCTTGAAGGCATCGCACAGAATGTCAAAGTCGTGAGCGGAGATAAATCCGTCTGAGCGGCTGTCGTTTTCCATCACATAACTCCCATAGGGGCGGGAGTACGATCTACGCTCTCAAGCGCCAGCGCCCGTTCAGTGGCCAGCGACATTGGGAATGTACGCTTTCGACAATCCATTAGCGAGTCATTATGTACCGGCCTGTCACCGGCATTGGTGAATCCGTTCGCTGGGAAGGCACAAAAAAACCCGCTTTCCAGAGGGGATGTTTGAAAGCGGCTTCGTAGCCACCGGACGCGGCGGGGGGCCGCCCGGTCTCTATCAACATATGCGCGAAGTGTTGGTTCCACGGCTGGATAGCGTTTGGCTCGCGTCTAGCCTTCCACACTCTGCGCGCCGATGGGGCTTGCAAGGACGACGGGAGAACACCATCTAAAGTTGATAGCGAACAAGCTGGAAACGTCGGTTCGAGTCCGGCGGCCCCGACCAATCGGGGTTTCGTCTAGGGTTAGGACGCCACACTTGATAAACGCCGCTCCCTTCCGGTCGAGCGGCGTTTTCGTATCTTCAAAAGCGAACGAACGGCCCGCCTTGTGAAAGGGCGAGCCGTTCTTTTCGGGTTTGTCATTCCCTTACGGCTGGGTAGGGTCAACTTGGCCTGCTGCCTGTCCACTGAACCGGCAGCAAGCCAGAGAGACCCACCCGGCGGGGCATTTAGTGCGCGACTTCGATAAACCACGGATGATCCTGCGATTGTAGGCCTATCTTCCAGCAGCCGAGATGTGCAACTCGGCTTAACGATCGATCTCTCCGAACACGATGTCGAGCGAACCAATGATCGCGGAGACATCGGCGATCATGTGGCCCCGACACAAGAAATCCATTGCCTGCAGATGGGCGAAGGAGGGTGCGCGGATCTTGCACCGGTACGGAACATTGCTGCCATCGGAAATCAGATAAACGCCGAACTCACCCTTCGGTGCTTCGACCGCAGCGTATACCTCTCCGGCGGGCACGCGATGCCCTTCCGTGTAAAGTTTGAAATGATGGATCGTCGCTTCCATCGAGCGTTTCATCTCGGCACGCGACGGTGGCGTGATCTTTTGATTTGGAATCGCCACCGGCCCCCGGCCTTCCGGTGAACGCAGCTTTTCCAGACATTGCTTCATGATCCGAACCGATTGACGCATTTCCTCCATGCGGACGAGATAGCGGTCATAGCAGTCCCCGTTCTTGCCGACAGGAATATCAAAATCCATCTCAGGATAGCATTCGTAGGGTTGCGCCTTGCGCAAATCCCAAGCGGCGCCCGATCCGCGCACCATCACGCCTGAGAAGCCCCAAGCCCAGGCATCGTCGAGGCTGATCACGCCTATATCGACGTTGCGCTGCTTGAAGATACGGTTGTCGGTGAGCAGCACTTCGAGATTGTCGCAGACCTTGAGGAACGGGTCACAGAAATCCCAGATGTCGTCCAGAAGTTTCGGAGGCAGATCCTGATGCACGCCGCCGACCCGGAAATAATTCGCGTGCATGCGGGCGCCGGAAGCGCGCTCGTAGAACACCATCAGCTTCTCGCGCTCGGCAAAACCCCAGAGCGGCGGGGTGAGTGCACCGATATCCATGGCTTGCGTCGTCACATTGAGGAGGTGCGACAGAAGCCGGCCGATTTCGCAAAAAAGGACACGGATGAGCTGTCCGCGCCGCGGAACCGATATTTCAAGCAGCTTCTCGGCGGCGAGGCAGAACGCATGCTCCTGATTCATCGGCGCGACGTAGTCGAGCCGGTCGAAATAGGGCAGGGCCTGCAGATAGTTCTTGTGCTCTATGAGCTTCTCGGTCCCGCGATGGAGCAGGCCGATATGCGGATCGACGCGCTTGACGACCTCGCCATCGAGTTCAAGCACGAGCCGCAAGACACCATGCGCGGCCGGATGCTGCGGTCCGAAATTGATGGTGAAGTTGCGAATTGCGGCCTCGGCCATGGCAATCCTTCCGGCCTCGTAGTTCGCAGTCGATCTCGAATGCCCGATGCAAAGTGCGGCGCCTGACCGACGATCAAATCAAGTCGTCGTCTGGGCCATCGTCACCGATGTTGGCAGCGACCACATGCGACGAATCCAGCCCGACCGCTGCCGACACCGACACGGCAGGTGGCGTCACATCGATCGAACTTTGCAGAATATACAACTCTTCCGAGCTCGTTTGGGTAATCACGGCATCGACCTCCGATTTAATTTCCGGAGACAAATCCTCGATGTCGATGACCGCTACGCTCGTGAAGTCTGGTCACACAAAGTTGCCGGAGCCTGGGTTACATCTGGGGGAAGTTGCGCGCCCGGGGATTGAGCGTAAACTGGCGACGCCACGCCAAGTGCCAAGAGGACGGCGATTGTCGTCAGCATGCGCATGATCTTTCCGTTCCCGTTTGCTCGAAGGAGGATCATCTTGATGGCAACAAAGAGTATCCCTTAGTTGTGGCCCTCGGCTGCTACAGATGTGGCCAAATGGTGAAAGCCGTGCCTGGGAGCTGTTGCCTTGGACATGTAAATCGTGAGACCGGTAATTTTGCTGGGGTAGTGTCTACAGGGATTGGCAGCAAGGTCCGATGCAACACGGTCATTTTCGTCATGGACGCGACGATCGAATGGATTACCTCGATCAAGGGGCGGAATTTACCCCAGCAAAATTACCGGTCTCCCCCCGAGGATGGGCCGAACGCCTTGCCAGGAAACTCAGGCTCTGATGAGATAGCAGGGCTCCGAAAGCTCACGGCTTCGGAGCAGGTAAGGTACCGATCCGCATCGGCGCCGCTCCATTCAAGCCGCAATCCTCGCGGAACTCGCCGGGCAAGTTTGGAGCGTCGAAATCATCGAGGAATTCGCAGGCCATGCCGAGGCTCTCCTGCAGGGCCTCGGCACCTCCAATGTCGGCATTCGTGTCGGAGACGGGTCTCGCGGCTGGCCTGAGCACGCCCCATTCGACAAGATCCTGGTCACCGTGGCGGCTGAACGGACGCCGCCGGCTTTGCTTGAGCAGCTCAAGCCAGGGGGACGCCTGGTACTGCCTGTTGGATCTGAAGAAGTCCAGTTGCTGGCTGTCATCGACAAGGACGCGGCAGGGCAACTCAAGACTCGGAAACTCATCCCAGTTCGGTTCAGTCGGCTCGAAACGGTCACATGAGGGGTGCGGCTGCGCGGAGCCGTGCTGGAAGATCAGGATAACGCGCGCCGCATCGATCACACGGGCGCTGGATGGCATCGCCGATCTTTTGACATCCATGCCGCAACGCTACTCGTCGAGCACGCCTGCAGCCGCCGGTCGCAGCCGCTGGCGATCATGCCGGCGCGGTCGTATGCGCGCTTCTCAAAGACCCTTATCCAGCCTACTGTGTGCCTACCAGAGGGCAAATGGGTCGCTCATCTGGGAAATGACGGCCAAAGGCTCAAGGAATTCGCCCAGTGGCCAACACGTAGCGGGCAGGAGGTAACGATGGATCTCAAGGACAGGCGCCTCTGGTACGGCGTGGTAGCCGTGATCGTGGTATTGGTCGTGATTGCGTATGCGGCTGGTTGGTTTGGCGGCACACCGATACCAGCGCCGCAGCAATGAGAGCGATCGTCATTCTCGCTTGGCGGCAGCTGACTGCTCAGTCTCTAAAGGTCGAAGGAAGGGACACCTGATTGGCTGTTTCGCTGGCTCGGCTACCATCCTGACGACGCACAGCCTGGACCGTTTTTGAGATGGCTTCCGCTCAACTTGTTGGACGGACCGGTCTTTGGATCGCGCGCAATCCGCAACACTCCGCCATCGGGCCGGATAACTTCGATAATGGTTTCGACACGGACAAACTGCGATCCTACGGAGTAGCCAGGCGCCAGGTCATGCCGGAAGTCGTACACTGGAGCCACAAGGGCCCAACGACCGGGCGGAGAACTCGCATCAGCCCGGCCTTCGGCGGTTTCGAAGCTAAACTGCCACTCCCTTGATCCCGCTGCCCGGCCAGCGATGGAGCCGGGCTACTCCAGCACAGACTCTGCCCGTCGATCACCTCGATCGGCACGGACTCCAGACCGACATCGTCGAACAGCCGCGCATTTGACCGCGTTCGCCAAATTAATGGCCGGATCTTTGCGAAGCCTCCACATCTGCGTGAATGAAGCCCTCCAGGCATCATCGTGATTGGACTTCACGATCCGTTGGAGTCACGCTGGCTGCAGGCATAAGAAGGATATGGGTTGACCAACTATCGTCCGAATAGGAGGCCAAAATGAAACACCAGACGATCGAGCAACTGCAGATCGTCGCCGAGATCGATCAGGCCTACCCGCGCCAGGCCATGTCGCGCAGCGAACGTCTTGAACGCTGGGCGGAGCTCCTTGAACGGAACCCTGACCGGCGCCTCTCGACGCTGCACCAGACCGAGTATCAGCCGGTTAGAGCACGCGGGGCCATGCGCGGCGACGGCTCGCCGATCTCAGTCGCTTTCGAGGATCCTGTCCTCCGCGCCGCCGGGTTGGAAAACGACAACTACGGCGAAGCGAAGCGGTTCTTCGAACTGACCGACAGGCAATTGCATGAGATCATCTGCTATTGCCATTTCGGCGCGACGGTGACCGCCGCAACGGCCGCCCGTCACATCCGTGCGGCGATTGCCGGGAGACAGCCCGGCATGTTCGCTCGGATGCGTGAGGCGTTCGTCGGATAAGCCGGCGACGCTTCGCGGCATCATTGTTGAAGCGGGCTCGCATTGAAAGCCGCCGCCGCAGCGCAGGCAAGCGCTCCCCACGCGGGAAGGCTGCGTTGCATGAGCGAGGGTGCGGTCATGATTATCCAAGGTCCTTTTCGAGAGCGGCGTCAACTGCTGGGCTGAGCTGCACCATCTGTTGCGCCGAACTCTGCAGGGCGATTGCCGGCAGGTGAATGAACGCGCCGACGCGTCGCCAGGCAAGCCTGGAGGATCCCCTCAATCGATTCCTCGTCGTGATCGACGCGGTAGTCTCCGGCAGGTTGCGGCGCCTCAAAACCCGGCAGCCGGAACGCGGATGAAAAGTGAACGACGGTCTGCGTGGTGCGACTGGCCATGGGTGCGGCTTTCCGCAGGAGCACGCCGACGCCCCTCCTGCATCTTTTCCATCCGAACCGGAAAGGTCCCAATGCTGCCAGTACATCCGTGGTCAACGCCGTGGTTCAAAGGCTCCAACAGAGCGACATGCGCGCCGAATAAGCGCTATACATTCGCTGTCGGAAAATTCGGTGCTTCATGGCGGGTCGAAGGTCGCGGACCTATGTCGATCGGGACCGCGAAAGCCAAATCGGCCAAATCCACGCAATCTATATATATGTCTCGATGCACATTCAATCAAGGCTCAATAGGTTTTGTTCGTAATTGCTGATTAATATAGTCTGTTGTCGGCAAAATTAAGAGAGATGTATTACGATAAAATTGCTTATTGCTCCGCTTTTCGGACGGCCAAAAGCGCCGGTAACAACGACTGATTTACATTTCAAATATTTTCGGCTTGAGGAATTAAAAATTTGGCACTCCTATCATTCGAGTGCCAAAGGGGCTATGTTAAGTGTTGCAGTCGCTCTATGTGCGGCGGCAGAAAGAACCCCAATGAAATTCCGGCCACTCCACGACCGCGTCGTCATTCGGCGCGCGGAAGGCGATACCAAATCCAAGGGCGGGATCATTATTCCCGACACCGCCAAGGAAAAGCCTCAGGAAGGCGAAGTGATCGCCGTTGGGCCCGGCTCGCGTGACGAGAGCGGCAAGCTGATCCCGCTCGACGTCAAGGCCGGCGATCTCATCCTGTTCGGCAAATGGTCCGGCACCGAGGTCAAGATCGACGGCGAGGATCTCCTGATCATGAAGGAGAGCGACATTTTGGGCATCGTCGAGAAGACCAAAGCGGCCAAGAAAGCCGCCTGACCGGGCGATTTCCGATCCCGCAATTTCAAGACTGAACTGGACGTAAAATCATGTCTGCCAAGGAAATCAAATTCGCTACCGATGCCCGCGACCGGATGCTTCGCGGCGTCGAAATTCTGAACAACGCCGTCAAGGTGACGCTCGGCCCCAAAGGCCGCAATGTCGTCATCGACAAGGCCTATGGCGCGCCGCGCATCACCAAGGATGGTGTCGCCGTCGCCAAGGAAATCGAGCTTGCCGACAAGTTCGAGAACATGGGCGCCCAGATGGTGCGCGAAGTGGCCTCGAAGACCAACGACCTTGCTGGTGACGGCACGACGACAGCCACGGTGCTGGCCGCTTCCATCCTGCGCGAAGGTGCGAAATTCGTTGCCGCGGGCATGAACCCGATGGATCTCAAGCGCGGCATCGACCTTGCTGTGGCTGCCGTGGTGAAGGACATTCAAGCCAGGGCCAGGAAAGTCAAATCTTCGGACGAGATCGCCCAGGTTGGTACGATCGCCGCCAATGGCGACGCGTCGGTCGGCGCCATGATCGCCAAGGCGATGAACAAGGTCGGCAATGAGGGCGTGATCACCGTCGAAGAAGCCAAGACAGCCGAAACCGAACTCGATGTCGTCGAAGGCATGCAGTTCGACCGTGGCTATCTCTCGCCCTATTTCGTCACCAATGCCGAGAAGATGCGCGCGGAGCTGGAGGACCCTTACGTTCTCATCCATGAGAAGAAGCTCGGCAATTTGCAGGCGTTGCTGCCGATCCTCGAAGCTGTGGTGCAAAGCGGTAAGCCGCTGCTGATCATCTCGGAAGACGTCGAAGGCGAGGCGCTGGCGACGCTGGTCGTCAACAAGCTGCGCGGCGGTCTCAAGGTCGCAGCCGTCAAGGCGCCAGGCTTCGGTGACCGGCGCAAGGCGATGCTGGAAGACATTGCCGTGCTCACCGCCGGCCAGATGATTTCCGAGGATCTCGGCATCAAACTCGAGAACGTCACGATCGACATGCTCGGGCGGGCTAAGCGCGTGCTCATCGAGAAGGATACGACGACGATCATCGACGGCGCCGGCGAGAAAGCCACCATCCAGGCGCGCGTCCAGCAGATCAAGTTGCAGATCGAGGAAACGACCTCGGATTACGACAAGGAGAAACTCCAGGAGCGGCTGGCGAAGCTGGCTGGCGGCGTTGCTGTCATTCGCGTCGGCGGCGCGACCGAGACGGAAGTCAAGGAAAAGAAGGACCGCATCGATGATGCGCTGAACGCCACTCGTGCAGCCGTGGAAGAAGGCATCGTTGCCGGCGGCGGTGTTGCGCTTTTGCGCGCCAAGGCAGCTTTGACTGAGCTTACTGGCGCGAATGCTGACATGACGGCAGGTATTTCGATTGTGCTGAGAGCACTTGAAGCGCCGATCCGCCAGATTGCCGAGAATTCCGGCGTTGAAGGTTCGATCGTCGTCGGCAAGCTCTCCGACAGCAAGGATCACGATCAGGGCTTCGACGCCCAGAACGAAGACTATGTCGACATGATCAAGGCCGGTATCGTCGACCCCGCCAAGGTCGTTCGCACGGCCCTGCAGGATGCCGGCTCGATTGCCGCGCTCCTGATCACCGCTGAAGCAATGATCGCGGACATTCCGCAGAAGGTTTCGCCCGCTATGGGTGGCGCAGGAGGTATGGGCGGAATGGGCGGAATGGACTACTGAGCGGCGCCTGAGACTATAGCCAGGACGACGGAAGGCCAGCGACGCGGGCACATGCGAGCCGATATCTCGGCGATCATCGGTTCGCTCGACATCGTGTTCGGGGAGATCGATCGATAGGCTCGTCGCTGTCGTATTTGCTGCTAAAAATGGTCTGGAGACAAGAACATGACCGACACTCTTGCCGAGAAAACATGTACGCCTTGTCGCGGCGGCGTCCCGCCGCTCACGCGTGATGAAGCCCAACGCTTCCAGGCACAGGCTCCCGATTGGGAGCTGGGTGACGATGCCCACCGCATCCAACGGAGCTTTCGATGCCGCAATTTCCGGGACGCGCTCGCCCTTGTTCAGGAGATCGGTGAGCTCGCCGAAACCGAAAGCCATCACCCCGACATCAGCTTCGGCTGGGGTTATGTGACGGTTTCCCTGAGCACCAAGAAGATAAAAGGACTGCACGAGAACGATTTCATCATGGCGAGCAAGATCGATCGGGTGTTCGATCGCTCGGGACGGCCCCTCGACCGCCAGCAGTGACACGGCAAATCCATCGCCAATCTAGCGAGGTCCCTATGACACAGATCCGAGCCGACAACCAGCCCGTCACCCAAATCACCATCGTCGATTCTGAACCGGACAAGCAGGCCGAGGCATTGTCGGTCATGATCGAGCGAGCGCGCTTTATGGCGCGCCAGCCTGGCTTCATCTCAATCAGCCTGCATCGCAGCCTCGACGGGCGGCGCATCGTCAACTACGTCCAATGGCAGAATCGCGATCTCTTGCGATCGGCTCATCAATCGCCGGAATTCCGCAAGGAGTGGGGTCATTTCGATCAGTTGACGGACGAGATCGATCCCAATCTGTACGAGGTAGCCCAGGTGATAGATAGTGGTCAGTAGCCGTGCTGTTCAGGTGACCTGAACCGCCGGGTCGAGACGGTCGACATGAGCTGACAAAGTCTAAGCCATGGCTGCCATGAACCATCGCGTCGTCAGCGTGTTCGGTGGAACCGGGTTTCTCGGCCGCCGCGTTGTTCGGCATCTCCGCAATGGTGAATTTTCCGTTCGGATTGCATCAAGACATCCGGAACGGGCCAAGATAATTGATGATACCGCTGGCGATCGATTTACGTGCCGATATTGATGCGTCTCTCGCCGTGCACGGGCGAACGGCGTCGCCAGAGGACAAGCATATAGGGGCCGGCCGGACGCGAAAAGGTCCTCGGTCTCAAAGACGACCGAACTCGTTAAGCAGCTCTTCAAGTGTTTTCCCTTGGGCGACCCATTCGCGGGTCTTCTGTTCGCGCGCTGCTTGTTCGCGCGCGAGCTCCACGACCGTTTCGGCGCTGGCTACCGGCACGACGGTCACGCCGATTGTGTCGGCAACCACGAAATCGCCGGGATTGATAGGTACGCCGCCGCATTGAATTGGCACGTTGATCGAGAGCTCATCCTTTCGGCCTGAATACATTGTGTGCGTGCCTCGCGCCGTGATGGCGCGGGCCCAGATCGGCCAGCCGATCGCCTCAAGCTCGTCGATGTCGCGGCCGGAGCCATCGATGATCATGCCGCGAATGCCGCGGTTCCTGGCGAGCCCGCCCATCAGCCCGCCGCACACCGAGGTCTGCCGGTCGCCGCCCGCGTCGACGACGATGATGTCACCATCCCTGCCCATCTCGATTGCCCTGAGCGGGTCAACGAGGTCTCCCGGCGAGAGCTGGACCGTGAGGGCTTGGCCGACGATTCTCGCCGGAAACGGCGGCTTGATCTCCGAATCCATCACGCCCTGACGGTATTGAGCGTCGGCAAAGACGCATGAGGCGCTGTAGCATTTGGCGACCTCTTCGAACTTCGCAAGCAGCACCGGCTGCCGCTCGAAATCGTTGAAAACCTTGAGCATCGCATGACCTCCCTTATCTTCGAGCCGGCGTTCGCGTCAGCTCTACTGCGTTAACCGGGTTGAGCGGCATGCCGCCGGTCAGCACGCGCGCGACTTCAGACGCGGCGGTTTCGCGGGCAACCCGGATCGACTCTTCGGAATAGTACGCCGTGTGGGGCGTCACGATGACGTTGGCAAGCGAGAACAGCGGATTGCCGCTTGGGTTCCACTTGGCGAGCTTGGCCGGCTCCTCTTCAGGATCATCCAGGCCGGCGCCGGCGATGCGGCCTTCGGTCAGCGCCCGATAAAGCGCGCGGTTGTCGATGGTTGGACCGCGGCCGGTATTCACTATAATTGCCCCCTCCTTCACTTGGCGGAATTCCGCCGCGCCCAGGAAATGCCGGGTCTCGGGGGTTATCGGCACCTGCATCATCAGATAGTCGGAGTTTTGGAGAATCTCTGCCTTGCCGACGCGGCGCGCGCCTTTCGCCTCGGCGACGCCCTTCTCGATGTAAGGATCGTATACAAGGATATCGACGCCGAAGCCTTTGGCGCGCTCGGCAATCGCCTGGCCGATCTTGCCGAAGGAGACAATGCCCATCGTGCGTCCCTTCAACCGATGGATCGGTTGCCCGGTCTGCCAACGCCAGATCCCTTCATGGGTCGCGGCGTTGTATTGGAAAAGCTTGCGGGCGAGCGCGAGCCACAGCCCGATCGCATGGTCGGCGACCTCGTCGGTGCAATAGTCGCGGACATTGGTGACAAGAATGCCCTTGGCGGTCGCCGCGTCGACATCGACGATGTCGACACCGATGCCGTAGCGGGCGATCACCCGGCAGCGCTGCATGCGTTCGATGGTCTTCGCGCCGATGCGGGCATACTGGTTCATCATCGCGTCGCAGTCGATCGCCTCGGCAGCCAGTTCCTCCTCCGACTTGGCCTGGAGCCCTACGACCCGCGCCCCGACTGCCTCCAGCACGGCCCGTTCGATATCCAGATTGCCGTAGTCGTAGTCGGTGATGACGACCTTGGGGTGTTCCGCCATGCCGCGTCTCTCCTGCGCTTCAGACGTAGGCGCCGGCCGAATAAGTGAGCTCATAGGAGTGACTGTAGAGCTCGATGATATTGCCGAAGGGATCCTCGCAATAGACCATGCGGTAAGGCTTTTCGCCCGGATAGTAGTAGCGGACCTGGCTCATCCGCTGGCGGCCGCCGAGGGCCTCGATGCGCTTGACGCGCTCTTCGAGATGCTGGTCCTGCAGGCAGATGTGGAAGATGCCCGGATGCCAGTATTCGAAGGGCCGCTTCTCAGGGCGAGTTTTGGGGAACTCGAAGAGCTCGATGCCGATGCCGTCGCCGGTCGAGAGGTGAGCGATCCGGAAACTTCCCCAGCCGGCTCCGAAGACGTCGTCGCACATCTGGCCGATAGCGCTGTCGTCCTGGCTGACCTTGGTCGGCCCCATGATCACATAACAGTCGAAGGCCATCGAGTAGAACTCGACTGCTCTTTCGAGGTCGGGCACAGTGATGCCGATGTGGGAAAAGGTTATGGCGGTCATTGATCTACCTTTCCTTTTTGTCCTGGCAAGGTGAGCGGGCCGACGATGAAGGCGAATGCGCGACCGATCTCGCCGCGCCACATGTCGACGCCGACCGCGGTCACGATGATGGCGCCGATGATGACGTTCTGGGCCGACGCCGGCACGGCGTTGAGGTTGAGCGCGTTCTGGACGATGACGATGGTAAGCGCGCCGATCACGGTGCTCACGATCTGGCCGCGACCGCCGGCGAGACTTGCGCCGCCGATCACTGCGGCGGCGATCGCCGAGAGCTCCATCCCAACGCCATAATTAGGCGAGCCGGAATTGAGCCGTGCGGCCATGAGCACGGCTCCGACCGCCGCCATCGCACCGGCAATGACGAAGGCAAGGAAGCGCGTGCGGGCGACATTGAGCCCGGAGAGCGCCGCGGCCTGCGGGTTGCCGCCGACCGCGTAGATCGTGCGGCCGAAGGCGGTGTAGCGCATGACGAAGAAGGCGAGTGCGTAAAGGCCGACGACGTAGAAGAGCGGCAGCGGCACCCCGAGAAGAGAGCCGTAGAAGATCGGCTCGAGCTTCGGGTGCACGGAGAATACCGGCGAGCCGTTGTTGAACATGAAGGCGATGCCGCGGAACGCCGAGAGCGCCGCGAGCGTGGTGATGAACGACGGGATACGAAGGTAGGCGGTGAGGACGCCGTTCACGGCGCCAAGGAGCACGCCGATCAGAAGGACGAGCAGAATCGCCAACGGCAGCGGCACGTCCCCGAATTTGATCGCCATGGCGAAAACCATAGTCATCAATGCGATGGCCGAACCGGGGGAAAGGTCGATGCCGCCGGTGAAGATCACGATGGTCGAGCCGATCGCAACGATCGCAACGATGCTCACCTGCAGAATGAGGTTGGACAGATTGCCGACATCGAGAAAGCGGTTGGTGGTGAGCGCGACGACGACAGCCACCAGGAGAAGGGCAGCAAGCGGACCGACGATCTGGTTGCTCACCAACCGCTTCATGCGGCGAGCTCCTCCTGGTCGGCGGAGGCCTTGACCAGGTCGGCCTTGTCGAGGCTCCTGGCATCGCGGATTGCGACGATCCTTCCGCGGCTTACAATGCCGATCCGGTCGCTCATCGCGAGCAGCTCGTCATAGTCGGAGCTGATCAGGATGACGCCCTTGCCGGCGGCTGTAAGCTCGTTGATGAGCTGATACACGGCGATCTTGGCCCCGACATCGATACCTTGGGTCGGCTCGTCGAGAACGAAAAGCTCGGCCTCCGCGAACAGCCACCGGGCAATCACGATCTTCTGCTGGTTGCCACCGGAAAGCTCGCCGACCAGCGCCGTCCCGGCAGTCGGCGTGATTCTGAGGCTCCGGATCAGGCCGTGGGCAAGCCGTCGTTCGCGGGCGTGGTCGAGCATGGCTCCGCGCGTGATCCGGCCGAGCCCGGCGATCGAGATGTTCTCGAGCCCGCTGAAATTGAAGAAGAGCCCGTCGGATTTTCGATTCTCCGGCACAAGCGCGATCCCGGCGGCGATCGCGTCGCGCGAGGACAGAAGCTTGAGCGATTTGCCGCGAAGCCGGATTTCGCCTTGCCGAAGCACATCGACCCCGAACAGGGCGCGGGCGATTTCGGTGCGGCCGGAGCCGAGCACGCCGCCAAGGCCGAAGACCTCGCCGCGGCCAACCGTAAAGCTAGCGCCGGCGACGCGGTTGCTCGTGTGGATGGAGCGCACGTCGAGGAGGGCGTCACCCGTGGCATTCGCCGCCTTGGGAAAGTGTTCGTCGACGCGGCCGACCATCTTAAGGACAATGGCGCTGATCTCGACCGGCGTTTCCGCTGCGTTCGATACCACGCGCCCATCCTTGAGGATCGTTGCTTCGTCGACGAGTTCAACGACCTCGTCCAGGCGATGCGAGATGTAGAGGATGATCCTGCCATCGTCCCTGAGGCGCAGGAGAAGGCGATGAAGCTCGGCGATCTCGCCGGGGCCGAGGGCGGTGGTCGGCTCGTCGAGAATGATCATCGAGGCGTTGGCCGCGATCGCCTTGGCGATCTCCACGAGTTGCTGGCCGGCGGTTGAGAGTTCGCCCACGATCGCGTCCGGGTCGATCGCGACGTGGATGCGGCCAAGCACGCGCCGGGCTCCCTCGCGCATTGCCGGCCAGTCTATCCGCCATCGGTTTCCCGGAAGCCGGCCGAGATAGATGTTCTCCGCGACCGATAGCGTTTGGACGAGCGAGAACTCCTGAAAGACCGTGGCGATCCCTGCGCGCCGCGCGGCGATCGGGTCGGAAAGCACGACCGGCTGGCCCGCACACAGGATCTCGCCCGAATCGGGCTGATGCACCCCGCATAGCACCTTGACAAGCGTGGACTTGCCGCAGCCATTCTCGCCGAGCAGGCCGTGAATCCGCCCGGCAACGAGGCTGAGCGACACGGAATCGTTGGCCACAACGCCGGGGAAACGCTTGGTCACGTTCCTCAGCTCCCAGACGGGAACGCTCTCTTCCATAGCTCTCCACGCGATCCTTGCTTCGCCCGACCGGGTGATCCGGCCGAGCGAGGGAGGTGCTGCTTAAGGAACATGAGTTCGTCTCAATACTGTATCGACGGCTTCGGATAGAGCTTGTCGGGCGCCTGCAGAACCGGCAGCACATTGGCCTTGTCGACAATCGTTGTCGGTGTTTCGACAAAGCCTCCTGCGAAATTGCCGTCGAGCACGTCGATCGCGACCTGCAACGCAATCTGGCCCATGACGAATGGTGTCGTGTTGACAGTAGCGGTGACCGTGCCTTTGCTGATCTCCTCGAGAGCGGCGGTGTCGCCATCATTGCCAAGCAGCATCAAGTCGTTTCGACCGAGCGACTTAGCGGCGAGTTGGGCACCCATGATCATGTAGTCGTTCGCGGCAAAGATGACGTCGACGTCCGGATGACCCTGGAGCAGGTCCATGCCGGCGGTGTTGCCACCCTCAACATTCCAGCCGCCGGGAATGCTCGCAACAATATCCACATTCGGCTTGCCCTTGACGGCGTCGAGGAAGCCGCCGACGCGCTCTGTCGAATGGTAGCCGGGCTGGCCTTCGATGACCGCGGCTTTCACCGATTTATCGCCGAGCCTCTCAAGGAGGTATTCGCCGATCTTATGCGTGCCTTTGCGTTGCGAATAGCCGACCACGGCATGGACCGGGGTCGGAAAGTTGGCGATGTCGGAGTTGACGATGACGACGGAGATGCCTTTGTCGACGGCCTGCTTGACGAGCGGAGCGGCGGCCGCCTCGTCATGGGTCGACAGGACGATGGCGTCGACGCCCTGGGTGATCACGTCCTGGATCATGCCCATCTGGCCGTTGATGTCGGCGCCGCTTTGCGGGGCGAGCATGAAGGTCTCAACATTGCCCTTCTCGGCCGCTGCGGTTTTGAGGCCCTCGCCGATGGCGATGTAGTAGTTGAACTCGGTCGCCGGCGGCATGTAGGCGATGCGGATCTTGTCCTTGCCGGCGCCCTTGGTGATCGGCGCCTGTGCGCCGGGTTGAAGCGGTTGCGGTGCGGCGTAGTCGATGGCGCGGGCAATACCGGTCGCCGTGAGTACTACGACCGCGCTTGTCGCTGCTATCGCGATCAACGATCGAAAGCTGAAGCTCATGTCTTTCCTCCCTTGGACGCTTGACGGGTTCTATCCGGCGAACGGCGCGTCCACGACGCCGCGCACGCCGGGTTTGAAAGCGAAGAGAGAGCCGGCCGTCGGCTCGGCGGCGATCTGCTCCCGCGTCGCCTCCAGTCGCGATGTGGTGATGTAGAGAGTCTCGAGCTCAGGCCCGCCGAAAGCGCAGCAGGTAGGCTTCAACACCGGCACCTCGACCACCCGGTCGATGCTCCCGTCGGGCAGGATGCGGACGACTCGCCGGCCTTCCCATTCGGCATTCCACACGGCGCCTTCAGCGTCGACGCACGAGCCGTCCGGAATGCCCGGCTCTCCCTTGAAATCGTTGAGGACTTGTCGGTTGCCTGGAACCCCGGTGCCCGGATCGTAGTCATAGACCCAGATGGTTCCGACGGAGGTGTCGGCGAAATACATGCGGCGCCCGTCGGGCGAGAAACAGGTCGAGTTGGCGCAGCCAACGCCGGTAATGATCGTCGTTACCGATTCGTCGGGATCGATCCGCAACACGGTCGACTTTTCCGGTCCGGAACCCTCGTTCATTCCGCCAGCGATGAATCGGCCCTGGCGATCCGTGCGGCCGTCATTGAGGCGCGTCGCCAGTTTGTCGGGCTCGAAGCGATGGATCGTCGCGAGTTCGCCGGTGCCGGGGTCGAAGAACGCCACCTCCTTTGCGAGGGCGAGAATGAAACCGCCTTTCTCGCGGGGCGCGAAGCAGCAGACGCGGTCCGCCATGGCGATTGAACCCGAAGCACCTGATGAGGGTTCGAGCCACCACAGACGCTTCCCGTGGATGTCCGTCCACCAGACCCGGCGGTCATGGTGGTTCCACAGAATTCCCTCGCCGTGCAGGTTACGGCAGTCGAGCGCGAGCTCGGCTCTGTCCATGTCTCCTCCCCGGAGCACGTACCTTGGCTTCGTAACGGGGCCGTCAGCGAAGCCGCTTCTTGTTGCCGAACTTTCTGGTGTCTGGTATATCACCTTGCAGATGGCAGGCAATACCAAAATCAGCGGCCGGCTTCCCGTCGCCAGGATCAAGCGACCCAAATCGCTTGCGGAAACCGTGCTCCACCAGCTCCGCCAGTCGATCGTCCACGGTGACCTCGCGTTGGGTCAGCCTCTCTCTGAACGTCAGCTCGCCGACGATCTCGGCGTGTCGAAGACTCCCGTCAGAGAGGCGCTCGCCCAGCTCCGCGCCGAGGGCCTGGTGCTGATCTATCCGCAGCGCGGCGCCTTCGTCTTCACGCTGAGCGCTCGCGAGGTTCATCAGATCTGTGAATTCCGGAGTGCGGTAGAAACGGCGGCGCTGAGGCTCGCCATCGCGCGCGGCCCGGATGGCTTCGCGGCGGAGCTTGAAGACATCGTGCGCGGCATGGCAACCGCGCAGCGTCAGGGTGACCAGCGGCTCTATCTGTCCCTGGACACCCGCTATCACGCGGCCTTCTTCGGGCACTGCGGCAATAGCTATCTCCGCGACAGCTATGAGCGCTATGTCGGCAAGATCGCAGCGCTCCGGACCCACCTTGCCGGCAAGCCGCTTCACACGAAGCTGTCGTTCCAGGAGCATCGACAGATGCTCGACACCATCCGGCGTGGCGACGCAGACGCAACGATAGCGGTTCTGGATATCCATATCGGACGGACGCGCGAGACCTATTCCAACGGAATTGAGGACATTGCCGCCGCGGATAAAGGAATTCCGGAGGCGAGCTGATGGCGGCACCGCTCCTCGAGCTCAGCGGCATCACGAAGTGGTACGGCACGACGCGGGCCCTTGGCGACGTCGATTTCGATCTGAGGCAGGGCGAGGTGCATGCGCTTGTCGGCGAAAATGGTGCCGGGAAATCGACACTCCTCGCCATCCTCTCCGGTGTGGTCGCGCCCGACAAGGGTACGATCAACATCGACGGGCGGGCGGTCACCATTGACGACCCATCCAGAGCGCAGGCGCTCGGCATCAGCACGGTCTTCCAGGAGCTTAGCCTCGCCGGGGCCTTGACGGTCGCCGAGAACGTCTTTGTCGGCCGGGCTCCGACGGCCTGCGGGGTCATACGCTGGAGCGAGCTCCGGCGGCGGACCCAGCAGATCCTCTCCCCCTTCGGCATCGAAATCGATGTCGGTCGCCCGGTTGACCGCTTGCCCGCGGGCACGCGCCAGCTCGTCGAGATTGCCAAGGCGCTGTCGCTCGACGCTCGCATCCTTCTCCTCGACGAGCCCACCTCGGCGCTCACCTCCGATGAGGTCGCAGCGCTGTTTGACATCATCACTCGGCTTAAGACCCGGGGCATCGGCATCGTCTATGTGAGCCATCACATGGCCGAGGTCTTCCGGATCGCCGACCGCGTCACCGTGCTGCGCGATGGCCGAAGGATGACCACGCGCGCGGTGCCGGAGACTTCCATCGACGACGTCGTCCGCGCCATGGTCGGCCGGAACCTCGAAATCTTCGCAGCCGAGACGGCGCTCGTGCCGGGTCCGGTGGCGCTTGCAGTCCGTGGCAACGGAGCCAAGGGCAAATCTCGACATCTGGAGCTTGAAATACGTTTCGGTGAGGTCGTCGGTCTCGCGGGCCTGATGGGATCGCGCCGCAGCGAGCTTGCACGCAGCCTCGTCGGCCTGCGGCAGCCGTCTGGAGGAACTGCGATCGAGATCAAGGGCCGTCCGACGCGCCTGCGTGGTCTCCGCGACGCGATGGCCCGCGGCATCGCCTATGTGCCGGACGATCGCAAAGCGGAAGGCCTGTTCCTGTCGATGTCGGTCACCGATAATTTCGTCGTGACTGAGCTTCGCCGCTTTGCGCGGCTCGGTTGGATTGAGAGGGCGGCGGCGACGGCGGCGGCGGGTAGGGCGGTCGAACGCTTCCGGATACGAGTGCCGAGCCTTGCGGCGGCGGCTGGAAAACTCAGCGGCGGCAACCAGCAGAAACTGATGCTGTCGAAGTGGCTTGCGAGCGACCCGGCGATCGTCGTGATTGACGAGCCGACCAAGGGCGTCGACGTCGAAGCGAAAAGGGAGATCCACAAGGAAATCCGCCGCCTCGCTGCTGCCGGTAAGGCGATTCTCTTGATCTCCTCTGACCTCCCGGAGCTCTTCACCATCTCCGATCGGATCGTCGTCATGCGAGAGGGACAGATCGTCGGCGATCTCCCGACACGTTTGGCAACGGAAGAGAGTGTAATGGCTCTTGCCTCCGGCATCGGTCACAAGCGCGAAGGGGAGGCGGCATGAGCGTCGACGAGGTCGGTCGGTGGCCTTCGCGTTTCGGCAGCCGTGTCCTTCGGCGCTTCGTCGAGACGCGCGAGTTGACGCTACTGGTTCTTATCGTTGCGATCATCGTCGGAATGTCGCTGGCTTCGCCGGTCTTCCTGTCGCTGGCGAACTTCCGTGCGATAGCCATCGGCATGGCGCCGACCGTGATCATCGCTGTGGGCATGACGGTGCTCCTGGTCTCTGGTGGATTCGATCTCTCGGTCGGCTCCGTGCTGGCGCTAGCGAGTACCGTGACGGCGCTTCTTCTGTTAAGCGGCGCCTCCATCCCGCTGGCGATTCTTGGTGCGCTTGCTCTTGGCGTCATCATCGGCCTTGCCAACGGCATCGTCGTCACCAGGATCGGTGTCAATCCCCTGGTCGCCACTCTCGGCTCGATGTCGATCGCCCGCGGGATCGCCTTGGTGCTGACCGAAGGATTCTCGCTCAGCAATCTACCGCCGGCCTTCGGGTGGGCCGGCCGCGCCGAGATTCTCGGCCTGCCGTTTCTTCTTTGGGTCGCGCTCGCACTGGTGGTCGTCTTTGACCTCGCCATGCGGCATGGAAGCTTCTTCCGGCAACTCTACTACATCGGCTCGAACGAGAAGGCGGCGCGTCTCTCGGGTTTGGCCGTCAATCGCGTCCGCACACTCGCCTACATGCTGAGCGGACTGCTCGCCGCGCTTGCCGGCGTCCTCCTCGCCTCGCGGCTGATGAGCGGTACGCCTACAGCCGGCAACGCGCTCGAATTGCAGGTGCTCGCAGCCGCCGTGATCGGCGGCGCAAGTCTGCGCGGCGGGGAGGGCACCGTCCTGGGCGCGTTTCTCGGCGTCATCTTCGTCGCCTTGATCAACAACGCCATGACCATGCTCGCCGTGTCGATCTACTGGCAGATGATCGTCACCGGCGCCGTTCTTGTCCTGGCCGTTGCGCTCGACATGCTGGTGCGCCGCGGCGACGGGTAAGCCAAGGGCCCATTGGGCTCCAATCGAAGAAGGGAGGAAAGTGATGACGACACTCGATCTCGACCGCCGCAGCCTGATGAAGCTCGGCGGCATTGGCCTCGCCGGGACGGGGCTCGGCCTCGTACCCCAATTCAGCGATGAAGCGCTCGCCCAGAGCGAGGGCATGGAATACGTGTTTCTCTCCATCGTCACGCAGGTGCCGTTCTGGGTCGACCACCGCAAAGCTCTCGAAGACGCCGCTAGATCGCTGAACATCAAGACGAGCTTCACCGGCCCGCTCGACTTCGACACCGTCGCCCAGGCGCGGCAACTCGATGAGCTGATCGCGCGGAAGCCGGCCGGCCTCCTGATCTTTCCTGGCGACGCCGCCTCGCTTGCGGCCGGCATCGACCGCGCCGTCGATGCAGGAATTCCGGTCGCCATGATCATCGGCGACGCGCCGGGCACCAAGCGCGCCGTGTATCTCGGCATCTCGAACCTCGAAGCCGGCAAGGTCGGGGGCAAGATGCTTGCCGAGGCGATCGGCGGCAAAGGCAAGGTGATCCTCGGTTCGTTCCCCGCGCCTTCGGTTCTGGAGCGGGTCGAAGGCTACAAGGCCTACTTCAAGGAATCCGCGTCCGAAATCGAAGTAGTCGACGTGGTCAACGACAAAGCGGACCCGTCTTATGCCCCCACGGCCTACAGCCAGTCACTCCTCGCTCATCCTGACGTGGTCGGTATCGGCGGCACCGACGGCGACAGCGGCAAAGGTGCTGCCATCGCGGTGCATGAGACCGGTCGCCAAGGCCAGGTCAAGATCGTCGCGATGGACCGGAACGACGACATGCTTCCCTACATAGAGGACGGAACGATCGTCGGCGCCGTGGTTCAAAAATCCTATGTCGAAGCTTTTCTCGCCGTGCATCTCCTTCATTGGCTGAATACCGATGGCATGAAGGTCGTGCCGGACTACAAAGCGGCTGGCGTCAACCCCTTGCCGGAAAAAGTCGAGACTGGCGTGATGCGCCTTACCAAGGATAACGTCGCCCAATTCAAACACTGAGCGACAGGCCGGGCCGCGGACCTTCCGCGGTCCGGCGGGCGCGCGGGCCGGGTGCGGCTGATTGCATGTCCTTATCATCGTCGGAAGACGAAGATCGAGCGCTGGCTGTTGTTTCAGCAGCGGCGGGGGGAATCGGCCGTGCCCTCGCGGAGGGCTTCGTTGGGGCCGGCCTTCCGAAAGCTCAGCCCACGTTGTCCGTGCTGTTCGGATCGATCTTCATCAGTCGCTCTCTGGCATCGATCACGCGCCTTTGCTCGGCCCTTATCCGGCCGCACAACGCGAGATTAAGGGCGACGCCACCGTCCTCGTCCAGCAACTCATTCGCGCGCTTCAGAGAGTTCTCGGCTCGTTTTACACCCTGTCTGGCCTTGGCCACTTCGAGGCGATAAATTTCAAACATTTTCCCGCGTCCTTTGCGGTTGCGGTCCCTTCGATAGTAGTTAACCGGCGTCGATCCCGTTTGTTCCGGCCGCGCCGGTGGCTATTTCCCGCTTATAAAAGAGTAGGGGGATTGCCGCGCGAGAACGTTGCGCACGTTCGACACCTGCCATTGGCCATTGCGCGCTGTGCGAACGCCGCGGTTGTTTAGAGCGATTGCCAGTCCACGTAGGCTTGAACATCCTGCTTTCCTTCGCCCAGTTCGAGCGCGAGGTCATCGGCGAGCGCATCAGGGACAAGTTCGCTGCATCCAGGCGAAAGGGCATGTGGATGGGTGGCAACGTCCCATTTGGCTACCGGGTCGAGAACCGTAAGCTTCTGATCCAAGAGGACGAGGCAGCCATTGTGCGCTCGATCTTCGAGCGATTTCTGCTGATAGGTTCGGCAACCATCCTGGCGCGAACGTTGAATGCGGAGGGTCTCAGGCGCAAGAACGGGAAGGCCTTCGACAAAGGCCTGCTCTACAAGCTTCTCTCGAACAGGGTCTATATCGGCGACGCCGTCCACAAGGGTGCGAGCTTCCCTGGCGAGCATCAGGCGATCATCGGGCGCGAACTCTGGGACAAGGTTCGCTCGATCGTTGCTGAAGAGTCCGAGCAAGCGGGCAGGGCAGACCCGAAGGCAGACGCCGGCACTCCTCAAGGGTCTGATCTTTGCTCCGAGCGGCTACGCCATGACACCTGTCCATACCCGCAAGAAGGGAAAGCTCTACCGCTACTACGTCACCACGAGCGTGCAGAAGCTCGGACCGGAGACATGCCCGGTCCGCCGTGTGCCGGCAGGCGAGATCGAGGCTGCGGTCATCGACCAGCTTCGGGCGCTGCTTCGAACGCCCGAGATGATCGTAAAGACCTGGATGGCCACGCGAAAGGACGATTCCGACATCACTGAAACTGAGGTCCGTGAAGCCCTCGTCCAGTTGGATCCACTCTGGGATGAGCTCTTCCCGGCCGAGCAGGCCCGCATCGTCCAGCTTCTGGTCGAGCGGGTGGACGCGGCTGGATCGACGTTGCGCCGCACGTTAGGCTGCTTGCTCGCTGCTGAATTGGGCATCGAGCTGCGCCGGGTAGGAAGTACTGGACGCTATACCTTCACCGACCCCGGCGAATGCGTCTTGGATAGCTGGTTGGACCGGCATGCTTTTGTCGCTCGGGCCGAGATTGAGAGGCCGTGGGGGCTGGAGAAGCAGCTGATTTCGTCGGATCTGAGATTACCCTTCAACGTGGACGGCAACACGCGAGTTGAGCTTACCAGCGTCATTTCGGCCGCAAGGTCCGAAGCACGAAAGCGCGCGGATGCTCTCCCGATTTTGCTTGATAGCGGTGGCAGCCGAAAAGGTCGGGCTACAGCGTTAATCCATATCGAACGACAGAGGGATCAATTCAAATAGTCGGAAATTCGACCAAAAAATTTCCAGCCAGCGCGACTACATGCGCAAATTGGTCGCGTCATTGGGCCCCGACCGGCAAGCAGTTTGGCCGCCTAAGCGCCGGCCGGAGGACTTCGGCTGGCGCTCTTCGTTTGTTAGGCCTGCCTGAGCCTGGGAGCGCTCATGGCTCACCAGGCTTAATGCTCTACATCGTTCTTCAGCAGAGGAGAGCGAAGAATGAGTTCAGATCAGAACAGGAACACACACGAATTCGTGGTCGCGGATGTTCAGTTAGCCGACAACGAAACCGATGACGGCGTGGCGCTGATGCTCACGGATGCCCGTGGCGGCCGGGTACGGCTGCATCTAAATGGTGACATGGCCGAGTTGCTGCGCGAGAGGGTCGCATTTGCGCTCGACAGGAACACGGGACCGTAGCGCAGGCTATGGCCGCGGCCCTGCGAATGGTCGCCTTTGCCGAGGCCGCTTCCACCGTAGCTGGCAGTAGGCGGCGAGGCGCCGCCCGTTCGAGTTCGCTGGATCACGACAAGATAATGCAGATAGCGGGAGCCGCTTCGATGCTGCAGCTTTCCGAGGTTATGCTCTCGGAGGGCGGTAGTATTCGAAGGCCTCCCGAATTGCCTCTACCGCGCGTCTTTCCTGGCTGGGGGAGCCTGGTTTCGCCGGCTTAAAGCCTATTTGGCTCGTCAGTCCGCGCTCTCGCGACACAACAAGAAAGGTGATGTCCGGTAGCCCTTGGAAGTCTCCTCCCGGCTGATCTCATCCAGGACTGGCTTCCAATATCCCATGTCCGGAATGCCGACTGCACGACTCAATTCCGCGTATGTGATCATTAGGCCTCTGGTCGCGCGCCTGATTAACTCCGCGCGAATCGCATCCTTTCGGTCCGCGAATGGTACCGGCATAATATGCTCCCCCTACAAAGCTAAGCCCGACCCGGTTCCTTCAACGTTCGAATGGCAGGTAGTTATGTCATTCTCCGAACAACCCAGAGCGACCGGCCCGCATGAGCGATTCCGGACACGAGTCGAAGGCGGGATCATCTTTGAGCCGCTCAGCCTCAACCACATCAAGAAGCAGGACCTGCTGATCGGTCTCGTTTGCATTTGGCGTAATCCACCAGCGCCGATCCTCGCAGCAAAGCCCGGCTTCCGGATGCTCCTGGAGGTACTCAATCGCATATTCGGCGTCCACTTTTCTCGGTCCGGCGTCGACGGACATTTGCTCCGTTCCTCCTCCTTCTGCGATCGCTTTGGGACTATACTTGATTATGGCGCCTGTTGAAGCGACGACCATTTTGCTTGGCTAGCCGTTGGCATGGACGGCTCGATGCAGCAGTGCTTAGCGACGCAGGGTTTCACGAAAAGAGTTCGTCGTCTTCCTGGCCGGTGAACTCCCATGGCCTGGGTCCCATGCTGTGCGTCGTTGCGACCCGACTGCGTGACACGGGCGAGAGGCCGAGCTCGCTCATGAACTTGTGCATCAGCTCGACATTCTTGTTGGAGATGGCAAGCCAGGGCGAGGGCTGCACGTAGCCGGCTGGCGTCCTGAGCAGGGCAGGGGTATCCTTCAGCTTCTTCTCGGACTCCACCCAGCGGCCATAGGCTTGACAGTAGATCGCTCACCGTCCATCTGCCGCTGACCCTGCGCAAGCGTGGTGGCCGCAAGATCATCATCTCGCCCGCCGGCGGACAGCAATGGACCCCAGCACGGCCACGCATAGACAACACTCTGATCCAGGCGCTGGCGCGGGCGTTCCGGTGGAAACACATGCTGGAAACAGGCGAGTTCGCCACAGTGATCGAACTTGCCGCGGCCGAAAGGCTTGACCGCTCCTTCGTCTCCCACGTGCTCCAGTTGACGCTGCTCGCGCCCGACCTGGTCGAAGCCATACTCGACGGACGGCAGTCCATGGGGGTTCAGCTCCAGGCGCTCGTCAGGGGTTTGCCCGTCGAATGGGAACGGCAACGGGAGTTGATGGCTACTTCCTGCTGACAATCTTCTCTGCGGCCGCCCTCAGAGAAGCCAGGCCAGCGACTGGCGAAGTAATGTCGTCCCATCCTTGTGGAACCACCGGCCATGGCTGAAGATCACGCGCTTTGGCTGAAAAGCCACGAGGCGCTCCGCGGCCGCCTTCGCCTGCTCATGCTTCCGTTTGATGATCATCCGCAGGTAAATGGGGGCCTTCCCCACAGGTGCCGTGACGCCTAAGAGGCGCGCCGCCGGCCTGATGATGAACGGCAGCTTTTCCGGCTCGAGATTCAGAACTAGATCCGTAAGCACCATAGTTCGGCTGTTCTTATGATAGAACGCGACTTCGGTGAACCCACCGGCTCCTGGAACGAGAACCTGATCGAGATCTTTCGACCAGGCTTCCGGCGCCGCTGCGGCCAGATCGTGATCGATCCTGACGCCAGCCCGGCGGACCTGTGCCCGATGGCGCAAGCCCGGAACGGCCCAAGTCGGCGCTCCCTGCACATGGTTCTGCCACTCCTTGAGGAAGGTCCAGTGTGCACTGTTTGGCGCAACCAGATGCACTATCGGACCAATCTGCTCGAGCTGCTTTCTCAGCTCAAAAGCGAACCGTGTTGGTGAATGCAGCAGGAGACCGCCATTCCCGAGCTGGATAACCGTCATGCGCACCGGGACTGGAATGCCCATCACGCTCAGCGGTCCGCTGTCGACGATCCAGATCCCAGGGGCGACAGGCTTGGCGACATCAAGAGGAGGGTAGGTAGCGTCTTCGGGCTTCATGGTTGTGCTCCAATTCAGCTTGGAGCTGGCGCAACACGCTTCGAGAGGATCTGTTCCGGGGAACTGCGTGATGGCCTAGTTCGTCTGCTGGCCGAAGCAAATCATTATGTTGCAACATACCAACGGCAGCTTTGCGCCGATATCGGCCGTAGAGGTGAGCTTTGCCGCTTCCTGAGAGAAGACATCATTCGAACCGGTTGTTGCGCGCCCGATCTTCTTCCTGCTCGTGCCGACGTTCGGCGTCTATCCGCTCTTGGAGCCTCCTCTTTGCCTCAGCCAGGGTCTCAGCAAGAGCGGGGATATCGGCCCCGGGCAGGCCGTTCAGGAGCTTGAGGCGCTCTTCCAGCTTGGTCGCAAGCGAGCCGCTCCACCCTGAGGGATGGAGACGATTGACGAATTCGGCCAGAACTGGGCGTGGATCCGGTGCTCTTTCCAACAGATTCCCTGCGAGTGGTGTCCATTCGTGTGGCGCGCCCTCCTTCGGTCTGTTGAAGAGCAAAACCACCGATGCTGCCAGCGGATAGCGCACCGTGGGATCGCGGTCGCACCAATTGATTACGATTTCGGCGGACAGTACATCTAGGACGTTCTTGTGGAAGCGTAGGAGATCGTTGAGAAGGCGTACGCTTGCCCGTTGCGACTTCAGATCGCCGGAAAACAGTTCATCAAGTGTCGCGAGTGGCTGGGCCTTCAGCAGGCCCTTTACTAGGTCATCGTAGTCGTGCCCGCTGACATTATGCCTTCCGGCCGCAACCATGAGCTTGCGGCAAAGCGCTTTCGCGACAGGAGCGCCTTCTTCTCCGACCAGAGAGGCTGTGACGACAGCTCCTAGCTCGTGGTCCTCGCGCGTCGTGCGGCTATCTTTTGTGCTGAATTCAAACCCAGCGAGTATCAGGCGTCCGGCCTCGCGGACCTCAGGCAGCGGCTGGCGCGTCGCGCTACCGTCCGAGTGCAGGCGCATCCAGACTATCTCAAGTCCAACCGCGCAGCCGTCGGGCTTACGCGCGATGGCGAGCACCAAATCACGGAAGTCCGGCCCCGGTACGTTGTCGGAGACACGGCCATATGCAAGACTGTAGTAAGTATTGATCTGTGCCTTACCGAGCTCAATCGCGCGATGCAGCCGCTCAAGAGCACGCGCGTCGATCTCTACTGTTGCCTGCAGAATCGGGAACCACGCGGCAAGGGCTGGGTGCTCCAGCGCTTCATCAAGGACGGCGTCGGCAAGCGCAGCGTCGCGCTTGTTTAGCCCGCCTAAGAAACCGCTCAGGAGCCGCAGCTCGCGTTTTCGGTTGCTGCAAACTGTACAACGATAGTGTCCCACATAGCGCGCGGGCTTTCAGCGGCCTCCGCCAATGCCGCACCGAAGGGAGCCGCATTAGCGTTCTCGCCCAACAACTCCAAAAGCACAGTTTTGAACGTATCCTCGTCCGCCGCGACGTCATGGCCGAGCTCACGTATCGCCGCCGCCGAGCGCGCAGCACGTTCAGCGTAGCACGCGGTCGGGTCGCTCCCGCCTCCGTCCTCGTCATCATCGTCATCATCGAAGTCGTCCAGGTCGAGGCTTCCGGCGCGCGCGCCGAGGACAAGCCCGAGCACTTTGCTGACGAGATCCTTGGGCCGAAGAAAATCCTCCAGCGCCGTCAAGCGGTCGCGAATCTCAGGGTCCATATCCTTGCGGCCATAGGCGCGGGTCTGGCGTGCCGCGATCCAGCCGTCGCGCCAGAACGACGTGGCGGCGATCGCGCGGGCGAGTTGGTCCAACTCCTCCGCCCGACCCGTATCGCTCCAAAGACCCCGAAACTCCCGCGCGATGGCCTTCTGCACCTCCCCAGCCACCTGGCTGTCCGACAGGGCAAACTTTCCTGCGAGTTTCAGCACGCGGTCGAACCATGCGCGCACGTCCGCGCCGGTGGGGGGGTAGTAGCCATAGTCCCGGGAGCGCGCGCCGAAGTCGAATTCATAGTGTGAGGAGAAGTGGCGTGTTTTCATCATCGCTTCGAGCGCTTTGATGCCGAGTGGGCGCACGGCCTCGTCCTGGGAGGCCAGCAGCGCTTCCGCGGCCTTCACACGCATCTCGACCGGCGCATGCGTGCCGGACAGAGCAATGTGAAAGAGCGATTCCACGACCCGCGTCGCTTCGTTGTCATTGGTATCGCCGCTTGGAAGCGCCGCGAATTTCACCAGCAAAGCGAGGGCGCGCTCGAAGAAGGCAGGTTCGTAAGCGAGCAAGCGCAAGAGCCGAACGAAATGCGTGCAGCGGCGGAGCGTGGTTTCATCGGCGCCGGACAATGCATTCGCCAGCGCGGCCAAGACGGTCTCCGGCGCGACCGGTGCGATGTTGGTAAACATCGCGCGGCCAAGCTCGGTGAAATTCGGCAGGTCGCTGAGCAGACCGTCCGGCGCCACCCACGTCTTCACGATGGCTTGGGCTTCCTTGCTGTCATCAAGATACCCGAGACGCCGCGAGAAGGAGCGGAGAAGACGTTCGGACGCATTGTCGACAAGCACCGACTTCACCTTGGCCGGTGCAATGGTCTGAAGTGCCCTCTTGGCGAGGCGATTGGCAATGGCATGCGGCAGCACCGCGCGCCATTCTGCACGCGCCTGCACGAGGTCCCGTTGCTTGAGCTCTGCCACCCCGGCGTACATCTCGTCGGCCGATTTGCCGACGAGGCTGCCGAGGACTGGAAGCTCCGCTTCGCCGCCTTCGAGCGTCTCGCCGTCGAACGAATAGACCAGCGAGCACCCTTGCGCGACCAGAAGGAGCGAGGGGTCTGGGTCGTGGCGCTGCTGAAAGAGACGCTTGAACAGCTCTTCCTCGTTCAAGCCTGCAACGGTCTCGGTTTTCTCGATCCGCGAGGCCAGCGCCAGGGCAACCCGGGCATTGCCGCCGGAGAACTCCGCAATGGTGTGCGCATCGATCTGCGAGAGGTGGGGGTACCGCCGGCCCACCAGCTTCTCGATCAGCGGTACGGAAGACGTTTCCAAGACGAAGACGTCGGTGCCCTCCGGCTGGTCCTCCCGGATGTCGTACTCGATGGTGATCACGCTGATTGTCGAACTGCTCGACCGCGCGACTTCCGAAATCCGCCGGTGCAGTTCGGGCGTGCAATTATCGACCACCAGGATAGCGAGGGTCCGTCCGGCGATCAGGTCCGAGGCAAGCCCGGCGGGCGGCGGCATGGGCTCGTCGGCTTCATTGGTGTAAATCGCAAGTGACGGATCGAGCGCGCCTTCGCCAACGCTTGCGTCAAACAGCGCCTCGGCGAGTCGCGTTTTGCCGACACCAGAAAGCCCGACAAGCCGCACCACATGCCCCGGCGTGGCAAGCACTTTCCGGATACGGTTGATGCCCTCGATAGCGGAAGCCCCGTCGCCTTCATCCTTGTCGCCCGTCAAAATGCGCGCCTTGTCATCGGCGATGTAGTTTGCGTCCACGCCCGCAGGCGCAAACGACCATGAACCATGAGACTGCCATCCCGGCATCGCTTTGCCGATCCGCGCGCGCACCCACGGAATCTGCCCGGGATGATTCCGAACCCATGTCGCGATCCGGTTACGGTCATAAAAGTCGAGCGTGAGCTTGCCTTCGGCAGGCGTGCCCTTGATAGCTTCGGCCATCGCGTTGCGGCGGTCGGTCAGCGCCGAGTCCGATGTCGAGCCCGTAGAACTCACGATAATGTAGGCGCCGCCGGCATCAGCGAGCTCATTGATGACGGGCCGCAAGACGCCCTTCGGCTTCATCTCCTTCAGAATCTCAGCCCGCGGCATGTCCGGCTTCTTGACCTGCACGCCGGTTGCTGGCTTCGGCACGAAGCCGTCGATTGCCGTCCCGGCCGGGAGCGCCACGCGAACATCAAGACCGCCGTCGCTTGCGTCTTGATTTCCACCAGGTGACGGCGGACGTGGGCAGGCCTCCTCGATGCATCTCGGTCTCGCAGAGAAGGCCAACTAGGGTGCGCAAGTCTGCGTCGCCAAGAGCGGCGATGTCGTCGCCAGTGATATCGAACATGGGAGCAAGCTAGGAAGCGCTCATCGGGCCGTCAATCGCAAAGAAGGACGGCCGATAACTCGTGCGAGTATTACCTGTGCGTCGCCTTTGCCATGAGCGGCGCGAGGATAACTGGAACCGCAGCTCTCGAACTTGCCGCCCTTGGGAAGAAGTACGCCTTGGCCACGATGTGCATTGGCGTGGGCCAGGGGATCGCTATCGCACTGCAGCGGGTCTAAATAAGTGGGCGACGACCTTAGTTAGACATCCTGACTTCGGACGGCAGCGTCAGCGGACGCCGGCGGTGGCGGTCAGCACCCGAGCAGGCTCCCAATTAGCGAGACAAACGTCCAGAGCGGAGGCCTCGGCTTAGTCAAGCATACCTACGGAATGATGCGCCTGGCCGGTGACAAATGAATCTCTGCTGGACCGCCGATGATATGGGGAGGCGCTCGCAAATCGCGCCCTACGCGCGGGTTGATCGGTTGATCAACATCAAAGCTTGAATATGAGAAATGCGCTAACTGTGACGGCGGTGGTCACGGTGGCTCGAGTGTCAGCAGATGTGGTAAGGTTGAGTGTCGGCGAGTAGCAGAGGTCCAGCAACAATGACTTTGAGGCGAACCAGAGCTTACGGCGCATCCGGCTTGGTTCTAGCGGTTTGCACTGTGTTTGCTTGGCAGAACGCCACTGCTGCTCCCAATTGCCACGCAGCCGCGACGCCTGGCGTCAATTGGCACGAGTGTGACAAGAAGCTTCTCATCCTAGAAGGACAGGACCTGAGCGGGGCGAACCTGTTCGGTGTTGATTTCACTTCGACCGACCTCAGGAACAGCAATCTCCTTGCGGCAAATCTTGAGAAGGCAACGCTTGTGCGTGCTTCCCTGGCCGACTCGACCGCCAAAGGCGCCCGGTTCGACAGAATCGAGGCCTACAGGACCGACTTCAGCCGTATGGACGCCCAGGGCGCTGTGTTTGCGAGCGCGGAAATGCAGCGCTCGAATTTCCAGGCCGCCAATCTGACCAATGTTGATTTCACAAAGGCAGAATTGGGGCGTGCGCAGTTCCGTGACGCCGATATCAGCGGCAGCCGCTTCTCGTTTGCCAATCTCGCACGGGCGGACTTCCGAGGAGCGACGTTCACCGCGCCGATAGACTTTGACCGCGCCTTTTTCTTTCTGACCCGTATCGAGGGCGTCGACCTTTCCAATTCGGCGGGTCTGTCCCAGTGGCAGCTCAACATGGCTTGCGGAGACGCCCGGACCGAGTTGCCTTCTGGCTTGACGAGGCCTGAAGATTGGCCCTGTCAATTCCAGCAGGAATAAGTTGTCGCCAAGCGAACTGCGGCAATGCTGCACCCGACAGGATTCGAACCTGTAACTTCTGCCTTCGGAGGGCGCAGATCCTCCGCCAAAGTGGCACGTTTCTGCGGTATTGCTATTGGCGAAATCGCGGCCGAAGGGTGTTTGTGCCCTTTCCGTTCACCGCTACCGGTTCAATCGAACCGGTAGCTCCTGTCCGAATAAATGGCAGCAACTCTTGTATCGTCGAGAATGACTACCATCGTCGTGATTATCAATTCAGAAGCGCTATCGCGCCAGCAAGCTGGACTGCGACGCCTGTGCCCTGAAGCTGGCGCCAGATGCCATTGCGGGTTTCCTTGCTGAATATCATGCTGAGCATAAGCGACTGAACGCCATGAACCGCGAACGGCAAAGGGAAGTCGAAAGGCGGCATGCCGGCATCGACAGGCAGATTGCTAACATCGTCGATGCTATCGCTGACGGTGTCGCGACGACCAGCATGAAATCGAAGCTGCTGGACCTCGAGCGCGAAAAGCAGAATCTAGGCCGAGAGCTTCAGGCAATGGCGGCCGCAGAAAGCATTGTGGAGTTTCATCCGACAGCGGTAACGGTTTACCGTAAGCGGTGTTCTGACGCCACCTTTCGGATCGGGCTGTGAGGAGCGATGTTCGAAGTCTGTGAGGGCTTCGACATATGACGATTTCAGAGTTTGCGCTGAAAACGGTGTCCGGGACTTACCGGAAAAGGCGTCCGGGACTTACTGAAACACGCAGTCTTGTTTTTATATCGTATGTCAAATACGCTGACCCGCGAGGGACCTACTCAGTAGGCGGAGGGCGTCCTCTTATGCGTGTGTTCTCTCTACTTTGTGTCGTTTTGACGGTCACGGTGATTTTCGCGACGTCATCGGTATCCATTGGCTATGCGAATGCTTTGAACAGCTGGCGCGTGTCATGTGGGGCTGATTCAGGGGCGATCGCCAGAAAAGGCGATGCTCGGGTGTTCAGGACGAGCAGGAACCACTGCCCAGGTGGCATATTCAAACAGCGCGCCGAACTGGAAACGGGTCACCTGTCGCCTACATCGCGCGGGGCTTATCTTTTCGAGACAAGCGTTTCGATGAAGAGCGCATCAAACGAGCGGTTCGGAATTTTTCAGGTGCATGATGGTCGTCGTGGCTGTGCCCCGCCCTTGGTTATCTATGTTCAGTCCGACGGCAGGATGAGCCTGACCAGCGATATAAAAACTGGTCCCGGTGAGAGCTGTATACGGGGCGCGCTTCACAACAAGATGTCAAAGGCACGGCTTCGCCGAGATGGAACGGAGCAGCGTCTCGGCGTTCTTGTCGAATTCGATGGAAACGGAGGCTTCAAGGCGACGCTGATGCTAGACGGGGCCGCCCAGGTTTCCGGTTACTACGATCCATCGAAGCAACCCCGCGAGTTTCAGGCGAAGCGGTTTTACTTGAAACATGGCGTGTATTCGCAGCGAATGTTCGACTATGAAATGACCTCGCGCGGGATGAGAGTGCGACGGGTCCAGGGCGGGTGATTGCGTTTGTCCTTCGGGGAGCGTCTGGACAGCCTGGAAGCCGCTGCTGAAGCCGGCCGGAACGATACCAAAGGTGAAGGCGGGCAGCTTCCGATTTCTCCATGCCCATCACCTACATGAAGCATGGCATATATTCCCAGAATAATCTTTGACTATGAAATGCGTGCGGAAAGCATGAGAGTGTACCGCATGAACTGACGATCATCCGGCCCTCCTTGCGGGGCCATGGAAATCTGAATCGTGCTCTCGCCATGAACGATATGGGGCAGAGGAAGCTGGTGACGATCCTGGCGGCGGATGTCGCCGGCTATAGCGCTCACGTTGAACGCAACGAAGAGAGGGCTCTGTCTCAACTATCTGCGTTGCGAACGCAACTCAACAGGGTCATCGAGAATCGCGGAGGACGGATCGCCAATACGGCAGGCGACAGCGTCATCGCTGAATTTCAGAGCCCCGTGGAGGCTGTAAAGGCCGCCATCGAAATTCAGCAGGCGCACAGATTGCACAACGAGAATGTGCCTCCGGGAGAGCGTTTGCAGTTTCGCGTCGGCATCAACATAGGTGATGTCGTCGTAACAAAAGACGGCGATCTACTTGGGAATGGCGTCAATGTCGCCTCACGGCTCGAGACCTTCGCCGATCCGGGGGGAATCTGCCTTTCCGAAAATGTGCAGCAGCAGATCGACGGCCACATAAGCTTTCCAGTCACCAAGCTCGGCGAGCATTACGCGAAGAACATGGTGAAACCCATTCGGGTTTATTCAATTGCCGATGGTCAACGATCGCAGGCATCCAGGATTGGGAAGCGGGTTCGCGCGTTCCTTCGTCGTCCTTCCACACAAATTGGTGCCTTTGGAGCGCTCGCGTTGGCGACCCTTGCTGCTCTATCCTTCAATCAATCAGAGATCACTCAACGCTTTTTCGGTAGGACTCTAAGTGCCTTCGACGGCACATGGAAGGTAACCAGACGTGCCACGAACGCGAGCTGCGGCTGGCGCGAAATCGCGACTAACGTTTCAATAAGTGACGGCATCGTATCGTCCGACTCAATGAAAGGAAAAGTCTCGAGCAACGGCGCGGTAAATATTACACTCACCTTTATTCACGAGGGGATAGAGGGAAAAAACATTCTGAAGGGTTCAATAACAGGCGACAAGGGGACAGGAAAGTTTTTTCATATTGGCGGCGAATGTGCCGGGATCGTTATCCTGGACAGAATGTAAGCACTGTTTTCAGGCCACGGCCTTGAGCTCAGGCACCCGGATATAGGCCCAAGGCAGGAGATCATCGATCTGGCTGTTCGGGTGACGGTTGACGATCCTGGTGAGGACATCGGCCAGGTAGCCGAGGGGCTCGACGCTGTTGAGCTTGCAGGTTTCGATCAGCGACGCGATGACTCCCCAGTGTTCGGCGCCGATGCCATTCTAACTGCAGTAGCGCCGTTCATTCTAAGGCAGCCGTTGGCCTTGCGCAGCAATGCGCGAGGCCGACGGTGTCCTGAAATGGACTTGGCGCACGCGTGATCGAGCGTGCCCGCGGGATCAAGATTTTCCTTGCGGGCGGCGAACCTGCTATGCGGTTGCCTATTCGTAGACGAGGCCTTTGCGCTGCAGGCGCTCGCGCATGTCGTTGACATCGAGACTGAGCTTGCCGGCGGCATAGAGACTGCGCTTTTCTTCTTCCATCGCCTCGCGCCTGCGGGCGGTTTCAAGAACCCTTCCCGCGGTTTCGCGCGGCACCACGCACACGCCGTCATCATCGGCCACGATGACGTCGCCCGGCCGGATGTGGGCGCCGGCGCAGACGATCGGCACCTGGACGTTGCCGAGCGTCTCCTTGACCGTCCCTTGTGCGCTGATCGCCTTCGACCAGACCGGGAAGGCCATGGAGCGCAGGGTCGAGATATCGCGCACACCAGCATCGATGATGAGGCCCCTGATGCCTTGCGCCTTGGCCGATTCGGCCAGCAGGTCGCCGAAATAGCCGTCCTCGCAAGGCGAGGTCGGGGTGACGACCAGGATGTCGCCTGGCCGCGCCTGTTCCAGCGCGACGTGGATCATCCAGTTGTCGCCTGGTGCGACTTCACAGGTCAGCGCGTTGCCGCCAATCCTGGCGCCATCATAGATGGGCCGCAGGCGCGCGGCGAGCAGGCCCGTCCGCCCCTGTGCCTCGTGAACCGTGGCCACGCCAAGTTGGCCAAGAGCATCGCAGGTCTCGATCGGCGTGCGCTCGGACTTGGTGACGACTTTGCCCATAAGTGTTCTCCCGGAATGATGAGGTGCGGCATCCGGCGCCGCACCCGAACAGTGCTCATCGGCTGGTCTAGCGCCCTTGCGCCTTCAGCCGCGCATCTAGCCTCGGATAGACCTTTCGGACATTGCCTTCGAACACGGCGTGCCGTTCGACCTCATCGAGCGAAAGTGCGTCGATGTAGCGCCGCGTATCGTCGAAGGCGAAGCCGGTTTCTGGATCGATGGCCTTGACCGCTCCGAGCAATTCGGACCCAAACAGGATGTTGGCCGGACCAACGACGCGGAACAGCGTGTCGATGCCCGCCTGATGATAGACGCAGCTGTCGAAGAAGACGTTGCGCATCAGGTGCTCGGCCAGTCCGGGTCTGTCCAACATCATCGCCAGGCCGCGATAACGTCCCCAATGGTAGGGCGCCGCGCCGCCGCCGTGCGGAATGATCAGCTTGAGATCCGGAAACGTGCTGAACAGGTCGCCCTGGATCAGCTGCATGAACACGGTGGTGTCCGCGTTGATGTAGTGCGCGCCGGTCGTATGCAGGCAGGAGCTGCACGAGCCGGAGACGTGGATCATGGCCGGCACCTGCAGCTCGACCATCTTTTCGAAGAGCGGATACCAATATGTATCGTGTATCGGCGGCGCCGACCAGAAGCCACCGGACGGATCGGGGTTGAGGTTGCAGCCGACGAAGCCGAGTTCGACGACGCAGCGTTCGAGCTCGGCAAGTACCGGCTTCAGGTCGCCGCTCATCGATTGCGGTAGTTGGCATACGCCGGCGAAGTTGGCCGGGAACATGTCGACGATGCGGGTAATCAGGTCGTTGGAGATGCGCGACCATTCGGCATTGTTCTCTGCGCTGCCGATATGGTGGCCCATGCCCGAAGCACGCGGCGACAGGATGGTCAGGTCCGTGCCTCGCTCGCGCAGCAGGCGCAACTGGTTCTGCTCGATCGTCGCCCTTAGCACGTCGTCGGCGATGCCGGGATAGGCGGGCATGGCGTCGCGCCTCCCTTCGACGAACTCGACCTGCGTCTTGCGAAAGGCGTGATGCCCGGGCGGTTCGCTCGTGTAGTGGCCGTGGCAGTCGATGATCATTTCGTTCTCTTCACTCACAAGGTGACGCATCGTCGATCCGCTGCGCCGTTCCGCGGTTTTCGGCAAGCGGCGGACTTTGAGGTCCGCCGGATGTCCCTCCTACGGTTCGAGCACGTAGTTGGTGAAGCCGCCGTCACCGGAGGCGACGCCATTGATGGCCTCGTTGATCTGCTCGAGCGGATACGTCCGCGCCTCCAGCACCGAAAGATCGATCGCGCCGGAGCGGACCATATCGGCGATCTCCATGCCCTCGGCCGTGGTCAGCCAGGCTGAGCCGAGAAGCTCCATCGAATTGTCCATCCACCATTTGGTGTTGAACAGCATGTCGCTGCCGGTGCCGCCGATGTTGACGATGCGGCCGCCGCGTTTGACGCCCATCATGGCGTCCTTCATGGCGTTGACGTCGGCCACCGCACCGAGGCAGTCGAGCATGAAGTCGGCGCCGAGACCGCCGGTCTGCGAGCAGACCCAGTCGGCGACCTTGCCGTCCTGGTTGGAGAAGGTCTGGATCCGGTTCGGGGCGAGCTGCTTCAGCCGCTCGAGCAGGGGTTTGCCACGTGCCACCGCATAGATCGTCGAGACGCCCATGGCGAGTGCGAAGAGAGTTGCGCCGACACCCAGCGTACCGGTCGCGCCATTGATGATCAGCGATCTGCCGGCCGGTGTGCCGAACTTCTTGAGCGCGGAATAGGCCGTGCCGAGGTAACCCATGCGGGCCGCCTGCGGGTAGGTCATGTTGGCGGGGATCTTGACGATCGCATTCTGCGGCGCGCGCATGAACTGGGCGAAGCCGCCTTCCGGATAGCGCTTGTAGATTTCGAGGCTGTTCCTGTTGAAGCCGAAATAGCCGTTGAAGGTGAAGTATTCGCACTTCGCCTGATGGCCGCTGACGCAGGGATGACACGCGCCGCAGGAGCGCAACGGATTCACATACACGCGATCGCCGGGCTTGATCGCCACGACCTGCTCACCGACCTGATGCACGGTGCCCGCGGGGTCGAGGCCGAAGATCGCCGGCTTCATCGGCAGCGGCTGATGCGGATACCAGGTTTCCCAGTTGTTGAGCACGTTGGCGAGATTGGGCACCATCCCGCAGGCCTTGACCTCGACGACCACATCCGTGCCGGACGCCACCGGCTTCGCCACGTCCTCAACCCGCATCGGCTCGTTCACGGCATGAAGCCGTGCCGCCCGCATCATGATCGTCATCGTCTGTTCCTCCCAATTTACCGGATCGCGGAGATGCCTCGTTGACATTCTTCCTAGACTGTGGATACCGTACAGTATCTGGATTGGGTGACGCAAGAGCCATTTTCCACGGGCGACAGCATTTGGGGAAATGTCCGGCGAACGCCGCGCCGGTTGGGCTGGCGACGAACACTTTCGCTCCGCTGGTTGAGAGAACGTCGCCGCAAACGGCAATCAGGAACGGGAGGACGGGCCGGGCGGTCCGATCGACGTTCTACATGGAGGAATCAGTGCCGGAGTTCATGCTAACGCCAATCGATCTCCTGCGTATTCTGTGCGGGATCTGGTTCATCCCGCATCTCATCGGAAAGGTCAGGAACTTCGAAAAGGCGACGAAGACGTTCGGGGCCGCCGGGCTGAAGCCAGGAAAACCTTTCATCGTGCTGACGGTTGCGCTGGAATTTGTTGCCGCCGTTGGAATGGTGCTCGACATCTATCCGCGATTGGCTGCGGCGTGCGGCGTGGCCGTCTTGCTGGGAGCGGCCTATGCCGTGGTGCGGATCAACGGCCCGCGCTGGCGCTGGCAGCTGATGGGTCCCGAATACCCGATTTTCTGGGCGCTTGCCTGTATTGTTTCGGCCTTCTAACCTTCGGCCGATTCGGATACCAAAGGTATCCCGATGAATGGCTTGGAAGGATAGAGAATGGCGCGACTGACGCGCGAACAGAGCCAGGCTCTGACTCGTGAGAAGCTTTTGCTGTCGGCGAGCGATGTCGTGGCTCGCGATGGTTACTCCGGCGCGACCATTGAACGTATCGCGGAAGAAGCCGGCTATTCGAAGGGCGCCTTCTATTCGAACTTCGAGAACAAGGAAGACATCTTCCTTCAACTGCTCGAGCGCCATGCCGGTGGCGACGTGGTCGAACTCACCGGCCTGCTTGACGGCTACGACGACCCGAAAAAGATCATCGATGCGATGTGCGATTGGGCCAACCAGCGAGCGAAGGACAAGCGCTGGGGAACGCTTGCCATCGACCTGTTGCGTATCGCCCGCCGCGACAACACACTGGAAGAGCGGCATCTGCGCCTGTTCAAGGACCAGTGGGAAGGTCTGGGCAAGCTGCTGTCCGCAAAGCTTTTTCCCTATGGCGGTTCCGATATCGAACCACTCTATGTGGGCGGCGTCGTTCTGGAACTCATCTATGGCGGCCTCTCCAGCTTCATGAAGGACGATTCACCGGGCGAGATGGTGCGGGCGACGCTCACCTCAATGCATCTGGCCCACCTCTATCGCCACATGAAGCAGCCAGCCCGCAAATAAGGCGCTTCCGATACGCACCGGCCAGTCCCGGCTCGCAGTCGAGGCCGTCCAGGCGCACGACGCAAGCACACGTCATTTGTCGGGTGCCGCCACCAGCATCATCTGGAGTTGACACACGAGCTGCTTGGCCCCCCGCGCGTCCGCGGCCGTACCGAAGACCACATGGTCCGGCCGCACCAGGGCGGCGCGCGCGCCCTTCGCGGTCAGCCAGTCGACGAGAACGCGGTCCTCTTCCACCAGCAGCGAAGGGTAGGATTTCTCCTGCGCCACGCGATGCACGGCAATGCCCACCTGCCGCGCCTTGTCCAGGAGGGTGGGCGAGGGGTCCATGTGTCCGGCGATGAGAAGCTGGAATCCTGGTGGCAACGCATCGTCGAGCCGCATCCGGCCGAAAGGCCCGATAATCCAGGGTTGAGGACATGGCTCACCGGCGCCAGGGCTCGGCGAGCCATCGATGTTGCTGGCGACAAGTCCACGACGGATGGGCGGAAAGAGGTTCTGCCGGATCTGAACACCTTGGCCCGCGCGCAGGGCCGCGGCCATCTCGGCATCGCGCGCCTGTGCCTTGTCCGGATCCAGCTCGCAGATGAACTGTCCAAGCCGCTTGGTGATGTCGATGACTTCGCGCATGAACGGCCTGCGCTCGGCCTGGTAGGTGCCGAGGAGGTGCTCCGATCCGCTGCCGATCGCACGGGCCAGCTTCCAAGCAAGATTGGCTGCATCCTTGATGCCTTGCACCATTCCCTGCGCGAGAAACGGCGGGGTCATGTGGCAGGCATCGCCGGCTAGAAAGACGCTGCCCACGCGCCACTGCTCCGCAACAAGGGCGTGGAAGTTGTAGGTCGCCGAGCGCCACAGCCTGGCCTGGTCCGGCCGAAGCCAGGGCGAAAGCAATTGCCAGATACGTTCCGGGCGGTTGATCTCCGCCGGATGTTCATCCGGCAGGATCATGAACTCCCAGCGGCGTAGCTGGTCAGGCCCACACACGTACGTATGCGGCCTCACGGGATCGCAGAACTGGACGTTGGTCTCTGGCAATGGCGCGTGCTGATCCTCCAGTATCATGTCCACCACGAGCCAGGGTTCGTCGAAGTCGAGGTCCTCCAGCGCGACGCCGAGCCCGCGCCGTGTGAAGCTGTTCGCGCCGTCGCAACCGATGACATAGCGGGGCGCGCGCCTTGTGCGCTCGCCGCTCGCCTTGTCGTGCAAGGTCAGGATCGGTCTATCGGGGTTCTCAAGGCCGACGAGTTCCGTTGCCGTGCGCAGCGTCAGGTGGGGGAACTTCTTGCCATTGGCGCGCAGAGCCCTTTCGAGATCCGGCTGAAGGAAAGTCAGATATGGCGGCCAGGCAAGCGGGTAGGGCTCGGCAGGGGACTCGAACCGGCGCAACAGGGTTCCGTCGGCGGACCTGTATTCCGATGGGCGATAGTGCCCCGTCGCTGCGGCCACGGCGTCGGCCGCGCCGATGTTCTGGAATATCCGCATCACCTCGTGGTCCATGCCGATCGCGCGAGGCAGTGCATAGACGTCGTCAGCGGCGTCTATGCCTTCCACCCTGACGCCTGCTGCCGCAAGAAGATTGCACAAGGTGATGCCGACCGGGCCGAGCCCGACCACCACGACGTCCGCCTCATCGTGCGTCATCAGTGAGACCCCCGCTGGGTTTCGGTCCTTTGTTGGAGGGCTTGGTGTGGGCTGCCACTTGCCATCACTGCAGGAAGGCCGGCACCTTGAGCCCCAGCCGGACGGCTGCATCGGCGAGGTTTCTGGCCGTGCCCTTCGCCAGCGGGATGCCGTTGGCGGTGCGCTCCCGCCCGGTTTGGAAGCCGCGTTCGCCGGGTAGTTTGACGCCATCGGAGCCGACCGCCGGATCGAGCGCATGGATCGCGCCGGCGAGGCTTTCCACCGAGGCGAGAATGGACGAGATGTCGCCGAAGGCCGCCGGATTGATGGCAAGCACAAGGCCATTGAAGCCGCCTTTCTTGTCGCCGCGCAGGAACGGCGCGATGACGGCGTTGCCCACCAGCACGCTCGACAGAATTTCGATCATCAGCGACAGACCGGATCCCTTCGGCCCGGCCATCGGCAGTATGGCTGCCACGGCATGCGGATCCTGCGTTTCGATGCCGTTGGCGTCGATGGCCCAACCCTTTGGGATTGGGTTGCCCGAATCCTTCGCCGCCATGATCTTGCCGAGCGCAACGGCGGCGGTAGACATGTCGAGCACGATCGGATCGGCGCCATCGGGCCGCGGCACGGCGATCGACAGCGGATTGGTCGACAGCGCCTCGCCCTTTGCGCCAAAATAGCTCATGAGCGGTCTCGATGCGGTCATGGCGATGCCGATGAGCCCGCGTTCGGCCAATTTGGTGGTGAAATAGCCGATCGCGCCGGCATGGGATACATCGCGGGCGCCGCACCAGCCGATGCCGAACGCTTCCGCCAGATCGGCGGCTTTGCCTGCCGCGTGCATCATGGCGACCGCGCCCGGCCCCTTTCCATAGTCGAAGACGCAGGTCGCCCCGAACTCCCGGATCAGCGTCGGCTGTTGACCGGCGCACACGACAGCGGTTTCGATCATCTCGACGTAGCGCGGGATCCTGAGAACACCGTGCGAATCCGCGCCACGCATATTGGCCCACACCAGCAGCCGCGCGGTTTGTGCCGCCTCGTCCGGCGTATAGCCGGCAGCATTGAGCAGCGCGGTCGCAAAATCGGTCAGTTCGTTTTCCTGGGCGACGGGCATGCCGAATGTCTCCTTGTCTGGCCGCATCGACCTCAAACTGTCGGCGTTGCCGGGAAGAATTTGTCGAGCCAGACCTTGAGCATCATCTTGGTGCGCGGCGCGTCCTCCGGTGCGAGCGGGAAGTGGGCGGTGCCCGAAATCAGCATCAGCTCGGCCGGCTGCCCGGCATTCTCGAACAGGCGGATGGACTGCTCGGTCGGCGTGATGATGTCGTCGGCGGTGTGGAAGAACAGGGCAGGCCGGGGCGCTATGTCGGCAACCACGTCCTCCGCCCTGAAGTTCATCATGCTCCATGCCGTCTCGGTCGGGATTTCCATGATCGCCTTGGGCGACAGGTTCGTGCGCAATTTTTCCGGGATCGGCACCGCGTCGAACCTTGAGATCCACAGGCTTTCGCCCGTTGCGCGCTTATGCTCGCGTCCCTTCTCGAGCAGGCCCATGAAGCGCTCCCAGGCCTCCGGCGTTGGGTGCTGGCCGCGGAACTTCCGCTCGCCGTGACCCCAGCCGCATGAGGAGATGACGCACGCGAACCGCTCATCGACGCCGGCCGTATAGACCGAAACCGCGGCGCCGAAGCTGTGGCCGGTGATGCCGATTCGCTTCGGGTCGATCTCGGGGCGCTTGGCAAGAAAGGTCAGCGCGTTCTTTGCGTCGGCGACCTGATCGAAGCAGCGCACCTGAGCGCGCTCGCCCTCGCTCTCGCCGCAGCAGCGGAAGTCGAAGCGCAGCGCGGCATAGCCGAACGTCTCCATCATCTCCGCCTGGATCTGGGCGTGCGACTCGTCCTTGGAACCGACGAAGCCGTGGCAGACAATGAATGCCGGCAGCTTCTGTCCGGGACGGTGGCTGTCGGGAATGTGCAGAACCGCCGACAATTTCAGGCCGTCGGATTCGAACGTCAGTTTTTCCTGCATAAACTATCTCCTATCCGAAGCAGCGCCCCGAGCTGCTTCGCCTTGCTTGCCTGTGTGGTCTGCCGCCGAGCCCTCCGGATCAGTCGATCCCGGCGAATGGAAAATGGTGCTCGCGCCATTCCTGGGGGGCGGGAGAACCCCAGACATTCATCTGGCGGACGTTTCCCGGGCGCTCCAAATTGGTGATCACGTTGGGTACGAAGTGGGCGTCGTCGGCGACCATGTGCATGGCGCCGGAGCACTCGACCATCGCGCCGCTGGCATCGAGGTAATAGGCGTAGGTGTTGTCGCCCGGACGATGGCGGCCCGGCCCCCAAAGGACCTGGCGGTTGAATCCGTCGAGAATGTCGCCAAGCCGGCAATAGTCGCTGAAGTGGCTGAATTCGAAAGAGTAGTGGTGAAGCCCGACCGGACCCTTCACCAGACCCAGAATGTGGTGCTGGCGGTTGCCGCCATGCATCCAGCTCAGAGCCTCGTTGACCATGCGCTCGGTGAGCCGCATGCCGCAGATTTCGGAGAGCTGCTGCCTCGTGGCGACCGGGTCGGGCGTGATGAGATTGATGTGGTCGAGCCGCCGCGGCTTGATGCCGTTGGTCGGGTAGCGCGGATTGTACATGTCGTCGCGCGCCGGGGTGTGTACCTCGAAGCGCAGACCGTCCGGCGTCGCGAAGGTGACGCCGGCATCGCAGCACACCAGGCTGGGTTCGCGCGAGAGGATCCGGCAGCCGGCGCCGTCGACACGCGAGGCGGCTTCCGCGACAGCCTCCTCGGTCAGCGCTTCGAGCCCGATCGTGTGGCAGGAATTCTCCTCGGAATGGAGAAGCACGAGTTCTGCTTCGCGGCCGTTCGAGCTCAGCCATGTCTCGCCCGCCGCCTGCTTGGTGACCCGCAGGCCGAGAATCTCCGTCGAGTCGTGGATCACGGCGTCTACGTCACGGACATTCAGCTTTATGTGACCGACCCCAAACACCAGGTGCATCACCAGTCTCCTTCCTATGGCCGCAGCGTGGTCCTGGCGATCTCCTTAGATCAAACTCAGCGCCACGGCAACAAATTTCGAAAAAAAGATATTATTACGAAATGTCAGGACGACTGATCCGAGATCACGGTGTTTCGCAGCGTTCCAATGCCCTGGATCTCGATCTCGACCTCGTCGCCAGGGAAAAGGAATTCAGGCGGATTGCGGCTTGCGCCGAAGCCTGATGGCGTGCCTGAAACGATGACGTCGCCAGGGTCGAGCGGGGCGAATGTCGAGATGTAGGAGATCAGCCAGGGGATATCGAAGATCATCCGGTCGATCGCGATCGACTGCTTGCTCACGCCATTGACCCGGCTCTCCAGAACGAGGCGTGCCGGGTCCGGAATCTCGCGCGTACAGACCATCCAGGGACCAAACGCGCCGCTGTGGTAGAAGTTTTTTCCGGGCGTGAACTGGCTCGAGTGCTTCTGCCAGTCGCGCACACTCCCCTCGTTAAAGCATGAATAGCCGGCGACGTAGCCCATTGCTTCGCCGCGCACGATCTTGTGTGCGCGGCGGCCGATGATCACCGCCAACTCACCCTCGAAATCCAGCTTGTCGGAAACCGCCGGCTTCCGGATCGCGCCTCCATGGCCGGTCTGTGCTTGCGCGTGGCGCATGAACAGCAGCGGGAACTGTGGCGCCGGCTTGTCATCCTCGTGGAAGTTGGTGGCGACGCAGAAGATCTTGCCTGGGTTGGGAATTGGCGGCAGCAGGCTGACCTCAGCCAGCGGCAAGGCTTCGAGATCGCGTTCATCGGGCGTGAGGTCGGGAAACCGGCTATCGAGATAGGCTTTGAGATCCGGTGGCGCGCGGGGAACCGAATCCAGCCGCAGGATGATTTCACCGTCAACCATTCCGTAGCCGGCACCGTTGCGTTCAACGAAAGAAGCGAATTTCAAAGGCTCACCCATTACGACGTACCTTAAAAGCAGGCACTTCCGTCTTGGAGTAAACCTGATTTTCGAAAATAGGCAAGCCATCGTAAATGGCGACAAGCAACCGAACTCAGGCCGAAAATGGTCTGACCGCTGCCTGGGCGTCGTGCGAGTCCATCACAAAGTTACGAAAAAAGGTTGATATTTCGAAAAATCTATGCGATCACCGGTCTGGCCTCGGGAGGAGGCCCATATGCGCGAGAGAAACTCGGCATGCGCTGGTTTGAGCGAACGGGAGGTATCGACGTGACAGCAATTCCGCAGACGATGAAGGCCGCGCGCATGCATGAGATCGGCGGCCAGCTGAGGATCGAGGAAGTGCCGGTCCCGAAGCTTGGGTCGATGGACGTGCTCGTTCGCGTCAGATCGTGCGGCATCGTGCCGAACCTCGCCAACATCCTGGCGATGTGGCCGACCTGGTTTCCCCACATGCCGCAGCCGCCGCTGCCGGCGATTTTCGGCCTCGACCCGACCGGCGAGATCGCGGCGGTCGGCAGCCAGGTCCACAGTCTGAAGCCCGGCGATCGGGTCTACGTCAATCCGGGGCGCTCCTGCGGCTCTTGCCGTCATTGCCGGCGCGGCGACACGATCTCCTGCCGCCATTACGCCTTCCAGGGTTATTTCGGCTTTAGCCATGAAGCGCTCCAGACATTCGAGGACTACCCGGTCGGCGGTATTTCCGAGTACATGGCCGCGCCGGCGTCGGCGATCGTGGCTCTGCCCGACAACATGACCTTCGATCAGGCGGCGCGGCTCGGCTACATGGGCACCGGCTATTCCGCTCTGAAGAAAGCGCAGGTCGGTCCCGGTGACACGATCCTTGTCAATGGCATCTCCGGCACGCTCGGCATATCGATCGCAGTGTTCGGCCCGTCGTTCGGGGTCAAGCAGATTCTCGGCACCGGTCGCGACAGGAAGCTGCTGAAGGAGATCGAAGCGCTGGCGCCCGGCATCATCGAGACACATTCGCTTGACGACGGATCGCCCGACGAATGGGCCCGTTCCAGGACGGAGCATGGCGAGGGGGTCGACGCCTTCATCGACTGCAACGGTCCCGGCACGCCGCAAGAGCCTTTCCTGGCGGGCCTCAGGGCGCTGCGCCGCGGCGGTATCGCCGTCGACATCGGCGCCGTGATGGGTGCGGTTCCCATTGACGTCCACATGATGATGGACCGCAACCAGCGTCTTATCGGTTCGGCATGGCTGACGACGTCCGAAGGCCAGGAAATGGCTGACCTCGTCGGGATCGGCAAGGTCAGCTTCGACCTCCTGGAAACCCAGGCGACGCCCATGAGCAAGGTCAATGAGGCCATTTCGGGTATCGCCCAGCGCCATGGCGGGTTCTCAAATTTTGTGATCCATCCGTAATTGCATACGTTTGGGTATGCTGATACCTGACGGTATTTATGTTATCTGGGAGGATCAAGACATGACCATTCGCCGCGTTGTCACCGGAAAGAACGCAGCAGGAAAATCGGTATTCATCAGCGACGGCTCCTCGCCGCGCGAGGTGGCGCTGCAGCACACGCCCGGTTTGATTTCGTCCCCGCAGTGGAAGATCGACGGGACGCCGGATCTGGCCAAACGGGACGGTGCCGACCCGATGGCGAGCGAGAGCACGATGCTCGCTTCGGTCGGTGGTTCGGTGTTCTGGATGATCACCTTTCCGCCGGACAGCGTGATGATGTCGCCCGACTGGAAGCCCGAACTGGCGGGTCCGGAGCACCTGAAGGCCGCGCCCGGCATCGCCGAGCGCTTCGAGATGGACAATCCCGGCATGCACCAGACGCCGACGGTCGACTATGTCACCGTCGTCAAGGGCCGGCTTGTCCTCGAGCTTGACGACGGCAAGACCGTCGAGCTGGCACAGGGCGATACGGTGGTGCAGCAGGGCGCGCGCCATGCCTGGCGCAATCCCTTCGCCGAGCCGGTGACGATCTCGGTCGTGATGCTCGGAGCGACCACGGTCTAGGCGTTGTCGCTCCCGGGCCGATCGCAAAGTGCGCTCCGCTTGCGCGGCACCGGCTTCGTCTGCCCAGGCTTACTGTCCGCCCGTCAGGCGGTCATCTCGTCTTGCTGTGTGCGGGTCCCCGTCGCCGAGATTCTTCTCGGCGACCTCGGCCAGGATCTGGCGGGCCCAGCGGTGCAGGCCGGAATGGTGCGTGCGCTCGGTCCAGTACATGTCGACCTGGATGAAGACGTCCATCGGGAACGGGCGCAAAGTGAGCCTGTCCGAAAGGCGACGCGCCAGTCGATACGGTATCGTCGCTACCAATTCGGAGGCCGGTATCAGGCGTTCCAGTATGTCATGGCTGGAGACGGTGACGTCCGGCTCCAACTCGATGCCCCTGGCGCGCAGCGCCGCGAAATAGAGAGCCTCCCAGCGCCCGTTATGGGTGACCGCGACATGCCGCGAGGCGCAATAGCGCTCAAGCGTCAGTGCTCCGCGCGTGAGTTCGTGCGCCGGGTCCATGACGCACGCATAGTGATCCGAAAACATCTTCCTACGGTAGTAGATGTCCCCGAGGATCGAGACCGGGCCAAGCACGATATCGCAGGTGTTCTCCTTCAACTGCTGCTTGCCGTCGACGGCGGACTCGAAAATGTGGATCGTCGCCTGCGGCGCCTCCTTCTGCGCGCGCCGCAGAAAGTCCGGAATGAGAAACATCCGCTCATGATGGTTGCAGGACACCGTCACGCTTCCCTCGGCCGTGGCTGGATCAAAACCCGACGGCGAAGAAAGCGCCGCCATCTGCTCAAGGATGCCGCGTGCCTGCTGGGCCAGCTGTTCGCCCTTATCGGTTGCCACGATCGAATTGCCTTGGCGGACAAACAGCGGATCGTTGAAGGCCTTTCGCAGCCTCTTGATGGCGTAGCTTATGGTGGACTGGTTGACGCCGAGAAGCTGGGAGGCGTCCGAAAACGAGGCGCGGTCCTGGACAGCAACAAGCGTCTGCAGGGCCGCGAGGTCCACACTGGCAAGCTCCTCGGGCAGCATTGCTATCCTCCTCATGCAAATTTTCGATGACCTCTATCTAACTCATCGCATTGCTGAATACACGTGGATTTCGTACGCCGTTCCCCGACAGGAGGAAATCATGAGCGAAGCCGTGAAAGTGGTCGACGACGTTGCGTTCGAAGACCTGCTTGCCAACCCGTATCCGGTCTTCAAGCGCGTCCGCGACCTCGGGCCGGTCGTCAAGGTCGAGGCGGCCAACATCATGATGGTCACGCGCTTCGACGACATCATGGCCATCGAACGCGACCCCGAGACGTTTTCCTCCATCAATCCGCAGTCGCTGCTGAACACGGTGATCGGGCCGAACCTGATGCGCAAGGACGGCGACGATCATGCCCGCGAAAGGGCGGCGATGGATCCGAGTCTGCGGCCTGGCGTCGTCAAGCGGTGCTGGGCCGACCCCATGCGGGCCATTTGCGACGACGTTATTTCGCAGATCGAGCACCGGGGCGAGGCCGAACTTTTCGAGGAACTCGCAGCGCCGATCGCGGCACGAGCACTGGCCGACATATTGGGTTTCGACGGCGTCGACTGGCGCACGATGGCACTGTGGTCGCAGTCGCTGATCGACGGTTCCGGCAACTACTCCCACAACCCGGAGATCGCTCGCAAGGCGAGGGAAGCAGCCAGCGGCGTCGAGAGCGCCGTCGACAGGATGCTTCCCCATCATCGGGACAATCCAAATCCTTCGATGCTGTCTTCGATGCTCCAGGCCGATCCTCCGCAGACCGTCGAGCAGATCTACGCCAACATCAAGGTCGCGATCGGGGGCGGGCTGAACGAGACCCGCGACTCGATCCTTACGCTGATCCTTGGCCTGCTGCAGAACCCGGACCAGCTCGCGCGCATTCGCGCCGAGCCTTCGCTTTGGGGGCAGGCGTTCGAAGAAGCGGTGCGCTGGATTTCGCCGATCGGCATGTATCCGCGCCGCTTGACCCGCGACACGGAGATCTCGGGGACGCTGGTCCGCAAGGGCGAGCAGGTCGGTCTATGCGTCGGCGCCGCCAACCACGATAACAGCCGTTTCAGCGATCCGGAGAAATTCAATGTGTTCCGGGAGAAGAAGTTCCACCTGGCGTTTGGCGCCGGATCGCATTTCTGCGCCGGGACATGGGTGTCGCGCGCGCTGGTAAGCCAGATCGCCGTGCCGACGGTGTTCGAGCGGCTGCGCAATCTCAGGCTCAAGAATCCGGACCACGTCCGCATCCGGGGCTGGGTGTTTCGTGGCCCGACGCACATGCCCGTTGTCTGGGACGCTTGAGGAGAGTTTCATGCCGAAGATCAGGTTCCTCCTCGCCGACGGCGCCGAGCTCGCCGTCGAGGCCCAGAGCGGCCGCACCTTGATGGAAACCGCGCTTGAAAACAGCGTTCCGGGCATCATCGCCGAATGCAACGGCTCGGCGGCCTGCGCCACATGTCATGTCGTGCTTCCCGAGAACATCATGTCGAGGCTCGGACCCATCAGCGAACATGAAAACGACATGCTGGACTTCGCCGAAGCACCGCGTGAACCTGGAAGCCGGTTGAGCTGCCAGATCAAGGTGAGCGACGCGCTGGACAACGTTTCCGTCCGCATTCCGGCCGCCTAGCGGTTGCGGCTGGCCATGCTCCACGACGTCGACCATCCCGCCACCGCCGTACCCGGCAACGAAAGCAGCATCGTGATCGTCGGCGCCGGACAGGCCGGCCTGTCGACGGCCGAGAAGCTGCGGGCGAACGGTTTTGTTGGGTCGCTCACCCTGATCGGGGACGAGGCCGATGCTCCCTACCAGCGTCCTCCGCTGTCGAAGGCCTATCTTCTTGGCGAACTCGAGCGGGACCGGTTGAAGCTGAAAGCGGAGGACTGGTACGCAAAGAACCGGATCGCGTTGCGACTGGGAACGCGCGTCGCATCCATCGACCGCGGCCGGCGGCGCGTATGCCTCGCCGATGGCGGCATGCTTGCCTACGACCGTCTCGTGCTCGCAACCGGAGCGACCGCCCGAAAGCTTCCGCAGGCGATTTCGCGCGGCCTTGCGGGCATCTTCACTATCCGCACGCTCGCCGACATCGATGCATTGCGGCCTGCGCTCGAAACGCGTGGCAAGCTCCTTGTCATCGGCGGTGGGTATATCGGCCTCGAGATCGCCGCCGTCGCGCGTGGGCTCGGCATGACAGTGGATGTCGTGGAAGCCACCGATCGGCCGCTCGCACGGGTGGCTTCGGCGGAAACGGCGAGGGCTGTGGAAGACCTTCACCGGTCCAGGGGCGTGACGTTCCATCTCGGCAGGGCGGTGAGCGAGTTGCTCGGCGCTGATCGCGTTACTGGCGCCAGGCTCGGCGACGGCACGATCATCGCCGCCGACGTCGTCGTGGCGGGAATCGGCGGCATGCCGCAAACGACGCTGGCTGCAGAGGCGGGTTTCGCTATCGACAACGGTATCGCTGCCGACGCGTACGGGCGCACGGGTGATCCGTTCATCTGGGCTGCCGGCGACTGCGCCAACTTCTCCTTGCCGGGAGGATCGCTGCGGATGGAAAGCGTCGGCAACGCCATCGACAGCGCCGACCTGGTCGCCCGCAACATTATGGGCGCGCGCCAGCCCTACAAGCCGAAGCCGTGGTTCTGGTCGGATCAGTTCGATCTCAAGCTGCAGATCGCCGGCCTGTCCAGAACGGGCGATACGGTGGTTGTCAGGCAGGGGGCGGGCCCAGGACGGTCGCACTGGTACTACCGCGAGGGGCAGTTCGTCGCCGTCGACGGGCTGAATGCGCCGCGCGACTATCTGATCGGAAAGCGCCTCCTTGCCGTGTCGGCCAGCCTCGACCCTGCTCAGGTAGCGGATCCGGCGCTGGCGCTCGAGGCCCTGGCGAGCTCGAAATGAGGCCGACCCGGAGGGGAGTAGGGACGCACCGGCAGATTTTTAATGTTGACATTCTTATTAGTATCTGAATACCATTTGGTATCTTGGTGGGGTGAGGCGGAAGCGGTTTTGGACGGGCGCAGCCTCGTGCTCCGGCCAAGTCGCCTCGGGTCGGGCGTCGCCCGCAAAAATAACGAAAATATTAGATATTACGAAATTAGCTGGATCATCGGAGGAAAATGGCCTAAGCAATTCGCTAGAGGATCGGGCGATCAACTCGTTCTCGCGGGACGCGAGGCGAGGGGGCGCCCCCTGCAATCAGAACTGGGAGGAATCGATGTTGCGACGCAGTTTCAACGTACTCATGCTTTCGGCGGCTTTGGTGGCCGGCACGTTCGGCGCCGCCTTGGCGCAGGAGCCGGTCAGGATCGGCGTCAGTGCATCCAAGACCGGGCCGCTCTCGGGCGGCGCGTCAGGTGTCCTTTGGCCGAACATCAAGCTGTGGGCGGAGAAGGTGAACAAGGCCGGCGGCCTCAAGGTCGGCGATCAGATGCGGCCGATCGAGATCGTCGAGTATGACGACAAGTCGTCGCCGGAAGAGGCGGTCAAGAACATTCAGCGTCTCGCCACCCAGGACCAGGTCGACCTGATCATCCCGCCATATTCGACAGGCCTCAATCTCGCGACCGCTCCGCTGATCGCGAAATATGCCTACCCGCAGATCGTCTCCACCGGCAATGCCAACGATCTCGACCAATTCGTCAAGCGTTGGCCGAACACGTTCTGGCTGCTCGGTCCGGCACAGGGCATCGCCGACGGCATCGTCGGCACGCTCAAGGATCTGCGCGACGCCGGCAAGATCGGCAATCGGGTCGCGGTGGTCAACGTCTCCGATGCCTTCGGCCTCGAGATGATCAAGACCGGCAAGCCGGCGCTCAAGCAGGCCGGTTTCGATATCGTCTACGAAAGCTCCTATCCGCTCGGCAACCAGGACGTCGCTCCCGTGATAGCAAGCGCCAAGGCGGCGAACCCCGATGCCTTCGTCGCCTACTCCTACCCGCCGGACAGCTTCGCTCTCACCGAGCAGGCGCAGTTGCAGAAGTTCAACGTCAAGGCGTTCTTCGTCAGCGTCGGCGGCAATCTCGACGCCTACGGAAAGCGCTTTGGCGCCGCTGGCAACGGGGTCCTGATCATGGGCGGTGTCAATGCCAGCGATCCCGTCTTCCAGGCCTATCGCAAGGAGCACCTCGAGGTGACGGGTCAGGAAGCCGATTGGTGGGCGAGCCCGGTGGCTTATGCCAGCCTGGAGATCCTGCAACAGGCCGTCGAGCACGTCGGCAGCCTGGATAAGGAAGCGCTCAACAAGGAAATCCAGTCGGGCACCTTCAAGACCGTCATCGGCGATGTCCACTTCGACAATAACATCAACAACAACAACTGGACGGTGGGCCAGTGGAGCGATGGCGTCGTTCATGGCGTCAGGGCGACCGGGAACCTCCAGGGCGCGCAGCAGCCAGTGATCAAGCCCGTCTGGCCCAGCAACTGATCCGATCCTCCCAGGAGCCTCGGCGTCCTCGTGGCGCCAGGCCCTCACTGCGAGAATACCAATGCTCATCCTGCTGACAGGCCTGCTCCTTGGGGGCACCTATACGCTCATCGCCCTCGGGCTCACGCTGCAGTACGGCGTGGCGCGCATAATGAACCTCGCCAATGGCGAGACGCTCGTCGCCGCGTGCTTCGTCACCTTCTGGCTGTATACGGGCTACGCCATCAATCCGCTTCTTGGCCTGCTGGTGATCGGCCCCGGCGCTTTCGTCGTCAACTGGCTGATCTATGCCTGGCTGATGCAGCCTCTGGTGAAGCGGGCCAAGAACCGAGGCATGCTCGAGGTCGATTCGATCCTGGCGACTTTCGGACTGCTGTTCCTGTTCCAGGGGCTGATGCTGCAGGCCTTCGGCGGGTCCTATTTCAACTATGAGTTCCTCGCCCAGCCCTTCTCGATCATGGGCGACTCGTTCGGCCTCAACCGCGTCGTGGCCTTTGTCGCCGCGGCCGTCATCGCCGCCGCTCTCTACGTCTTCCTCTACCACACCGACCGCGGCACGGCCGTTCGCGCCGTCGCCGTCGATCCGCGCGCCGCAAGGCTCGTGGCGATCGATGTGCGCCGGACGGCGGCCTTCGCTTTTGCCCTGGGAGGCTCGATCACGGCCTGCGCCGGCACGCTGCTGTCGACCTTCTACACGTTCAACACGTCGATGGGCGTGCTGTTCACCATGAAGGCGCTGATCATCGTGATCATGGGCGGTGTCGGCGACATTCGTGGCGCGGTTCTCGCCGCCCTCGTGCTTGGCCTGACCGAGACGCTCGTCGCCAGCCTGCTGGACCCGGGGCTGACGCTGGCGGCCAACTACGCCCTTTTCATCCTCGTTCTGCTGTTCCGGCCGCAGGGCATCTTCGGAAAGCGGCCGGCGTGATGAACATTCCGCGCAATGAACTTCTGGCTGTTGGTGCCGGCCTTGGCGGCGCGGCTGTGCTGGCCTTTCTTCCCTTGGTCACCGAGGGGTTCTGGCTGTCGGTCAGCGTGAACATCATGCTCTATGCGGCGATATGCACGGCCTGGGCACTCTTTTCCGGGCCCACGCACCTGGTCTCGTTGGCGAGCGCCGCCTTCTTCGGCGTCGGAACCTATTCGGTCGCGATCTTCATCGACGTCCTGCCTTTCCCGGCGCTCATCCTCATCGCTGTCGCAGCCAGCGCCTTGCTGGCCATATTGGTCGGATTGGCGACCCTCAGGCTCTCAGGCGTCTATTTCGTGATCTTCACGCTAGGCCTTGCCGAACTCATGGGCCAGATCGTGACCTGGGTACAAACCAATTTCGGCGGCACGATCGGGTTATACGTCTTCACCGATCTCACCGAGGCGCATCTCTACTGGATGCTGCTTGCGCTGACGGTGGTCGTGTTCATGACCGGGTGGCTCATCAACAGGTCCCGGCTGGGCCTGGCGTTGCGCATCATCGGCAATGACGAGGCCGTGGCGCGTCATGTCGGCGTCGACACCGCTCGCGCCAGGATCATCTTGTTCGCGGTCTCGGGGGCCTTCATTGCCGTGGCCGGCGCAATCATGGCGCCTCGTTATTCCTACATCACGCCGGACGCGGCCTTCAATCCGATGACGTCCTTCCTCGTGGTCATCATGGCTCTGCTCGGCGGGACACGCCGCCTGTGGGGTCCCCTGGTCGGCGTCGTCCCTTTCACCCTGGTGATGGACTTCATCTCGGGCCACTTCCCTAACCAGACGGCGGTGATCGTTGGCATCGCTTTCCTGGCGATCGTCTATGTGCTTCCCGACGGTGTCACGGGCCAGCTGGAAAGCCTGTTCCGTCGTCGCCGCCCAACCGACCAGAGCTTGCTGGCAACGACCGTGGAGGAGGGGAGATGAGCGTTCCTTTGCTGGCCATCGACAGGGTGCGCAAGGCCTTCGGCGGCCTCGTCGCCGTCAACGATGTGAGTTTCGAGGTCGCCGAGGGTGAGCTGTTGGGACTGATCGGCCCGAACGGTTCAGGCAAGACCACGATGCTCAACCTCATATCGGGGGCGCTGTCGCCGACATCGGGCAATATTCTCCTGTCCGGACAGCCCATCGCCGGACTGGCAGCCCACAAGATCGCCCGGATCGGGGTTGCCCGGACCTTCCAGCTGGTACGCGTCCTGCCGTCCATGAGCGCGGTGGAGAACGTCGTCGCCGGCGCCGTCTTCGGGCACAACAGGCTCTGGGGCGGCGAGGCACTGACGCTTGCCCGCGAACTGCTGGCACGGGTCGGGTTGAAGGGCCGCGAGGAGATTCCCGTGGCGGCAATGACCTATATCGACCAGAAGAGAATAGAGCTCGCCCGTGCCCTTGCGAGCAACCCTCATGTCCTGCTGCTCGATGAGTGGCTCGCCGGCCTCAACCCCAGCGAACTCAGGATCGGCATGGCGCTCATCCGCGAGATCAGTGCGCAGGGCCGGACGATCATCATGGTCGAGCATGTGATGGATGCCATCCGCTCGCTTTGCCAACGCTGCGTCGTCATGAATTCCGGTACGAAGATCGCCGACGGCATCTCGGCCAGCGTCCTGGCCGACCCGGAGGTTGTCCGCGCCTATCTGGGGGACGACGACGATGCTTGAGGTGTCCAATCTCGGCGTCCGCTACGGACGCCATGTTGCGCTCGAAGGCGTTTCCGCACGCGTTTCCAAAGGCGAGATCTGCGTCATCCTGGGTGCCAACGGCGCGGGAAAGTCCAGCTTCCTCGGCGCTGTCGCCGGGCTCGTCGGGACGGAGGCCGGCACGAGGATCGTCATGAACGGCAAGGATGTCACGAAACTCGACGCCCATCTGATGGTGGAGGAGGGGATCGCGCTCGTCCCGGAAGGCCGAGGCATCTTTGGCGAACTCACCGTGGCGGAGAACCTGCGGCTTGGAAGCCATGCCAGGCGCGCGAAGCCTGACGCGGGCAAGATGCTTGATTTTGTCTACGGGCTGTTCCCCCGGCTCGCCGAACGCCGTCGCCAATTGGCGCAGACGATGTCGGGAGGGGAGCAGCAGATGGTCGCGATCGGCAGGGCGCTGATGTCGAAGCCGGACATCCTGATGCTGGACGAGCCCTCGCTCGGCCTGTCGCCACTGCTGTCCAAGGAGCTGTTCAAGTCACTGGCCACCATCGCCGCCGAAGGTTTCGGCATCCTGCTCGTCGAGCAGAACGCGCGGCTGAGCCTCAAGACCGCCGATCGCGGCTACCTGATCGAGACGGGAAGGTTCGTCGGAGAGGACACGGCGCCAAACCTGCTCAAAGATCCAAAGGTCATGAGTGCCTACCTCGGCGACGCCGCCGCGGGGGGGGGGGGGGGGGGGGGGGGGGCGGCCCCCCCCCCCCGGGGGGGGGGGGGGGGGGGAACAAGAAACAACAAAAACCGAAAGGAAGGCGCGCCGGCGCGGACCGAGAGGAGGTTCTAATGATG
>NZ_JBVVQD010000008.1:162778-217593 GCF_055811755.1 Mesorhizobium sp. WSM4840
TTTTTGCTCGGGGTTTGTGGTGGGTTCTCCCCCCCCCCCAAAAACCTAAAAAAAAAACAATCGTCTTTGCGCCCCCCCGCGGCCCCCCCGGGGGGGGGGCCCGCCATTCCGCGCGCCCCCACGCCAATCATCTGCTGGTGCCGCCCAATATCGGGCAACCTGATCCACCAGGGTTGCCGCGGCCGCGGCGGATGCCATAGATGGCTATCATTGGCGCCTAAAATTGGTGGAGACTACATGCCGGAACCCATGAAGACGATCTCCCAGGCAAAATCCCATGGCGGCGTGCAGGGCGTCTATTCGCACCTGTCGACAAGTTGCTCCTGCGACATGTCGTTTGCCGTTTTCGTGCCTCCACAGGCCCGGGAAACGCCTTGCCCGGTGGTGTGGTATTTGTCGGGACTGACCTGCACCCATCAAAATGTCATGGACAAGGGCGAATACAGGCGCATGGCCGCCGAACTGGGGCTGATCGTCGTCTGTCCGGACACCAGTCCGCGCGGCGCCGACATCCCAGATGAGAAGGACAATTGGCAGTTTGGCTGCGGCGCCGGCTTTTATCTCGATGCGACGCAGGAGCCTTATGCGGAGAACTACCGGATGTATTCCTACATCGTCGAGGAATTGCCGGCGTTGATCGCTGCGAATTTTCCGGCAGACATGTCGCGCCAAGCCATAACCGGCCATTCGATGGGCGGGCATGGTGCATTGACGATTGCCTTGAAGAACCCGGAGCGGTTCAGGAGTTGCTCGGCCTTCGCGCCGATCGTGCAGCCAGGCACAGCCGGCTGGTCGAGGCCGGCCCTCGAAAAATACCTCGGCATGGATGAAGCCGCGTGGCGGATCTACGACACCACATCGCTCATTGAGGATGGGCACCGCTTTCAGGAATTTCTCGTCGACCAGGGGACATCGGACGGGTTCCTGAATGACGGGCTAAGGCCCTGGCTCCTGGAGGGGGCCTGCGCCAAGGCCGGCATTCCGCTGACACTGCGCATGCAGGATGGATACGACCATTCCTATTTCTTCATTTCGAGCTTCATGGACGACCATCTGCGCTGGCATGCCCAGAGGTTGTTGCTTAACGGCTGAGACCCAACACGCCCGCCCTGGCCGGTATCGCGCCACTTCGACGCGACAGGTTTGATTATTTCGAAAATCCGCAGTAATCTCCGCGATAATTCAATACGGAGTCGTATGCATGGGTAACACCCTCAAGCCCGCCGGAGAGACACGCGCCGGGGATGTGTTGGCGCGCATGCGGAGCGACATCATCAGCTGTGCCTTGAAACCGGGAACCAAGCTGCGCTTCGAGACGCTGAGGGAGTTGTATGAAGTCAGCTTCTCCACTCTGCGCGAGGCCCTGTCGCGGCTGGTGGCCGAAGGCCTGGTTGTGGCGGAGGGGCAGCGCGGGTTCCTGGTCGCGCCAGTCTCGCTGTTTGATCTCAACGATCTGACGGATGTCCGTGTGCTCGTTGAACGGCAGTGCATCAAGCTGGCAATCGATCGTGGCGACGATCGCTGGGAGGCGGACATCATGGCCGCCTTCCATCGAATGGATCGCCTGCAAAGCCGGCTTGGTGCGAGCTACTATCTCTCCGACGAATGGGCCACGTTGCACAGTGCGTTCCACCTGTCGCTGGTCGCGGCATGCGGTTCGCCGAATCTGCTCGAGATCCGGCAGAAGCTCTTTGAGCGCGCCCACCGCTACCGCAGGATGTCCTCGCAGTTTCGCCCGCAATGGCGCGCAAAGGACGTCGAGCACAAGATGATCATGGATAGGGTCATCGCCCGCGACACGGCCACGGCGCAGGATCTGGTCGACCGGCATATCCGCGAGACGACCGAGAACGTCATTGCTCATGCAAGCCACCTTTTCGCGCAAGGTGGGACGGCCGATGCCTTCAGGCGTCCGGATCCCGTGGCCGCAGAGTAGGCCGCGGCAAGTTTCACTTGGCGCAATCCGTGGGTGATGGTGGCCGAATCTGCCTGAACGAACGCTGCCGATGGGATCCGCTTCCATCGAGCCATCCGGCAGGCGACAGCCTGCCGGATGGTCACCGTGAGTTATGAACGGGCACGCCCTTCAACCTGAATCACGAGGCTCACGTCGTCGCCGATCATTCCGAGCGCGGCCTTCATGCCGAAGTCGCTGCGTTTGATCGAAGTTCGCGCACTGAAGCCGACGACGTGGCTCTTGTCCCACGGGTTCTCGCCTTCCTTGTTGAAGGTGACGTCCAGCGTGGCCGGCTTTGTCACCCCTGCGATCGTGAGATCGCCCGTGATCGTTCCGGATTTGGCATCGACCGCCTTGAATTCCCGCCCGACAAAGGTGATCTGCGGGAACTCGGTTGCATTGAACCAGTCGGCGCCCTGGATGTCGCTATCGCGCTGGCTGTTGTTGGTCGAGATGCCGGCAACTTTCACCGCAACGTCGAGGCTGCTGTCAGCCGGGTGGGCGGCGTCGAACGCGAACGTGCCCGAGAACTCCTTCGCCGTTCCGATCACTTGCGAGAAACCGAGATGGTCGATGAAGAAAGCGATGCCCGAATGCACGGGATCGATTTCGAAAGTCCCGGCCGCGGCTGTTTCGGCGGCTAGCGGCAACCAGGCGATCGTGGCGGCAAGCAAGGTGGTCCGCAGTAGTTTCGACATAGGTGTAACTTCCTCCCTAAACTGGTTTCCGACAGTTCTCTTCCGGGTCATACCGGGAAGCTCGAGCCATACCGCGCGATCACAATCGCCAGGGATGCGCCGACTGGCAGCAGGCAAATCCCGACAAATGCGGCGAGGCGGACGGCTTTGTTCGTGACGTGGATCCGGCGCAAAACCGGATCGACGATAAACGGCGCGACAAAGATCAATGACAGCACGGCCAGCGCTGGCATGTCGGTCTTGCGCGTGATCAGCGTGACGGTCTGCGCGACCGCTATCATGCCACCTGCTCCTCCCAAGAGGGATGCGGAGCGGAATCCGAAATCCGGATTTGAGATATTGGTGGCGACAATGGCCGCTAGGGCGGCTGCGAAAAGCAGGCTGAGCTGAAAGCTCGAGGACGATGCCCCCAATAGCGCGATCGGCGCGAAACCGACGCATGCGATGCCGAGCGAGACGACGCGCCTTGTGCCGGATTCGTCCGCGGCCCGGTCTGTTCCACCGGAAAGGCCATGCATTACCAGCAGGCCCCATAACGCGGCCACCGCCACTTCCGGGAGCGCATCGGGCAGCCGAGCCGCTCCTATATAGGCGGCGGACGCGATCGGCTGGGCAAGGACAAGTGCGCGACCCGGCATGCCACGGCCTGCGGCCTCGGCCAGGACACCGAGCGCCGTTCCAATCACGGAGACTAAAAAGACCTTATTGACCGCACCTACTGGCGGGAAAGACGGCACCTTGTTGTAGGCCAGCCAGTAAGCGACGAGGAAGGAAGCGGGCACCAGGAGGTCCGTCCAGAGCTTCCCGGCGCGAAACCAGCGCAGCAGCCCAGCTGCCACAAGCGCGAGCAAACCAGCCGTAACCATGCCGAGGAACATCGCTTCCTGTGGTGATCGCGCCAGGCCGCTCATGTCAGCTGTTCCGCAGCGCGTCGACCTGTCGGCTGCTGATATCGGCGACATTCTTGGTGGGGCGCATGTTTCCTCCTTCGGCTCGATGTTGCATCAGCCCAGTCCGTCGTTCGGCATATTGACATACCGTATGTTTTTTAGATACTAGATGGTATCTCAAATTATTATGCGTCTGTCAATGTCCCACGGCATCACGGCCGTAGAACCGAACCGCATCTCGCCAGACAGAGGCCGGCGCCGGAAGTTTCAACGGAGGATATCGCCATGACTGACCAGGAATCTGCCGGCCTCGCCGATCTTCGGCTCGCGGGCGGCGCGCAGGGGTTCAACTGGCTTCCTGTCTTCGTCGCCGATGAACAGGGCCTTTTCGAAAAGCACGGCATCCAGATCGACTACAAGCGCATGGGCAGCGTCGAAAAGGCGACCGCGGCCGTTCTCGACGGCGAAGCGGATCTGGCGATTACGCCGCCGGAAGGCGCCGTTGCCGACTTCGTCAGGGGAGGAGAGCTGCGTATCGTGGCAGCCAACGCCGTGCGCCTGCCGATGTCGATCGTGGCGCGTCCGGGCATCGGCTCGCTTGCCGAGCTGAGGGGCAAGAAAGTCGGCACGTCCTCGCTGACGGAGGGCACCGCGATCTACACGCAGATCATGCTGGCCGCGGCAGGGCTGCACTACCCCGGCGACTATGAGTTTGCCCTGGCCGGCATTCACACCAAGCGGTGGGAGGCGCTGCAGGCAGGCGAAATCGACTGCGCTCCGCAGCCCGCACCTTGGAATTTCCTCGCGCAGGACAAGGGCTACAATCTGCTCGGGGAAGTCAGCGCCGCAATCCCCGAGATCGTCTTCACCGCTGTCATCGGCAAGGCATCCTGGCTCGCAGCGAACCGCGATCTCGTGATCCGCTTCCTCAAGGCGCTGATCGAGGCGCATTCGGTCACGAATGAAGCGGCCAACCATGGCATCACCCTGCCGATCTTCCAGCGCATTACCACACCCGAAAGCGAATCCCTGGCGCGACGGGGCCTGGAATATATGCGTGGCATGGGCATGTGGCCGCAGGGCCTGGCCGTGCCAGACAAGGCGCTCAAGACGACGATCGACCTGATGGTCAGGGCGAACCTGCTCGACAAGTCGAAGTGCGATGCTGCCGAAGGCGTCTTCGAAAGGCGCTATCTGGAAGGCGCCGCCTGATCACCAGCGGCCGGCGAATCTTCGATCGGCGGGTTCATCGTGAACGCCACACACATGAAGAAGCTGCCGGTGTGGCGTGGGCTTCGGCAAAGTTCACCTCAGAACAATGCGGCGCCCCCGTCCTGCGAGTGTGTCTTCCAGCGCAACCATCCGCCGCGGTGCCGGCATGGCGCTCGCTTCACGCGGTGAGAAGCCGTGCGGAAAGCCAAGCAATCCTCCCAAACGAGCGCCAGCTAAGCTGGCTGGGATCCGGTCCGGTCGTGGGCCTGGGAGGACACAGTCCAGAGCTTGGAAACTCATTCAGATTCCGATAGGTATCCAAAAACCAATTTGAATGTGAATGTCCTGTTCCCCTGGAAAGTGCGTCAACTAGCTGGCAGTCTGCTGCGCACGGGTCTCGCCAGACCCGAAGGATTGACGCCGGCGCCTGGAATGCAAGGTCGAGGTGTCCCTTTTCGACCGGCAGGCGCACGATGTTGTCTTGTATCGTGAAGCCCTTGCTGATCGGATCGAGCGCGCTTTCAGGGAGGAGTAAAACGCGTGCTGCTCTTCCTCGACTCTGAAATCACCTGGCGCGTGGAAAACGAGGGCGCCACGTTGAAATTATTGATCAATTTCAATTGGAAGCGCTACCATTGTGCATAGATTTTTTTGCTATTTCAATGGTTTAAGGAGTTTTGGTAGCGGGAGAGGGACTTGAACCCCCGACCCCAGGATTATGATTCCCGTGCTCTAACCAACTGAGCTACCCCGCCAGGGCGGCGAAAGGTCCGAAATCCGCCTTAAATCAGAAGGCATGTCGAAGCGTTCGCCAAGGTCGGGCGGATATAAGGTTGGGACGCCAAGCCTGTCAAGCATCGATGCAGCCGGCATGCCGGCACATTCCATCGGATCGTGCTTTCCGAAAATCGGAATCGATCTTCCGGAACGATGCGAAGCTTCACGGACTTGAGACGCGTACTTTGTGTGTCCAGGCGGACGCACATCGCTCTAATGGCCGGAAAGCTTTGCCGGGCAGATAATCGGGCACAGAAATGCCGGGGTTGAGTTCGGCGGGGCGCGCCGCTATGTCTCGGCCACGAAATTCTAGAGTTGGGATTGATGAAACCGCGCATTGCAGTCCTCGGTTGCGGATACTGGGGCAGCAACCACATCCGCACCCTCAAGGCGCTCGGCGCGCTGCACGCGGTCTCGGACGTCAACCCTGCCCGCGCCGAAGGCTTCGCCAGTGAGCAGGATTGCCTGGCGATCGAGCCGGAGGCGCTGTTTGTCCGCAGCGACGTCGATGCCATCGTCATGGCGCTGCCGCCGCAGTTCCATGCCGACATGGCGGTGCGCGCCGTCCAGGGCGGCAAGGACGTGCTGGTGGAGAAGCCGATCGCGCTGACGGTGGCGGATGCCGAGCGCTCGGTGAAGGCGGCGGCCGACAATGGCCGCGTCTTCATGGTCGGCCATGTACTGCGCTTTCATCCAGCCTTCGAGACGTTGAAAGCGCTGATCGACAATGGCGAGCTCGGCGAGGTCCGCTATATCCATTCGCACCGGCTCGGGCTCGGCAAGTTCCACACCGAGAACGATGCGCTGTGGGACCTTGCGCCGCACGATCTGTCGATGATCCTCGCCATCACCGGCACGGAACCGATCGAGGTGCGCGGCGAGGGGGCAGCGCTCCTCGACAATCTTAGCGATTTCGCGCATCTGCACATGCGCTTTCCCAACGGTCTGCGCAGCCATCTCTTCGCGTCGCGGCTCAACCCTTACCGCGAGCGGCGGCTGACCGTGGTCGGCACCAAGGCGATGGCGGTGTTCGACGATGTCGAGCCGTGGGAGCGCAAGCTCGCCGTCTACCGCCACGCGGTGTGGCAAGACAGCGGCCAATGGGCCTTCACCACCAACGAGCCGTCCTATGTGGCGGTGGGCGAGGGCATGCCGCTGACGCGAGAGCTCGAGCATTTCATCCAGTGCATCGAGACGCGGGCAGAACCGCGCACCAGTGGCGAGGAAGCCATCAGGGTGCTGCGTATCCTGACCGCTGGCACGGTTACCCACACTGGATCGTCTTCCTGAGAGAAAGTGCCGCTGTGTTAGAGCCTGATCATCCCGATAGGATCGGGATCATTCCGCGGGAATCTGCGCCGGGCGGGCTGCCAGCCGCGTCAGCATCGCCTCGGCCTCGGCGCCACGCTCGGAACGCTCGATAAAGCCGCCGCCGAACACGCGGGCCTGGTTGCCGTCGTCGGAATAGAGCACGCAGGCCTGGCCGGGCGCGATGCCGGACTCGCCGTCGACCAGTTCCACCGAAGTGATGCCGGCGTTGTGATGCAGCACGGCCGGGCGCGGCGGGCGTGTCGAGCGGACCTTCGCGAAAAGCTCCAGCCCGGCCGCCGGGATGTCGGACAGCGCAGCGTCGCCCAGCCAGTTCATGTCGCGCAAATAGATCTTGTGCGTCTCCAGCGCCTCGCGCGGGCCAACGACGACGCGGGCTCGATCGGCGTCGAGATGGACGACGTAGAGCGGCTCGCCCGAGGCGACGCCGATGCCGCGGCGCTGACCGATCGTGTAGCGCAAAATGCCTTCATGGCGGCCGAGTACGCGGCCGTCGATATGGACGATGTCGCCCGGATTGGCAGCAGTCGGCTTCAGCTTGGCGATGATGTCGGAATATTTGCCCTGTGGCACGAAGCAGATGTCCTGGCTGTCCTGCTTGGCAGCGACCGTCAGCCCCATTTCCTCGGCGATGGCGCGAACCTGCGGCTTCGACAGGCCGCCAAGCGGAAAGCGCAGATAATCGATCTGCGCCTGCGTGGTGGCGAACAGGAAATAGCTCTGGTCGCGCTCCGCGTCGACCGGCCGGTACAGTGCGCGATGGGCGCCGTTGGCGCCGGAGCGGATGTAATGGCCGGTGGCCAGCGCGTCGGCGCCGAGCTCCTTGGCGGTCGCCAGAAGGTCGGCGAATTTCACCGTCTGGTTGCAGGAAACGCAAGGGATCGGCGTTTCGCCGGCCACATAGCTCTCGGCGAAGGGGTCGATCACCGCCTTGCGGAAGCGCTCCTCGTAATTGAGCACATAGTGCGGAATGCCGAGCGTCTCGGAGACGCGGCGGGCATCGTCGATGTCCTGGCCGGCGCAGCATGAGCCGGCCCGGTGCGTTGCCGCGCCATGGTCGTAGAGCTGCAGCGTGACGCCGACGACATCATAGCCTTCGCGCTTCAAAAGACCGGCAACGACCGACGAGTCGACGCCGCCCGACATGGCGACAACGACGCGGGTGTTTTCGGGACGTCCGGGAAGGTCGAGGCTGTTCATGGTTCTTTCGTTCTGCACGGCGCCCTGGATGAGGGCGCTTGAATGCCAATGGCCGGAATATAGGTCAAGCTTTCCGGGCGCGCCAGCTTCGCGATCCGGCCGTTTTTTTTGAACGGATTCGGCGCTCGCGGGCAGATATCTCAAATGCCGACGAAAAGACTAACGCGGCGTTCATGATCCTTACCTAGCTATTAGGGTTCGCTTAGGCAATTTTTAAAGCTGTGGCGGTAATGTGGTGGGGATTGGGTCTTTGAGTTTTTAGTAGAGAGTACGATGACCGATCTTGTTAGACCACGCGTCAAATATGTTATCGGGCCTGACGGCAGCCCCCTTACGATTGCCGATCTGCCGCCGACGAACACACGTCGCTGGGTTATCCGGCGCAAGGCGGAAGTGGTGGCGGCTGTACGGGGTGGGCTTTTGAGCCTCGAAGAGGCATGCCAGCGCTACAAGCTGACCACCGAGGAATTCCTGTCCTGGCAGGCGTCGATCGACGAATATGGCCTTGCCGGCCTGCGCACGACGCGTATCCAGCAATATCGGCATTAAGGCTGGTTCAAGGAAGTCAAAAGGCGCGACAATCCGCGCCCTTTTTGCTTTGCCGCAACGGTTCTCTCTGCTTCAGACGGTCAGCACCACCTGCCGATCGGCCGAGAAAGGCATGAGCGGCGCCTGCTTCTTCGAGCGGGTCTTTGCCACAGGGACGACAAGCTTTTTCGCGTCGACCTTGCCACGTTCCACAAGCCGGCGCGGTCGGGCCCGACTGACATCCGCTCGACGCGCCGAACTCGGCCAGAACCGGTGGGCTGCTCAATCAGATAAGGTCCTGGCCGTAACCGCCTGCGCCCGACATCAGGGATGCCCGGATGCGGGCGTCGCGGAACATGAAGGGGATTTGGTAGCGCAGGCCTGAAACTGGCGGCTGCTCGACCAATGAGCGGCGACGTTCCAGATGAGCAACGCCCTGATCGCTGGGTGTTGACCGGCTTAAAGCCTTGTTTTCAGCCGATCATGGCGCTGCGGCCGCCGGTCTCGGCGTCGCGGATCTTGGTGTCGCGCGATTCGAGCATTTCCGCTTTGGAAAGCTCCGCTTCGGCTTCGCCGAGCAGTGATTCGGCAACGCTTCGCTGCTGGGCGAGGTCGCTTTGCGAGTTTCTGAGATTGTCGCGGCGCAGGCGCGCTGCCTTGGCGAAGGTCGGATAGGCAAAATGGTTGATGTCGGTGATGCCGGCTTTCTTTTCTTCGGCAGTGATCTGGAGCTCCAGTTCGACAGCCATGCGCTCGAATTCAGCGATCATCATGTCGAGTTGCAGCAATTGCCGCCGCTTCTCATTCACCTGGAACTGCTTCAGCCGAACGAGGTTTTCACGTGACTTCATGATTCGGTACTCCTGGAAACGCACACCTGCACATATCGTCCAATCCACCTGGCAAACCGCAGGCTTCACCCGTTTCCACCGACTTTACAGGAACTATGGGAAACAAATTCCTAAAGTTTTTTGCCGGCGGTAACCATTCGTTTACGGGCATTGTTAATCATAGGGCTCAGGACTTAAGGCCGGGTAAAAATTCCGGCTCTCGATGCGGAAGCACGGCCAGCGAGTCCAAAGAGTCACTTAGTCTGGCTTATTAATGTTTTGCATTAGCGGTTTGGTTCTGTGATTCACTATTAGATTCAACAAGGTGTAGAAAGGGGTTAAAAAATCTGATACCGTCAGCGGCACGGAATTAGGTTTTGTTAACCATTCGATGGCAGCCTCTGCTCAGGCAATCACTGCTCCGGTCCTGGACGGGTCGTGAAATGGTCCGGCAGCAGAAAAGGGGAATGAAATGCGTGTTCTGCTGATAGAAGATGACAGTGCAACCGCACAAAGCATCGAGCTGATGCTGAAATCGGAAAGTTTCAACGTCTATACGACCGATCTTGGCGAAGAAGGTGTCGATCTAGGCAAGCTCTACGACTACGATATCATCCTTCTCGACCTCAATCTCCCCGACATGTCGGGATACGAGGTCTTGAGAACACTTCGCCTTTCCAAAGTGAAGACGCCGATCCTTATCCTCTCCGGCATGGCCGGCATCGAGGACAAGGTACGCGGCCTCGGCTTCGGCGCAGACGACTATATGACCAAGCCGTTCCACAAGGACGAACTGGTCGCCCGCATCCACGCTATCGTGCGGCGCTCCAAGGGCCATGCCCAGTCGGTCATCACCACCGGCGACCTGGTGGTCAATCTCGATGCCAAGACCGTTGAGGTCGGTGGCCAGCGCGTGCATCTGACCGGCAAGGAATACCAGATGCTGGAGCTGCTCTCGCTGCGCAAGGGCACTACGCTCACCAAGGAAATGTTCCTCAACCACCTTTACGGCGGCATGGACGAACCGGAACTGAAGATTATCGACGTCTTCATCTGCAAGCTGCGCAAGAAGCTCGACCACGCTTCCGGCGGCCAGAATTACATCGAGACGGTTTGGGGTCGCGGCTATGTGCTGCGCGAGCCGGAAGATATCCGCGTCAGCGCCTGAGCTGACGACGCCGATCCGATCGATTTTCCGACAAAATCCGGCTTCGGCCGGACTTTTGCGTTTGTATCGCAGACATGGAGCGCCAATTTCCGGGGGCGATGCGCCAGGGATCGGCGAATCAGGCTGCAATTCTCAAGGTGCGGAAGCATTCGAGAAGTTGCGGCCGATTGAACGGCTTCAGCAGATAGCCTTGAGCGCCGGCGCGCTTTGCCCGCATGATCGAAGCGACGTCGACCTCAACCAGCGAAATCAGGATCTGGGGCTGTATCGGACTTTCCATGGCGCGTATGCGGCGGATGACGTCCTCCGCCTGCATGTCCGGCAAGGCGCCGTCGACGACGATGATATCCGGCATGTCGGCAGTGCACATCTCGACCGCGTCAAACCCGCTGGCAGCTTCGATGACCAGCATGTCGGAACCACCCAGGATGCGCTTTGCGACCTTCCTGATGACGCTCGAATCGTCGATGAACATGCAGCGTTTCATTTCCGGTCCCTCTTTGCCATGCGGCAATCCGGCAGCGTCGCGGTACTGAAAGGCACGGTAGGATCAATCCGGTAAAGAAGCTGAAAAGCCGATAGGTAAAATTTTTGCAAGAACAGCTTTTACGGAAACTTCTTGACCAATGCTTCGGCCGAACTAGCCTGGAAGGCTCGCTTCATTCGACCGTGAGGGGGTAGTAAATATTGTCTAAAACCTCTTATCTGTTCTTTTCAATCATTTCTTAGTAACTTCAAGCAGCCGATAGTACGATTTCTTCTGCGGTTGCGCGGATCGATATCGTCATGTTCGCCTCGCGCGCCAGAAGCAACGTGTAGTAGGGCTGCACCGAATGCGCGTCGATCGGTTCTTCAGGCCTGTTGCCGGAATGGAGCTCCAGGAATTTGGGCGGCACGCGCAGCATCGGACCGCTCGCGGCGAGCGCAAAGCGGGGTTCTGTGTCGAGGTTTTCAAGCGTAACGGTAAGCTTACCGCCACGCGGAATGGCGGCGTTGGCGACGAGAATGAGATTGAGCAGCAACTTTACCTTGTTCTTGGGCAGCAGCGCACGGGTTCCGTTCCAGACCAGTTCCGGCTTCTCGTTCCTCAAAAAGGCGATCGCAACGGCCTCGGCGTCCCCCGTGTCGATCATCATGCCGGCAGAACCGGCTGCGCCGAAGGCGATGCGGGCGAATTGCAGGCGGGCCGAAGCGTTTCTGGCGCTCTGCCGAATCAATTTCATGGCATCTTCGTCGGCGCCGCCTTCGTCGAGCAGCTCAAGCCCGTTGTTTATGGCGCCGACCGGCGAAATGATGTCGTGGCAGACCCGGCTGCACAAAAGCGCTGCGAGATCGGGTGCGGAAAGGGTGAAAAGCTCGGCCATCGGCGAAAGTCCCTGCAAAATTTCACTGGAATGGCCGCGCGATAAATGATCACGCCTGCCAACACGAATCACGCTCTCTCCAAGGCCTTGAATACACAGCGCCTGAGCGTGCAGCAACAAATCCGGAATTGTCGTTATCGAAAATGGTGTGTTCACGCAGGGTGCGGATACTGCGGGGCGACGCGAAATCAGCTCGAAACCAGCCTTCTAACCGCCATCTTCATGTGAAAGCTTAATGGTTGAAAAAGGATTACGGCATAGTTTGCCCATAACAGTCATCCTTAGCGGCCGCCAAAGAGCCGCACGGATGTGAGGCGTCGGCGAAAGTGCTCCCTGACGGAGATTGGAAGCATGTTTTCCCGATACTACGACCGGAGTTTTTTCCGTGTCACCTCTGACCGGATTTTCCGTGTCATCTCTGACCGGAGTTTCTTCCGTGTCCTCTCAATGGCGATCGCTCTCATGGGCCTTGTCATCGTCTTTTCGACCTCGCCTTCGCGGGCCCAGGAATACACCGCTCAGGAGATCGTCGATTCCGGTCATAAATTCTTCGGCGCGACGTCGGGCGGGCTCGCCACCGTCGTCGAGAAGATTTTCGCCTCCTACGGCCTGCCCAATGGCTATTTGCTTGGCGAGGAGGGCTCGGGCGCGCTGATCGGTGGCCTGACCTATGGCGAAGGCACGCTCTACACCAAGAACGCCGGCGATCACAAAGTGTTCTGGCAGGGCCCGTCGCTCGGCTGGGATTTTGGCGGCGAGGGCTCGCGGGTGATGATGCTGGTCTATAATCTCGACGACGTGAACAGCCTCTACAATCGTTTCGGCGGCGTTGCCGGCTCGGCCTATCTCGTGGCTGGCGTCGGCTTCAACGTGATGAAGAACAACAATGTGCTGCTGGTGCCGATCCGCACCGGCGTCGGCGCCCGGCTTGGCGTCAATCTCGGTTATCTGAAGCTTACCCAGCGCGCCACCTGGAATCCATTCTGAGCAAGCGGTTGCCTCGCCGTCTCGACTGGCTCCAAGGTCGACGATCTGAACATTGCTGCGGCAGACCCTTGCCGCAGCGCTGGAATTCCGTCATGCGAACGTGGCACAGTCGCTTACGGTTGTTTGCCGTCCATAACGGATAGTCACCTTGGTTCAGTCGGTCCTGTTCTTTGTCCTCGGCTTTCTCTGCGCCGGCTTTGTGGCGCTGATGATTGCCCCGGCCATCTGGCGGCGGGCCGTGATGCTGACGCGCAAACGCGTCGAGGGCTCGATGCCGCTGACGCTGGCCGAGATCCAGGCGGAGAAGGATCGCATCCGCGCCGAGTTCGCCATGTCGACGCGCCGGCTCGAGATGAGCGTCAAGTCGCTGCGCGAGAAATCGGCCGAACAGCTTGTCGAGATCAGCCGCGGCCGCGAGGCACTGAAGGAGCTGGCGCTCGAGCGGAAGGACAAGAAACAGGCCGTTTCCGAACTCGAGGCCAAGGGCGAAGACCTTCGGCAGCGCGAAGACCAGTTGCAGCTTTTGTCAGATCGACTTGCTCAAACCGAGCATGCCCTGGAAAAGCGTGTGCTCGAGCTGAAAAAACTGGAGCACATGTATGACGACGCCAGCTTTTCTTCGAGCAGCCGTCAGATCGAACTTGTGGCGCGCGAGTCCGAACTGCAAAAGCTGGCCGACGACATTTCGGTGCTGCGTGGCCAGCGCAAGGAGGCGGACAGGCGCCAACAGGAGATCGCGGCCGAGAGCAAGGCCGCACGAGACGCGTTGAAGGCCGAGAAGAAAAGGACCGGCGAACTGGACAAGAAGGTCGAGCGCCTGCTCGCCACGCTTGCCGATCGCGAGGACAAGCTTGACCGCCGCGACAAGGAAATCGCGCGGCTTCGCGAAAAGTCGAAAAGCGAACGCGTGGAAAACGCCTCCGCGGTGCGTTTCGTCGGAGTGCAAGGCAGTCAGGCCGATGCGGCCGTCAAGGACGACACCCAAAAAGCCATCGCCAAGCTCGACAACGACCGCGAGCGGTTGGAGGCGAGGCTGACGGAACTGGCCCGCGAGAACAAGAAACTGAAAACGGATCTTGCCGCCTTCGAGGCATCCAAATCCGAAGGCGGCGACGATGCGCGCCGCGCCAGCGCTGCATTGCGTGAGCAGATGAGCGACCTGGCGGCGCAAGTCGTCGCCCTGACGGCGAAGCTCGACGGGCCGGAGTCGCCGATCGCAAAGGCTCTTGCGGCACCCAACCCACCGGGAAGCGGCGAACGCAGCCTTGCCGATCGCGTGCGGGCGCTGCAGAGGCCGAATCGGCGCATTGAGCCCAGGCAGTGATGCTGTCTTCTGCGGCTCAGGTCCTGCTTGCCGAAAAATGATGTAGGGCGATGGCTGACGCGGCGGCGACATTCAGGCTGTCGAAACCTTCTGCCATATCGATCCGCACCGTCCGCAGGCGGGCGAGCAGACTTTCGGGCAGGCCTTCGCCTTCGGTGCCGAGATAGAGCGCCAGCCGTTCAGTCCCTTTCGCATCGCGGATGCCGGTTTGGCCGCGTGGCGACAAAGCGAACTGGCCGAAGCCCAGCCGGTCGAGCGCCGCGGTGAAGCCGATGGTCTCAGTGAAGGAGGCGAAGGGAACTTTCAGCGCGGCGCCGACCGAGACGCGGATCGCCTTGCGGTACAGCGGATCGCAGCAGGTCGCGTCCAGAAACACCGCATCGGCGCCGAAGGCGGCGGCGTTGCGAAAGATCGAGCCCATATTGTCATGGTTAGCGATGCCGACCAGCACGACGATCAACGCGCGGGCGGGCAAGGTGTCAAGCAAGGCCTCTGCAGGCTGCGCCGCGCCCTTGCGGCCGATCGCCAATATGCCGCGATGCATGTGAAAGCCGGCAATCCTGTCCATGACCTCGCTGGCCGCGACGTAGACCGGAAGGTCCGCGGGTGCCTTGCGCAGGGTTCCGTCGAGGCCTGCCAGCCGGTTTTCGAGTACCAGCACCGATTCGGCCGAAAAGCGTTTGGCCGCGAGCAGCATTTCGAGCACCACCTTGCCTTCGGCGACGAAGCGGCCCTGCCGGCCGGCAAGATCGCGCTCGCGGATGTCGAGATAGGCGGCGACGCGCGGGTCTTGCGGGTCTTCGATACGAATGGGGCGCATGCTTGCCTCGGCGGACACGCATCGCCCCGAAAATCGCAGTGGGTTTTCGGACAGCTCGATGCGTGGATCCAAAGTACTTCCTGCGTCCAAGTGGACGCAAGTCGCTCTAAGAACCGTCAGCGAGGTAGGGGGTGCTTGGGCCGGTTCTTGTTGTTATGTATGTCGTTATCCCAAAACCGCTTCGCACCCTCGGGTCAAGCCCTGGGTCAAGCCCAAGGGCAGGCTTTGGGCGACATGCATTGGCCGATCAAGTCCCGGAGCGACGCAGGCGGTACGCCATCTGCGACAACTCACCTTCGCCGAAAATCCCGTCCAGCGTGTTGAGAAGTTCGCGCACGGCATCGGATTTGCAGGAATAGTAGATCATCTGCCGGTCGCGCCGGGTCTCGACGAGATCGAGCGCCCGCAGTTTGGCCAGATGCTGGGACAGGGCGGATTGGCTGAGCAGAACCTTCTCGGCGATAGCACCGACCGACATTTCACCGTCGGCCAAATAGTTCATGATCAACAGTCGTTTCTCGTTGCCCATCAGCGTCAGAAACGCAGCCGCTGATTCGGCATTGGCGATTAGCTTTTTCGAGACCATCGATCCCCCACACCTTCCTGCTCATCCGGCGCTATGGGGGCAATAGCGTCTGATTCCATAGACTCACTCGCGAATGTGCGCTGGCGATTCAACGCTACCGAGAAAGGGTAGAACATTTCACTCAAACCTCAAGACTTGCTTTCGATCCGACACGATTAACTGTCGGACTGTGTTTCGTCTGCAACTCGGCCGGTCTTTGCCATGTCGACCAGAACATGCCTGAGCTCACGCGCCGCCCTCAGTGGCTCGGGGAAGAAGACCCGGCAGACATCGTCGCCCAATGCCAGGTCCATGCCGTCGGCGTCGAAGCCGGTGATGACCCAGCCGTCGCCTGCGGCCTTGGCGAAATGGCGCGCGTAGACGGCAATTGCGTCGCTATGGTCGGCATTCATATGGTCGAGGGCGGATTGTTCACCAGCGGCAAGGTCTTCGACGATCGGAGCGGTCGTGACCAGATCGGTGCGCTCGAGCAAGTAGGCCTTGCCGAAGCCGGCGTTGAGACTGGCCCGCTCCGGCTCGAGGCGGAAGATCGAGAAGTCGCCAAGTCCGACATAGAGCTTCGCTTTGGGGTTGCGGTTGAGATAGCGCCGTTCGGCGCGGGCATGCTCGCCGGACCCGCGCTCAAGCCGTGCTGCCCGACAGACGAGCGTCAACCGCGGGTGCGCCAGCGGGTCGCCCCTGCCGGGCTCGCCGACAAGCAGCGAACAGCGCGGGTCGGCAAGGATCGCGCCGGTATGGGCGGACAGCATCGATACAAGGATCATCGGCGCGCCGTCGATATCGGTGGCGACACCAACCCTGCTGGCCAGCGGCGAACCGGTCCCGGGCTCGATCACCGCCAGCGCGCCGAAACGGGCGCTGCGGATCAGCGTCTTTGCCAGCCTGATCGCTTCGGCGTCGGTCTCGCGGATCACGTCCTTTTTTCGGTCGGCCAAAATCCACACCGTCTTAAGCTGATTTTTATTCTCCGGTAATCAACCTATCACACCGGATTTGACAAGGGCCTCAGTTTCGCTTTCCGAAAGGCCGAAGCGTGCCAGCACGGTCGCCGCCTGACAATGGTGATCGGCCGGCATGGCGGCAAGCGTCGGCCGGGAGCGCGAAAAGCGCGGGGCCGGGGCGGGGCGTTCAAGCGCACCCGACGTCACAAAGGCGTTGCGAGCGCGATTGTGCGGATGATCCCTGGCTTCCCGCAACGACAGAACCGGTGCAACGCAAGCATCGGTCGCAGCAAAGAGACGGTCCCAGTCGTCCCGTGTCTTCTGCCCGACCCGATTGACAATGGCAGCGCGCATCTGCGGCCACAAATTCCTGTCGTATTGGCCGTGCACAAAACGCTTGTCGAGCGGCAGCAGTCTTGCGAATTCAGCGAAGAACCGGGGTTCAAGGCAGCCGACGGCGACGTGGCGTGCGTCCGCCGTCTCATAGGTATCGTAGAAGGGCGCGCCGGAATCGAGCAGGTTCGCGCCGCGCGTGTCACTCCACAGGCCCGCCGCCATCAAGGCGTGCACAGGTGTCGCCAGCATCGAAGCGCCCTCGATCATCGCGGCATCGATCACCTGGCCCCTACCGGAGCGCGAACGCTCAAACAGGGCGGCCAGTGCGCCGGCAACCAGCATCACGGCGCCGCCGCCATAGTCGGCGACGAGGTTGAGCGGTGGGACTGGCCGGCTTCCTTCCTGGCCGATGGCGTGCAGCACACCCGAATAGGCGAGGTAGGTGATGTCGTGGCCGGCACGACCCGATAGCGGTCCGTCCTGGCCGAACCCCGTCATGCGGCCGTAGATCAGCGCCGGGTTACGCGCCAATGCCGCATCCGGCCCGAGACCAAACCGCTCCATGACATCGGGACGAAACCCTTCGACCAGAATGTCGGCCTTTTCGGCAAGGCGCAGCACCAGTTCGGCGCCTTCCCAGCGCCTTAGGTCAAGCCGCAGGATGGAGCGGCCGTGACGGTCGATGTCGTATTCATCCGGTAGCGACAGGAACGGCTGGGTCGACCCAATCCGCTCGATGCGCAGCACCTCGGCTCCCATCTCCGACAGCATCAGGCCGGCCAGCGGCACCGGTCCAATCCCGGCCATCTCGATCACCGTCAGGCCGGCGAGCGGGCCGGTCTTCGCCTGCGGCGAGACTTCGGCACTCATGATCGGCTACTTCGGCGCCATGCGGATGGCGCCGTCGAGGCGGATGGTCTCGCCGTTGAGCATCTGGTTTTCGACGATGTGCAGCACAAGGGCCGCATATTCGGAAGGCTCGCCGAGACGGGACGGGAAGGGCACCGCGGCGCCCAACGAATCCTGCACCTCTTGCGGCATGCCTGATATCATCGGCGTCTTGAAGATGCCGGGCGCGATGGTGCAGACGCGAATGCCCGACCGGGCAAGATCGCGCGCCACCGGCAGCGTCATGCCGACGACGCCGCCCTTGGAGGCTGAATAGGCGGCCTGGCCGATTTGACCGTCATAGGCGGCGACCGATGCCGTGTTGACGATGACGCCGCGCTCGCCGCCCTCCAGCGGCTCAAGCTTTGCGGCGCGGTCGGCGACGAGGCGGATCATATTGAAGGTGCCAATCAGATTGACCTCGATCACTTTGCGGTATTGGTCGAGCGGGTGCGGACCGTCCTTGCCGATCGTCTTCATACCGATGGCGATGCCGGCGCAATTCACCAGGATACGAGGTTCGCCGAGCTTTTTTGCCACTTCCGCCACGCAAGCAGCACCGCCGTCGGCGCTGCTTACGTCGCATTGGACGGCGATGCCGCCGATATCGGCCGCAATCTTCGCCGCACGCTCGATGCCGAGGTCGAGGATGGCAACGCTGGCGCCCTTCGCGGCCAGTGCGCGCGCCGTCGCTTCGCCGAGGCCGGAGCCGCCGCCGGTGACGATCGCAATCTGGCCGTTCGGGTTCATGCCGGCGTCCTCCATCCTGCCGGGCACATGCTACGAAGCCCGACGGGAAGGCGCAACAGCATCGGGAGGGTCACGCCATCGCGGCGATGTGCGCGGTAATCCTTGCCTGATCGGCGTGGCAAACCTCCCCCACCAGCGTTGCGACCGCGCCCGGCACGATTTCATGCGACAAAAGCCGGTCGAGATCGACCGGGCGCGGCATGGAGATTTGCCCACGCGGGATTCTCTTGAAGCCGAGCGGGCCGTAATAGGGCTCGTCGCCGACAAGCACCACCGCCGGCATGCCGGCCTTGGCGGCGGCTTCCAGCGCGATCGCCACCAGCCGGCGGCCGATGCCGAGGTTCTTGAAGGCCGGCCGTACGGCAAGCGGTCCGAGCATCAGCGCGCGGCCGGCGCCGGCCGCGATGCGCGTCATGCGCACCGAGGCGACAACGATATCGCCATCGACGGCCACGAAGGACAAAGCGCGTTCATGCGGGCCGCCCTCACGGATCTTGTAGGCGCCCAGCACGAAACGGCCCGGCCCGAAGGCTTCGTCGTTAATGGATTCGATTTCGGGGTCATGCGCCGGAGTTTCCGGCAGGTATTTCACGTCGGCAAGGCTCATGGTCTTTGCGTTCCGGTATACGGGAAAGGTTTGCTGCAAACGGCAGCGTTCGCCAGTCAGCGCTTCATCAAGCGCGGGCGCCCTTTCGTCGTCGGTCGAACCGGATCAAAGCAATGTCGAACATGCGGATTTTCCGCTAGCACCAATCTTCAGCCACTGCAATCGGCCGTTTCCACTGGCGCCCTTCGTTTGCTGCCCTGGCGATTGACGAACTGTTCAACGCCTGGCGATTTCCGCATCGTCTGTATGTGCCTACATCCCTATGAAGACGAAAGGACATCGCATGGGATTGCTTGTCGACGGCAAATGGCAGGACCGCGGGTACGACACCAAGGGCAGCGACGGCGAGTTCGTGCGGGCACAGTCGCAATGGCGCGACTGGGTCACCGTTGACGGTACGCCGGCCGAAGGCCGCAAGCGCGGCTTCAAGGCCGAGCCGGGCCGCTACCATCTCTATGTCTCGCTTGCCTGTCCCTGGGCGCACCGGACGCTGATCTTTCGAGCACTGAAGAAACTCGAGGACGTGATTTCCGTCTCGGTCGTCCATCATTTCATGGGCGCCAACGGCTGGACCTTCCTGGCCGAGGACGGCGCCACCGGAGACACGCTCTACGGTTTCGATTTCCTGCATCAGATCTACACCAAGGCCGATCCCGCCTATTCCGGCCGCGTGACGGTGCCGGTCCTGTGGGACAGGCGAGAACAAACAATCGTCTCCAATGAGTCCTCCGAGATCATCCGGATGCTCAATTCAGCCTTCGACAAATGGGGCGACGCCAGCCTCGATTTCTATCCGAAAGCACTGCGCGGCGAAATCGACGCAGTCAATGCGCTGGTCTATCCCTCAGTCAACAACGGCGTCTACCGCGCCGGCTTCGCCACGACGCAAGCGGCCTATGAGAAAGCGTTTGGCGAACTGTTCTCGGCGCTCGATAAACTCGAGGATCGCCTATCTCGCCAGCGTTATCTCGTCGGTGACCGCATCACCGAGGCCGATTGGCGGCTGTTCACCACGCTGGTCCGCTTCGACCCGGTCTATGTCGGCCATTTCAAGTGCAACCTGCGCCGCATCGCCGACTATCCGAACCTGTCGAACTATCTGCGCGATCTCTATCAGGTCCCGGGCGTCGCTGGCACGGTGAGCCTGCACCACATCAAGGCGCACTATTACGGCAGCCACGAAACGATCAACCCGACGCACATCGTGCCGGTCGGACCGGAACTGGACTACGCCGCGCCGCATGACCGCAATCGGTTCAGGAAGGCGGCGTGACCTACCAGTAGGGCGACGCCGCCGCGCCGCCAAAAATCTCGCCAATCCGTCGCAACGTGGCCTGCGTCGTTCCGTCCGGCAGGCGGTCGAGCGGAAAGAAACCGGCTGCGGCGATCTCGCGGTCCGGCAGCTTCGGCGCCGTCTGATTGAACTGCTCGACCAAATAGAGCCCGACATGGTCGCGGCGGCTGGCCCGACGGTTGAAATGCATCGATCTCAGCAACGGCGGCGCGGTCAATGCAATATTGCCCTCCTCCGAGAGCTCGCGCGCCAGCGCCTCGATCATCGTCTCGCCCAGCTCGACGCCACCGCCGGGAAGCTGCCAGCCCGGTACATAGGTGTGGCGAATGAGGAAGACGGAATTGGACGTGCGGTCGTGGATCAAGCCGCGCACCCCGAGCGTCATCGGCCGCCGCAGCACGAAATACAGATGAAACAGCCTTGCCCTGAGACCCGGCCAGCCGACCTGGCGGAAAGCTTGCTCCGGATCGGGCCGCGTCACCACCCACGAAACCGTGGGTGGAAAGCAGCGCGCGCGTCGCTTATGAAGAGAGGATGTTCAGGCTCGCGCATATTTCCGATATCCATCTGGGACCGCTTCCCGGTGTAACCTATCGCGATCTCGCCTCCAAGCGCGTGGTCGGTTACGTCAACTGGCAGCGCAACCGCCGCCGCCATATGCGCGATGCCGTCATCGACACGATCGTCGCCGATATCAAGGCGAGCGCACCGGATCACCTTGCTGTCACCGGCGATCTGGTCAATCTGGCGCTCGATGGCGAGATCGAGATGGGCAAGCACTGGCTGGAGACACTGGGTTCTCCCGATGATGTGTCGGTCGTTCCAGGAAACCACGACGCCTATGTGCCTGGCGCCTTCGACAAGGCCTGCCGGTCGTGGACGGCATGGATGACCGGCGACGGCGTCAATACGCCGATCGACCGCGACGCCTTTCCGTATCTGCGCGTGCGTGGCAACGTCGCGCTGATCGGTGTGACGACGGCGCGGGCCACGGCTCCGTTCATGGCCAACGGCTTCTTTCTGGAAGACCAGGCGGAAAGGCTGCGCGAAGTGCTCGATGCTACGGCCAAGCGCGGACTGTTCCGGGTGATCATGATCCACCATCCGCCAGTGCGTGGCGCCGTTTCGCAGCCCAAGCGGCTGTTCGGCATTGCCCGCTTCCACAAGGTCGTTCAGCGGCACGGGGCCGAGCTTGTGCTGCACGGCCATTCGCACGAGCCGACGCTGTTTTCCATCAATGGGCGCGGCGCCAAAATTCCAGTGGTCGGCGTCGCCGCCGCAGGGCAGGCGCCAGGCGGCAGGCGGCCGGCGGCGCAATATAATCTGTTGGAGATCGATGGCGAAAAGGACAATTGGCGGATCAGGCTGACGCGACGTGGCCTGACCGGGCCGGCCATCCCGCCTTCCGATCTGGAGATTCTGGAGCTTGGCGCGGACGCTATGGCCTGAAGCGCGTCGTGTTCGATCGGCCTCGCGCGACGCGCTTCAGGTTGTTGTTTTATACATGTCGTTATCGCAAAACCGCTGCGCACTTTTGCGCGACATGCATTAGAGCCTGTTCCATCCGATAGAATTGGGATGGAGCTCTATCTTTTTGTTTGACCATGATCTTTTCCGAAAACCGGTTTCCACTTTTCGCTACGCGGACCTTCGGTTCAGGATCATGGTCCAAAGCTCAGTCCCATCGCAACAAGGCGGTCCCAGAACAACACGATCGATACAGCCAGCCCGACCAGGGCGCCTGCGGCGATCAGGCCGAGACCCGAGAGAAACGCCGACCAACGCTTGCCGCGCGGGACGGATCGCAGTGGCGGCTCGGCTTCCGGGACCAAGGCACGCTTCAGGCCGGCGACAGCCTGCTCGACCCCGCCTTCCATCATTCTCTGGCGTTCGACGACGCGCTCCGCGACGTAGCGCGTCACTTGATCGGCAACCGGTTTCATCTCGGTTGATTCGGCGAGCACCACCCGGCCGATGCGCGTATCCCTGAGGAAGCGATAGGTGCGGCGGTCGCGCCCCATGGCGACATGGCTGACGGCGTCGATCCAGAGGCGCGGCTGCAGCCCGGACGAGACGGCGAAGTCGAAATTGTCCATGTCGGCGGGCACGTCGGCGAAGATGGGCGCGAGTTCGGCGGCAAGCAATTCCAGCCGCATGCGATGCGCCTCGCGCATGTCGACCACGACGTCGTCGCGGTCGGCGAAGGCGTTTTTCACGTCGCGAATGGCGTCGGACAGTTTTCGCGACTGATCGATCTGGGTTATGTTCTCGCCTGCATCCTTCATCGGCGTTTGCCTCGCGGGTTTGGTTAACACCGAATTAACACAGCCGTCGGCAAAATGCACTTGCGAGATCGACAGGCCTTTAAGCGGCTTACCAGACAAAACCCGGCCCGAAGCCGTGCCCTCAGTCTTTGGCAGGGAGGGATCGATTCGCCGCGGCGGATTTTGGACGAAGCGGCCTGGCGCGACGTTTCATGTTGCGGCGGACGATCTCGGCGATCAGGCCGGGCGCTTTCTCGACCAGCATATGGCCGGCCTCCAACACGTGGTGCAGGTGGAAATGCGCCGGCAGACCATCGGCCTGTGTGAAGGGCAGCACCGCGTCGTCTGTCCCCCAAACCACCATCACCGGCATGGTGAGCGTTTCGAGCCGTTCGCGCGGGATGACGCCCTGCCGATCACCCTTGGTCATGACAGCCGCGATCTCGACAAGTTTCTGCAACTGGCCGGGACGCGCACGCATTTCGCCAAGCACATCCACGATGCGCTCCGAGGGCAGGCTTTGCGGTCCGGACATGGCGGCGAGGCAGGCGCGAAGTTCGCTCTTGCCGGCAGCGGCGGCGTAACGGCGCAACAGCGGGCCATTGATCTCAGTCCCAAAACCGCCCGGCGCCAGAAGCGTCAGCGACGCTATCCTTTCGGGCTCGGCCAATGCCATCAGCACTGCCGCCGCTCCGCCCATCGAGTGGCCGACGAGATGCACCCTCCTAATTCTGCGTGCGGCGAGATCTGCAAGAACGGCCCGGGCGGCCGCCTTGGCCGGACCGCCACCCGGAAAATCGAGGGATAGCCCATGGCCCGGAAGATCATAGGCCAGCGTCCGTGAACCAAGTGCCAGTATCGAAATCACCTCATGCCAGTCGTCGTGGCAACCGCCGAAGCCATGCAGGAAGACAACCGTCTTCGGACCGGCGCCCCGTTCGGCAGCGTAAAGGGATGAAATCATGCAATTTTATGGTTTTATTGCAAAATCAACAGGATGCGAAATTCCAGATTGTGGCTGGATTGCGCCTTGTCCCAGCCGATGGCCAGTAAAATTTTCGCGATCAGCTGTGCTAATTTAGAAAGCTAGCTGGCATTGCCGAGCCCGGCGGCACGCAACGCCTCGACCAGCCGGTCGGTCAGATCGGCGGGGTATCTCCGCTCGACAAAGGTCGCGCGCGGATCGGCAGCGAATTTCGGGAATTTGACAGTCATCTCGTCCACAAGTTCATGCGCCAGTTGATTGCGGCCGGTCGCCTTCGCGCCGATCAGCCGCGCAGCCAGATAGTGCGATTTCGTCGGCGTCGCTTGCAGCGCATCGCTGGCAAGCGCGGCCTTGTTCATATCGCCCGCCATGAACTGCCCGACGAAAAGCCCGTAGTCCCACCAGGTCGGATGCGCGCTGGAGGTTTCGGCGGCGTGAGCAAGGATCGGTGTTCCCTCCCTGTACCTGCCGGCGAAAATCAACCCATAGGCGTAAGCTGCTGCCATGCTGAGGTCGTAAGGGTTGAGTTCGTAGGCCTTGTGCATCCAGCGGATCGATTCCTCCGAATTGCCCAGGCGGGAATTGAGATAGCCATAGGCACGGTGCGCATAGGGGCTGGTCGGCCCCATCTGCACGGCGCGACGGGCATGCGACATCGCCTGTTCGATCGTTGCGCCGGCTGGATAGGCGTAGTGATCTGTGGCCGCCTCGAGATGCAGGGTCGCCAGCTCCGAATAGACGAGCGACGATTTCGCATCCCGATTGATCAGGTTTTCGAGACAGCGATAGGCAGCCTCATGGGTTTTCGCGCCCTGGTCGAGATAGTACTTGTCGTTGAGCAGCAGACATTCCGTCAGGCCGGTCTGAAGATCGCTCTGTTCGATATAGTTGTAGATCGTGCCAGAGGCGGGAACGGCCGAACTCAAAATGGCGGCGACACTGTCCTCGACGGCGGAGGGTGTGCTGTCGCCGGCAGTCAAGTTGCGTGACAGCAGGACCCGTCCAGTCGCCACGCTTTGAAGCTCCAGAGTGACATCGCCTGCCGTTGGTCCCGGCAAGACATCGAATACGAAGCTGATTGCATCGGTGACCGGATCGGGCGGGCCGTCGGCGTCCCGACCGATGAAGTTGACCGTATCGAAGCCGCTGAGCCCGGCGCGCAGCGATGCCGCGACGCGGGCAGCCTCGGCACTGTTGGTTTTCACCGCAATGTAGACGAGCGGCAGGCTTTCAATCGGAGCCCATGGCGCAATGCTGCCGGTTGCCACCGCATTTTCGATCGTCGACGCGGTTTCGCTTCCCGCCAGCAATGCGCCGCTTCCCTGACGAAGGATCAGCACGCCCAGCATGGCGATGACCAGAGCGATCGCCAGCCAGAAGAACTGGAGATGGCGCAGCAGCGACGGTGCCGGCTCGCGAACGACAGGGGACATCAACGATGCGGCACCTGCGGCCATGCCGGGTTCCTCGAGCGATCTCGACAAGGTGGCAGCCGCCTCGGTGTGTTCCTCCGGCTCCGGCTCGACCGGCAGGCGGATCGCGTTGAGTTCGTAGGATGGAACATAGCCGCCACGCGGAATGGCGATGCGGATCGGCTCGGCAACACCTTCATTGGCGAAGTAATGCTGCAGAAGCTCGCGCAGCCTGCCCGCCTGCACCCGCACCACGGCGTCGGTCGACGGATCGAAATCGCCGTCCTTGCCGAAAACATCCATCGCGATGGAAAAGCCCTTGAGCTTGTCGGCTTCGCCTGCCTGCTCGCGCTCGACCAGGTAGCGAAGCAGCTTACGCGCTCGTTCGGATCTCCCGAACGTTTCGCTGGCTAGCAATCGCTCCAACGTCTCGCGCACTGCGGGGGCGGCAGGCGTGGCATGCTGCAAGTGTCGATCCTTTCGAAGTCGGCACAGGTTAAGACGCAATCATATAGAGCCTGCCCTGCCATACAAGCATGCACCCATTACGCGATCGCGTACCCCACCGGATAATTCTCCGGTGGTTAACGGCGCGAAAGGCCAGAGCAAGATGATACCGTCCGGGTTCATCTTGCTCCAGCGCTGTTAGCTTTCGACAGCTTGTCTAGAGCGGTTCAGCTTTTTGATAGAACCGCCGAACCGCTCTAAGTATTCGTTTTGCGCAATTCCGGACGGAAAACCGCTACGCACTTTTCCTGGAATTGCTCTAGTCGACCTTTCGGCCGACGATGCGGTTGGCGGCGGAAACGACGGCTTCCAGCGAAGCGGCCACGATGTTGGTGTTGATGCCGGCGCCGAACAGCTTGCCGCCGGGATGCTCCATCTCGACATAGGAGATGGCCGACGCATTCGAGCCGCGCTGCATGGAGTGCTCCGAATAGTCGAGCACCGACATCGGCACGCCGACATGACGCGACAGCGCGTCGACAAAGCCGTCGATCGGGCCGGTTCCGGAGCCTGAAATCGTCACCTCCTTGCCCCTGTCCAGGATGACCGCCTCCACCGCACGCCGGCCCTTGGTCTCGAGGTCCGGATAGGTGTGGTGGTCAAGGAACTTCAGCCGCGCGCCGGGCTGATCGACATAGGTTTCGAGAAAGCGCTCGTAGATGCGCTTGGCCGGCACCTCCTTGCCTTCGGCGTCGGTGATCGCCTGGATCGCCTGACTGAACTCGATCTGCAGGTTGCGCGGCAGGTTAAGGCCGTAGTCCGCCTGCAGCACATAGGCGATGCCGCCCTTGCCGGACTGCGAGTTGATGCGGATGATCGCCTCGTAGTTGCGTCCGACATCGGCCGGGTCGATCGGCAGATAGGGCACTTCCCAGTACGGCGTGTTGGCCTTGCGCAACGCCTTCATGCCCTTGTTGATGGCATCCTGGTGCGAGCCGGAAAAGGCGGTGTAGACGAGCTCGCCGACATAGGGATGGCGCTCGGGGATCTTCAACTGGTTCGAATATTCATAGACGTCCTTCATCCGGTTGATGTCGGAGCAGTCGAGCTCGGGATCGACGCCTTGCGTGTACATGTTGAGCGCCAGCGTGACGATGTCGACATTGCCGGTGCGCTCGCCATTGCCGAACAGCGTGCCTTCGACGCGGTCCGCGCCCGCCATCAGGCCGAGCTCGGTGGTGGCGACGCCGGTGCCGCGGTCGTTGTGCGGATGCAGCGAAATGAGCAGGTTCTCGCGGTTGTCGAGGTTGCGGCACATCCATTCGATGCGATCGGCATAGATGTTGGGTGTCGACATCTCGACAGTGGACGGCAGGTTGATGATCAGCTTGTTTTCCGCCGTCGGCTTCACGATTTCGGTGACGGCGTTGCAGATTTCCAGCGCCACTTCGAGCTCGGTGCCGGTAAAGCTCTCCGGCGAATATTCGAAACGATAACCGCCGCCGGCCTTCGCCGCCATGTCGGTGATCATCTTGGCAGCATCGGTGGCGATCCGCCTGATGCCGGCAACGTCCTTCTCGAAGACGACGCGGCGCTGCAATTCGCTGGTCGAATTATAGAAATGCACGATCGGGTTGGTGGCGCCCTGCAGCGCCTCGAAGGTGCGGGTGATCAGTTCCGGCCGGCACTGCACCAGCACCTGCAGCGAGACATCGGCTGAGACATTGCCTTCTTCGATGCACCGGCGGGCGAAATCGAAATCGGTCTGCGAGGCAGACGGGAAGCCGATCTCGATCTCTTTGAAGCCCATGTCGAGGAGCAGGGCGAACATGCGCGCCTTGCGCTCGTGGCCCATTGGGTCGATCAGCGCCTGGTTGCCGTCGCGCAGGTCGACCGAGCACCAGATCGGCGCCTTGTCGATGACCTTCGAAGGCCAAATGCGGTCGGTGAGACCGACCGTCGGGTAGGGTTGATATTTCCGGGCTGCCTCCGGCATGCCTCGGGCTGCCTCCGGCATGCCCCGGGCTGCCTCCGGCATGCCCCGGGCTGCATCCTTGCCCATCTCCCCGCTGTCTGCGCGGATCTCTTCTCGTGCGTTCATTGTCGTCTCTCCCGGCGGCTCGCGGGGTCCGCCTTCAGGCGGATTTGGTGCCGAGCGGCGCCTTTACCAGATGTTCATTCGCTTGATGTGACTTGCCAATTTTGAGACTGGCCAAGGAGCATGCGCGTGAGCGGCGGTTCGACCGCCGGGCGCTCCTTCAGCGAACCCGGCGATCGCCGATAAGGCCGAGAAGCAGCAGAGCGGAAGCAAGCGCGCGCACGGTCTCGCCAGCAAAGCCGGTCTGACGGGAAGCGACGGAGGTGGCGCGGTTGATCATGGCGGTTTTCATACAGGAGCGGCTAAGGAGAGGCAAGTGGGCTGCATGGCGGCGCTGTGCGCGCCCTTCCCCACACGCGGCAAATGCGCCAGACTGGGCTGTCGACTTGGTGACAATGCCGGGGGAGGCCGTCCATGAATTTCGTGTTCTTCTCGCCGCATTTTCCCGCTAACGGCGCCGACTTCTGCGATCGGCTGAGGAAGGCCGGTGCCACCGTGCTCGGCATCGGCGACGCGCCCTATGAAGCGCTGAACGGAAAACTGAAGACGGCGCTGTCGGAGTATTATCGCGTCGCCGACATGGAGGACTACGAGCCGGTGTTCCGGGCGATGGGCCATTTCATCCACAAATGGGGCCGCATCGACCGCTTCGAGTCGCTCAACGAGCATTGGCTGGAACTGGAAGCCAACATCCGTACCGACTTCAACATCTTTGGCACCAAACTCGATTTCGTGAAGAATTTGAAGCGCAAGAGCCGCATGCGCGCCTTCTTCCGCAAGAGCGGCGTCGAGACCATACCGCAGCGCAAATGCTCCGACCGGGCCGGTGCCATGACCTTCATCCGCCGCGTCGGCTATCCCGTGGTGGTGAAGCCGGACTCCGGCTCCGGCGCCTCGAACACCTTCAAGATTTCCAATACGAGGGAACTCGACCAATTTTTCAAGGACAAGCCGGAAGATGTCAGCTTCGTCATGGAGCAGTTCATCGAGGGGCTGGTGGTGACCTTCGACGGGCTGGTCAACCGCGACGGCGAAGTGGTGCTGGCGGCCAGCCACCGCTACGACCAGAGCGTCATGGAGGTGGTCAACCGTGATCGCCACATGAGCTACACCTGCTTTCCTGAGATCAGCCCGGCAGTCGAGGAGGCCGGCAGAAAGATCCTCATGGCCTTCGACGTGCGCGAGCGCTTCTTCCATATCGAGCTGTTCGAGACCAAGGACGACCGCATCATCGCGCTTGAGGTCAACATGCGGCCACCCGGCGCCTGGATGACCGACGCCATCAACTATACGTTCGACATCGACGTCTATGCGGCGTGGGCCGAGATGGTGGTCAGGGATGCCGCTGGCGGGCCTTACAAGGGCAAGTACTTCACCGCTTATGCCAGCCGCAAACGGCACCTCCACTATTTGCATAGCCATGCCGACGTGCTAGCCGCCCACGGCGACAAGATCGTCCACCATCAGGCCATCGAAGAGGTTTTCAGCCGCGCCATGGGACACTACGCCTATCAGATGCGTTCCAAAGACGCCCAAGCGCTGCGCCAGGCGGTCAATTACATCCACGCGGAAAAGGCGTGAGGCCGATGGATATTTCTTATCACAAGGGTTTTGCCCGCAACCTTGGCCGCGACATGGAATACAAGCGCTACGGCCATGCCGGGCGGCCGGTGGTGGTGTTCCCGACCTCGCAAGGACGGTTCTACCAGTTCGAGGATTCCGGCGGGGTCGCAGTGCTTTCGGAGTTTATCGACACTGGCCGCATCCAACTCTTCACCCTCGACGGCATCGATTCGGAATCCTTCTTCGCCAAGCATACCGACCCGGCCGACCGCATCGCTCGCCACGAGGCCTATTTCCGCTATGTGCGCGAAGAGGCGATGCCGGAAGTTCTCTCTACAGCGACCGAGGCCAATGGCGGGCGCACGCTGAAGCCGTTGTTTTCAGGCTGTTCGATGGGCGGCTATCATGCGTCGAACTTCGTCTTCCGATTTCCGGAACTGGGCAGCGGCGTGATTGCGCTGTCGGGGGTCTATTCGACCCGCGACTTCTTCGGAGAGGCGCTCGACGGCAACATCTTCTTCAACTCACCGCTCGACTATCTGCCTGGCATCGTCGACCAGAAACTGCTCGGCCGGCTGAAGGCGCTGAGGCTGATCTTCTGTTGCGGGCAGGGGGCATGGGAAGAACGGATGCTGGTCGAGACACGGGCGCTGGAACAGGTGCTGCGCGAAAAGTCCATTCCCGCCTGGGTCGACTATTGGGGAGGCGATGTCAGCCATGACTGGCCATGGTGGCACAAGCAACTGGTCTATTTCTTCGCCCGCTGGCTGGATGATGACCTGATGCACAGGCTGGATTGATGACCCCGCCCGATCCCATCCGACGCTTCGTCGAGGCCACCAATGAAGGTGACACTGCGACGTTTCTCGACACGTTCACGGCGGATGCATTGCTGAGCGACTGGGGCCGCACCTTCAAGGGGCGCGCAGAGATCGCGCGCTGGAACCAGTCGGACAATATCGGCATGCAGTCCCATCTCAGCATTGTCTGCGTCGCAGCTGTGGACGGCACCTATGAGGTTCGCATTGCCGTGAAGGGCAATGGCTTCAACGGTGAGGGCGACATGACCTTCACGCTGGACGGCGATCTCATCTCCAGCCTGGTGATTGCGTGACTGTCCGCGCCGTAACGGTGCGGCGGAACACATCTGCGCGAGCGGGTCATTCCTTCAGGCTTCTTGCCACCAGCCGCGCCACGCTCGGCCCGACCAGCAGAACGACCAGGAAGCGGGCCGACTGCAGCGCCATGACGAAGGAGATGTCGACGTTCTGCGCGGCGGCGGCGATGATGGCGACGCTGTCCATGCCGCCGGGGCTGGTGGCCAGATAGGCGGTCAGCGGATCGACGCCGAGCAAATGGCTGATCATGAAGCCGAGACCGCCGCAAAAGGCGATCAGCGCGATGATGGAGCCGACGATCTGCGGCAGCGCCCGCGTCGCGTGACGCAGGATCGGCCGCGTGAAGTTCAGTCCGATCGACCATCCGACCATCGCGTAGCTGACGGCCAGCAGCCAGTTTGGCAATTGCATCGGCACGCCAAGACCGAGGTGAATCACCGCGCCGAAGATGAAGGTGCCGAGAAAGAAGGGCGACGGCAGCCTGAACAGCTTTCCCATCAGGCCACCGACGAGGGCGATGCCGATGGTGGCGGCGAAGGCCTGCGGATCGATCGGTGGAAACCAGACGATGGGCGGAATCTCGATACCCGATGTGTCGACCCACATGCGTGCGATAAGGGCCGCAGTCATCGAGACGAAGATGACGCGCAGATATTGCATGAAGGCGACGAGGCGCTGGTCGGCGCCGAAGGCGCCTGCCATCAACACCATGGCGGTGGCCGCGCCCGGCGATGAGCCCCAGACTGCGGTGGTGCCGGGCAGGATACGCCAGCGGCTGATCAGCCAGCCGAGCAGGCTTGACGCAGCAACGGTCGCCACCACGGTGCCGAGGAACAGCGGCCATTCCCTGTAGAAGACCGGAAAGATGTCCGCGGAGATCGAAGCGGCGACAAGGCAGCCGACGATCGCCTGGGCGGCGCCGAACAAAGGGCGCGGCACGCGCACCGTGGCGCCGTTGGTGCCGGCTAGGATCGCCGCCAGCATCGGCCCGATCAGCAGCGCCGCCGGCAAGGCGGCGAATTCCAGCGCGCCGGCAAACAGGATCGAGAAGATCGGGAGGGCCAGCCACTGCCAGGCTTTGGATATCCGCGCCATGCGTTCGACGGTCGGCTGGTCTGGCAGGGAATCCATTTTTCGGTCTTAGACCCGAAGAGGGGAGATGCGAACCCCGCGGCGGCGAAAAATGTGTCCGCTCAGGCGTCAGTCGGTTTTAACGGTGGGCAGGCCGAAGCCACCTACCGGCTGGGTCTCGACCTGGAATTCGAAGCCGGCGATGATCGGCCGCGCCTTGGCGATCGCCGCCTGGACTTCCGGCAGTTGCAGCGAAGCCTTGTGGCTTGCCTGGTCGGTCCACACCTCGGTCACCCAGATCGCGTCGGCATCGGCCGGGTCAGTGGCGATGATGTAGCTCAGGCAGCCAGGCATGGCGCCGGTGCTGGCAAGCAGGACATGCATCATTGCGTCGCGCTGGCCGCGCGTCGCCCGCATCTTGCCGATCAGACCGTACATTGCCGTTTTCTCCGTTGGCTTCCGCGACAAGTATGCAGGTCGCCGCTCACGGCATCAACTGGCCACCATTCACCTCGATCACCTGGCCGGTGATGTAACCGCTCAGCAGAGCGGACGAGAGGAACAGATAGGCGCCGACGCAGTCCTCGGGCGTGCCGGCGCGGCCCTGCGGAATGGTAGCAACCATGGCCTTCATGTGCTCCTCGGTCGAATAGCGCTCGTGGAAAGGCGTGGCGATGGTGCCCGGCGCCACCGCGTTGACACGGATGTTGAAGCCGATCAGTTCCTTGGCCATGCCGCGGGTAACATTGGAGACGAAGGCCTTGGCCGAGCCATAAAGGCCGGCGCCGCCGCCGGCGCCATTGCGCGCCGCAATCGACGAGGTGTTGACGATGAAGCCGCCCTGGCGCTTCAGCCATGGCATCGCCTTGCGCGATGCGGTCAGCACGGAGCGGGCGTTGAGGTCCATCACCGCGTCGTAATGCGCCTCGGTTAGTTCGGCATAGGGCACGCGCCCAAGCATGCCACCGGCATTGTTGACCAGTCCATCGAGCCGGCCGAAATGTTGCGCGCTGTCTTCGACGACGCGCTCGACATCGGCGGGGATCGAGAAATCGCCCTGGATCAGGAATACCTCGCCGCCGCCGTTGCGGATGGTCACGGCCAGGTTTTCGGCAGCCGCCCGGCTTGAATTGTAATGCAGCGCGACGCGGCATTTCTGCGCGGCGTAGGCCAGTGCAAGTGCCGCCCCGATGCCGGTCGAAGCGCCGGTGATCAGCACCGCCTTACCGGCGAGATCGGGGATGACCAACGTGGGGGTGAGAAGGGCGGTTGTGGTGGTTGGCACGTCTATTCCTCCGGGACTCTCCCGCTCTTCGTAGGGCCTCGCCGCCCTCATGTTCAAGTCCGGAGAGGTTCAGGGCCGCAAATAGGCGTAGCCCTGGCGCTGCAATTCGGCGAGCTTGACGACGCCGCCGGTCTCGGCGGCATGGAAGCCATAGAGGAGATCGGTGAGCGCAACATCCATACCGTGCATGGTGTTGGCGCAAGCATGCGGGGTCAGCCCGTCGCGGACCAGGCCGGAAAAACGGCTGGAAATGGCAGCTGACGCGCTCTTCGACTTGAAGGCGGCGAGGGCCGGTCCATGCACGACCAGCACGATGTCGACCTTGCCGCCGGTGCCCTCATAATGGTTCTTGATATTGCCCAAAACGAAGCCGACCTTGTCGAGATCACTGAGGTGATAGGCGACCTTCTGCCTTTCTTCCACGGCTGCCGCCTTCACCTGGCGCAGCCCGAAGAGGCCAGCGGCCCCGGCAAGGCCCACACGGAAAATATCGCGGCGTCGCATCATGTCGTTCTCCAGTATGCAGTCCTCGCAAATTGCGTGGCTTCGGCCTCGATCCTAGCATAAATTGAAGTCACGTCCTGTCGGGCGAGGAGGGGCACATGACATCTAGGACCATTGTGGGCGCCGGACTTGGTGGCGCCTTGCTTGCCGCTGTTGCCGGCACGGCCCTTGCCGACGATACGCCTGAGCTCACCGAACTCAGCCGGGACGGCAAGGATGCCTGTTTCGGGCGTGTCTATGATGCCGCGCATCTCAAGGTACATCCGAACCAGAAGGTGGGACGGATTTTCTTCTACTATGGCAGCGATCCGGTCAGCCACCCGAACGAGGAGCCGAGCAGCGCTCCGTCCGGCTACAACGGCTTCATGGCGACGACGGTGCGCAGCGCCAAAAAGCCCGAATGGGTCGGCGGTTGGTGCGGCAAGGATGACTCGCAATCGGGCGAGATCCATTGCGGCATGGAATGCGACCGCACCATGGCCTTACTGAACGTCGATGAAAAAGGCCGGCTGATCGTCTCCGGCGTGCATCGCAACCTTTATCTCGATGCCGGCGCCGAGGATGAGCTGGGCGAAAAGGAGTTTACCAAGCAGGCACTCGGCACGGAAGATGACGGCTTTCGGCTCGACCGCATGCCGGCGCAGACCTGCAAGGCCGAATTCGCACGCATCGATCCGGTCGATCCGGCGTTGGGAGCCCCGCTGCGTGAGCGGCTGAAACCGGACCAGCCGTTCTGCTACGGGCGCGACTACGATGCCGCGCATCTCGGCTCGCATCCCGATCAGCTTACCCACACCATCCGGGTTTTCCGGGGCCCGATCGAACTGGCCGCCTTCGCCAAGGACGGCGATCCCACAACCTGGCCGAGTGGTGCCGACATAGCTGTTTCCGTCACCACGCGCCACAAGGCGGCCAAGGTCACGCAGAGCTACAGTTGTGAAGGCGAAGCGGACCAGTGGCGCTGTGTGGCGGGCGGAAAGACAAGCGACTTTTCCTGCGATATCGTGGCCAGGGAGATTTATCTGCGGCGCGGCGCCAACGGCACGATGATGCTGGCCAACCCCAACAGCAGCCTGCCGATCGTTGACCTGTGCTCGAAGGCGGCCGGAGGCGAGACCGCATCCGACGACAAGGTCTACCGGCTGGAGCCGATGCCGCAGGCTGCCTGCGCGCCTTGACACTTGGGTCAGAAAGGACGGCATATGAACAAGGCAAAGGTGTTCTGGTCAGGCCGCTCGCAGGCGGTGCGTCTGCCCAAGGAATTTCGTTTCGAAACCGAGGAGGTTTCGATCCACCGTCAAGGCCGGGCGGTCATCCTAGAGCCGCTCGCGCAGGATTGGGCCTGGCTCGACCAGGTGACCGGGCCGCTTGACGACGACTTTGTCGAGGCAGCTTTAGAACGGCCGACATAGATCTGATGATCGCCGCTTCACGCGAACGGCACGGCCGTCGTGCCCTTGGGCAGTTTTGCCTCGTCGTCCGGCTCGACATGGATGGTGACGCGCACCGAGGGGTTTTCGGCCTTCAGCGCATCTTCGATGCGGTCGCAGATGACGTGGCTGGCGCCCACCGACATATCGGCATCGACGACCAGATGGAACTCGATAAAGGTGGCGCGGCCGGCGATGCGTGTCTTCAGATCGTGGACCTCCAGTGCTCCCTTGCAATTGGCCGAGATGATGTCGCGGATGTGCATGTGCTCGTGCGTGTCGACGGCACGGTCCATCAGTCCGTTCATCGACGAGCCGATCACGTGCCAGCCCTGAAACAGGATGTTCAGCGCGACGATGACGGCAAGAGCGGGATCGAGCACTTGCCAGCCGGTGAGCACGGCGCCGGCCAGACCAATGAACACGCCGACCGAGGTCGCCACGTCGGTCATGATGTGCCTGCCGTCGGCGACCAGTGCTGGCGACTTCTCGGCACGGCCGGCACGGATCAGCGTCAAGGCCCAGAAGGCGTTGATCGCCGTCGCGACGCCGTTGATGGCAAGGCCGCTCCAGGGCTGTTCGAGCGGGACGGGATGCCGCCAGTACCACCACACTTCGTTGAGGATCAGAAGGGCTGCCAGCACGATCAGCACGCCTTCCAAAACAGCCGAGAAATACTCGGCCTTGTGGTGACCGAAGGGATGATCCTGGTCGGCCGGCTTGTGGCTGACCTGGATCGCCCAATAGGCGGCGGCAGAGGCAATGACGTTGACGATCGATTCCAGGGCGTCCGAATACAGCGCCACGGAACCGGTGATGTACCAGGCCGCCAGCTTCAGGCCGAGCACGACGAAAGCCACGATGATCGACCAGAAGGCGAGGCTGGCGACCTTGCGCTTGGCGGCGTTTTTCGAATCGATAGCGGTCATTGATCTTCCGGCCGCCGAAACCGGAGCTAAGCCGCCTTTTCCTTGGCCTTGCGCGGCAGATGCGCAACGATGTTCTCGATGATGCGCATGCCGGCATTGTGGCCGAGCGTCATGATCGATTCCGGGTGGAACTGCACCGCAGCGATCGGCTCCTTGCTGTGCTCGAAGGCCATGATGACGCCTTCTTCCGTCTCGGCTGTGACAACGAAGCCGTCGGGCAGGCGGACCGGATCGGCGAAGATCGAGTGATAGCGGCCGACCGTCACCTCCTTGGGCAGGCCGGAAAAGATGATGCCCGGCTTCGACACGCGGATACGCGACGGTTTGCCATGCATCGGCACGTGCAGCTGCCGCAGCTCTCCGCCATAGGCCTCGGCCAGCGCCTGCAGGCCGAGGCAGACGCCGAAGATCGGCAGGTCGCGCGCGCGGGCTCGCTTGATGGTGGCGGCGCAGTCGAAGTCCTTCGGCGTGCCGGGACCGGGCGACAGCACGACCAGATTGGGTTTCAGCCGGTCGAAGACCTCGTCCGGCACAGGCGTGCGCACGGTCGAGACATTGGCGCCGGTCTGGCGGAAATAATTGGCCAGCGTGTGGACGAAGGAGTCCTCGTGGTCGACCAGCAGGATGTTGACGCCGTCGCCGACGCGCGCGGTAGCGCGTTCGGTGTCGGCGGCATTGCCTGATTTGGCGTCGCGGATGGCGGAGATCATGGCGGATGCCTTCAGTTCGGTTTCGGCTTCTTCTTCCTCGGGAATGCTGTCGAAGAGCAGCGTGGCCCCGGCGCGCACCTCGGCGATGCCGTCCTTGATGCGGATGGTGCGAAGGGTCATGCCGGTGTTCATGTCACCGTTGAAATTGACCATGCCGATCGCCCCGCCATACCAGGCGCGCGGGCTCTTCTCGTTCTGCTCGATGAATCGCATGGCCCATAATTTCGGTGCGCCGGTGACGGTGACCGCCCAGGCATGCGACAGGAACGCGTCGAAGGCGTCCATGCCTTCGCGCAGCCGTCCCTCGATGTGGTCGACGGTGTGGATCAGCCGCGAATACATCTCGATCTGGCGGCGGCCGATGACGCGCACCGAGCCTGGGTCGCAGACCCTCGACTTGTCGTTGCGGTCGACGTCCGAGCACATGGTCAGCTCGGATTCGTCCTTCTTCGAATTGAGCAGCTTCAGGATCTGCTCCGAGTCGGAAATGGCGTCGTCGCCGCGCTTGATCGTGCCGGAGATCGGGCAGGTCTCGACACGGCGGCCGTTGACGCGCACGAACATTTCGGGCGAGGCGCCGATCAGGTATTCGCCCTCGCCGAGATTGATGAAGAAGGAATAGGGCGAGGGGTTGATGCTCTTCAGCTTGCGGGAGATGTCGGAGGGCGGTGTCTCGCAGCGCTCGTAGAACATCTGGCCGGGCACCACCTCGAACAGGTCGCCGCGCTTGAAACTCTCCATCGCCTTGCGCACCAGATTGGCATATTCGCCGGGCGCATGGTCGCCGCGCGGCGGGATGCGGTCGGCGGTCTTGAACGGCTCGACGATTTCGTCGCGCGGCAATCCCTCCGTCGAAAACCCGTCGCCGGAATAATCGTAGCGGTCGGTCCAGGCCTTGGTCGAATAGTGGTCGACGACCAGGATCTCGTCGGGCAGGAACAGCACGAGGTCGCGCTGGCTTTGCTGGCGCTCCAGCTTGTAGTCGACCGGATCGAACTGGAAGGCGAGATCGTAGCCGAAGGCGCCATAGAGGCCGAGATTGGCGTCTTCCTCCGTCTTGAACAAGGCGGTGATGGCGCGCAGCACGGTGAAGACGGAGGGAACGCGGCTGCGTTCTTCTTCGGTGAAGACACGGCCTGGCTTGGCCACATCGAGGCGGATCAGTCTCCTCGACGTCTCGGCGATCGTCACGTCGTCAAGCCCGCCAAGCGCCTTGCCGATGACCGGCAGAAGCACCTCGCCGCGGCTGTTCAGCGCCTCGATGTGCACTGCGCGGCCACGCGCCGAGATCACCAGCGGCGGGTCGATCATGGCGGTGTCCCAACGCGTATAGCGGCCGGGATATTCGTAATTCGAGGAAAACACGGCGCCACGACGTGAATTCAGCCCGTCGATATAGGCGTCGATCGCGCCTTCATAAGGCCGATCATGGCGCTCGCGGGTAATCGTCACGCCACCCGCCGTGACGAAGCGCTCCGCCCCGTTCTCCAGAATTTTCGTCGTCATTGCCGTCTCCATCAGCGTCTTGGCTATTTCAGCGTCTTGGGGCAACGGACCCGGGGCATGGCTTGAAAAAACAAATGGCCGCCCGGACATTCCGTTGCGGCCACCTTCTATTTTCACGCGCACGCGTTCGAACAGGCCGCTGTCAGCGAGCCCACCACCAAACGGTCTTGATCGAGCGCATGTTCATAGCGATTCCAATAGCGGCGATTGCACGGCCACGCAACTGGATTCAATGGAAGGCTTGGAGAAGGGCATGAGCCCCTCAATCCTCCAGCGTTCCCGACCTTGCATCGGCGCTCTTCCTGTCGCCGACCAGCTTCAGCAGATCTTCGCCGGCACGGATGATGCGGCGGGACCGCCGTGTCAGGATGATGCCTGCTTGCGGCGCAAACACCTGCGTGCGGCCGCCGGCTTCACCCGGCGCATGAACGATGGTGGCGAGCAGTGCGCCTTTTGCCACACGGTCGCCGGGCTTCACGTCGTAGAGGACCGCGCCCGCCCGAGGCGCCGGCATCATGTCGATGTTTTCGAGCGGTGCAACGATACCGGTGAAGCTGCTGGGCGTGGACAAGGCCTGGTCCAGGACCACGCCGCGCCCCACCAGCAGCCGATAGAGCCCCTCGGCATCGGAGCCGGCCAGAGCGCCGTCGACATCGAGGATGCCGCGATACTCGACCGTGGTGGCGACGCGCCGGTCGAACCGGGCCACATCGGCAGGGACGTTCAGATACGGTGTGATCGAGGCGCCTTCGAAGGTGCCGTCGGTGTCCTCACCCCACAGGATCACCGCATCGACGCCCATGGCCGCCGCACAATCCGCCATGGCCGGCCATAGGCTGGCATGGACATAGAGGTAGGCGAGGCCCTCGTCGTCGCAGTGCAGGTCGAGCACGATGTCGTGGCCGATCGACAGCTGCAGCAGCCGCGTCTTCAGCCGCTGGTCGGCCGTGCCAAATGTGGCGTCCGGCAAGAGCGTCGGGTCAGGCGCGGCCAGCAGCGGAAAGCCGCGGTTGAAGTTGGTGCGGGTGCCCAAGTGAAAACGGCCCTGATGCTCGCCGAAATGATACTGGGCGCGGCCGATCGGATTGGCCTGGGGTACGATGGTGATATCGCCCTTGATGCGGCCTTCCGCTTCGGCGTTTTCGAGCATCGGCATCAGCGCGTCGATGGCGACGACCCCCGGCAGTTCGCCGGCATGCAGTGCCGCCTGCAGATAGGCCGAAGGTGCGGCCTTGTCGCTGCCGTCAAAGCGGAACCCTTCGAAGCGGAACACTGGGAATTCGTAGCAAACGCCCTCGCTGTCGCCGGCAATGCGCTCGATCGATTTCTGCATGATACTCCTCCAGGAAAGAGGCTGAACACATGCCCTTTCGCCGATACGCTGTCGATTGGTCCAGTCTGCTGCGCTATGGGCGCAACTATTGCGCGGCGTGCGTCACCAGCAGCTGGCGGTCCAACGTCTGCGACACCGCCACGGCGATCGCCAGCGGCGCCAAAACCGCGCCGTTGTGCGCTTGCCGCTTGCGGTCGTAGCCTATGCCAGCGGCTTCAATTCCTGGGCAATGGTGGGCAGAAGTTCCGAGACGTTGGGGTGGATGTGCATGGCGCGCGCGAGCGTGCTGACCGGCGCCTTGGCGTACATCAGGTCGAGCACGCAGTGGATCGCCTCGTCGCCACCGGGGCCGAGCACCGAACAGCCGAGGATTTCCTTGGTGTCGGCGTCGACCAGGATCTTCATGAAACCTTGCGTCTCGCCTTTTTCGACGGCGCGGCCGACGCGGGTCATCGGCCGCTGGCCGACCAGCGCGCGACGGTCGGACTTTCTTACCGCCGTCTCGGTCATGCCGCAGCGGCCGAGCGGCGGGTCGGTATAGAGCGCATAGGCTTCGATGCGGTCGCTCACCTTGCGCGGATCGTCGTCGAGCAGATTGGCGGCGACGATCTCGTAGTCGTTGTAGGAGGTGTGGGTGAAGGCGCCCTTGCCGTTGCAGTCGCCCATCGCCCAGATGCCGGGCACGCTGGTGCGCAGCTGGTCGTCGACGACAATGAAGCCGCGTTTGTCGACCTCGATGCCGGCCTTGTCGAGGCCGAGATCGTCGGTGTTGGGCGTCCGGCCCACTGCCAGCAGCACATGCGAGCCGACAGCCGGCGCCTTGCCGGCAGAGGAGGACACGGCAATGTCGCTGCCCTGCCTGGCAAAGCCGATGTCGTCGGCGCCGAGATGAACCGTGATGTCTTCGTTTTCGAGGATGGACAGGATGGCGGCCGAGACATCCTCGTCCTCGCGGGCGATCAGCCGCGGGCTCTTTTCGATCACCGTGACCTCCGAACCGAAACGGCGGAACATCTGAGCGAATTCGAGCGAGACGTAGCTGCCGCCGACGACGACGAGATGGCGCGGCAGCACGTCGAGATCCATCATCGACGAGTTGGTCAGGAACGAAATGTCGTTGACGCCTGGGAGGTCGGGCACCGAGGCACGGCCGCCGGTGTTGATGAATATTTTCTCGGCGCTCAGCAGGTCGTCGCCGACGCGCACGGTGTTGGCCGATTCGAAGCGCGCATGGCCGCGGTAAAGCGTGCATTTGTCCATGCCGGCAATCCAGCTCTCGAGGTTGCCGCGGGCGTCGTTCGACACCTTGTCCTTGCGCGCCTTGATCGCCTTGTAGTCGACGCCGACCGGACCGGAGAGCGTCACGCCGTAGTCGGCGGCGCGGCGGGCAAGATGCGCGGCATAAGCGCTGGCCACCATGGCCTTAGTCGGCATGCAGCCGGTGTTGACGCAGGTGCCGCCGACCAGCTTTCGCTCGATCAGTGCTACGCTCATGCCGGCCGCCGTCAGCCGGCCGGCGAGCGGCGGGCCGGCCTGTCCAGCGCCGATGATGATGGCGTCGAATGTCTTTGCCGTCATGCCACCGCCGCCACGATCAGCAGGCCGCCGATGATCGCCACCGCGTCCTCGATGAAGGCTGCGGGCTGGTCTTTGCCGAAAGCCAGCGCCAGACGTTTGCGCAGCTCGGCGCCGCCCAGCGTGCCGATCACCGCGCCGATAGCGCCGGCAATCAGGCCGCCGATGGTCGCGCCGCCGGTCGCGCCGATCACCGCACCGGTGAAGGCGCCCATGACGATGCGTGCGCCGAACTGCTGCGGGACCTTGCGGCTCGGCGTCGACGGCAACTGATCGGTGATCAGCTCGGCGATGGCCAGGATGGTGAAGATGCCGACGATGATCCAGTGGCCCATGAAACCAGCCCAGGTTCCGGCGACCGGCAGCCAGCCGAGATAAGCGCCCCAGGCGACGGCGGCAGGCGCGGTCATGGCGCGAAGGCCGGCAACGACGCCGATCAAAAGTGCAAGAATGTACAGCATGGTTGACCCCTCGATCACGGCCTGGGACAGCCCAGCCGAGGCAGGCTAGCATAGGATCGGCATTTGACCAGAGGCCTGCGATGTCTGGCGTTACCCGATCTTTATGGACTGTGCTTTGACACCACGTTGAAACAGCAGGGTAGGACAGGAGGGCATCGCCTTGAACAGAAGCGAGCGCGTAAAAATGGCCGCGGGCGAGTGGTACACTTGCCTCGACGCAGAGCTGGAGGCGCTGCGCATCGTCGCACGCGACGCGGTGTTCGAACACAATTCCTTGCCGCCCCGGCAACGTGGCGACGTCGGACCGGCCCTGAAGCCGCTGCTCGGCGCTGTGGGCGAGGGCGCCCGGATCGAAGCGCCGTTCCACTGCGCCTACGGCTTCAATCTCTTTCTCGGCGACGGCGTCTTTCTCAATGCCGGCTGCACCATCCTCGATACGGCGCCAGTCCGCATCGGCAAGGGAACGCTGCTCGGCCCCAATGTGCAGATCTATTGCGCCGAGCACCACAAGGAGGCGGCGGGTCGACAGGCCGGGCTGGAGATCGCGAAGCCGGTCGAGATCGGTGACAATGCCTGGATCGGCGGCAGTGCCATCATCCTCGGCGGGATCAGCATCGGCGCCGGCGCCATTGTCGGAGCGGGTGCTGTGGTGACGAGCGATGTGCCGGCAAACACCAGGGTTGTCGGCAACCCGGCGCGGCCGGTCAGGCGTGGCTGAGCATCCTTTGTTCCAGCTGGATCAGCGAAGCGGCGAGATTAGCACGGTCACTTAGCAGGAGGTGGATGCAATCGCGTATCGAGCGCAAAGGCCTCCTGTATCTTCATCGCATAGGCGCCCTTCGCGACGCTCGCCTCGAAGATCAGATTCCAGCTATTCTGCGACACCGCGCTCGGAATCACCACGAACCGATGTTGTTTGAGAAGATTGTCGCCGAATGCCTGTTGCCCAGAGCTCGGGATGCCCGGACGCAGCCAGTTAGGGTTCGGAACGGCGGCAGGGTCGACGATATGCACATCCGTGACATCGCTGATTATTGCCGCAGTCATCACATGCGCGATCGTGTCGAGCGCCCTAAAACCTTTATGGACTGCAACTTCGAGAATTGCAGTCGAAGGATCGATTGAGCAGTAGACCGCGCGCACGCCCCTGCTGTTCCATCGTCCGCCGACCCTGTATGCGCCCTCGCCACTGTCCCATGTAGGCGCAAACGCAGCCTGATCGAGACGCCAGCCAATGAGGTCGGAGCCGCCAAGCACCGCCGGCAGCGGCGTCATGCATAAACGCCGTATTCAAGACGCTCGAGATAGTCTTCCACAAGCTCGACACCCGCCGGGGTTGCCAGAAGATCGATGGGACGACGCTGGTCGAGCCCGATCGCCGGGCGCTCCAGCCATTGCTCGGCTTCCGCCTGTGAACCAAACACGTCGGTCGCTTTCGACAGGATCTCCGCAAATTTCCAGGTTCGACCGCTCTGATCCTGGCTGAGAGGCTTGGAAGGGGCATCCTTCCGACGCTGGTAGGTGCGCAAGCTCATGCCGACGGCCTTCTCGAGCGAATCCGTCTTCTGGATAAAGACGAGCTGCCCAATGAGATGGTCCAGCGCCGAACCCGGCAGGCCGTGCACAAGCAGCTCATGGGCGTCCAACGCACTCCGGAGGTGCCGCGATAGAATGCGGGTGCCGCCCAGCAATCTGGCCACCTTCTGCAGTTCATTGTTTTTTGGCTTTGCAGCTGCCTTTTCCAATGCCATCGCCACGAGCCTGCCTCCTAACGTCATCTGTCGCTTTATATATGACAGATGACGCAAGCCCTTTCAAGAAGGGGCAGGATCGATTGACCATCACCTCGGCGCTTGCGCCACGAGCTCCTGCTGAGCGTTCTTCGAGAATTCGCGCCGGTACTGCGCTGGCGTGGTTCTGAGCCGCGCCGCGAAGTGCTGGCGCAGCGACGTGGCACTGCCGAAACCGGCCTCGAAGGCGATCGAATCCATCGATTTTTCCGTCGCTTCCAGCAGCCGCTGCGCCAGCGCGACGCGCTGATCGGTCAGCCAGTCGCCGAAGCTGGTGCCGATCGATTTTTGAAAGCGGCGCGTGAAAGTCCGGCGAGTGAGGCCGGCGGCGTCGGCGACACTGTCCAGGCTGTGCGTCTCGCCCAGCGTCTTGCGCACCGCGTCGAGGGCCTGTGTGAAGCGGTCGGCATTGCCGGTCCTGGCGATGGGACGTTCTATGAACTGCGCCTGCCCACCCTGCCGATGGGGAGAAAGGACGATTTGCCGGGCGAGGCGCAGCGCCGCCTCGGCCCCGCAGCGGGCCCGCACGATGTGCAGGCAGCAGTCGAGCCCGGCGGCGACACCGGCCGAAGTCACGACATCACCATTGTCGACGTAGAGCACCTCCGGCTCGACGAGAATGTCGGGATAAAGTGCCTGCAGCTGATCCGTGTAGGCCCAGTGCGTCGCGGCTCGCCGGCCCGAAAGCAGTCCGGTCGCCGCAACAGCGAACGTTCCCAAGCACAGTCCGACAATCAGCGCGCCGCGCCGGTGCGCGCGACGCAGCGCCTCGATCAGTGCCGGTGGCGGTGGGACTTCGAGGTTCTTCCAGCTAGGCACGATGACGATGTCGGCGCCATCGAGCGCGGAAAGCCCGTGGGGGACGCTGATGGTCAGCCCCGCATCGGTGCGGATCGGCCCGTTCTCAATCGCGCAGACGCGGAAGTCGAAGCGCGGCAGGCCGAGCGCCGTGCGATCCTCTGCGAATACAAGGCACGGCACGGAAAGGTGGAACGGGCTGATGCCATCGAAGGCGATGGCGGCAACGATCGGATCGGCCATGACGAGCACCAATGAGGGTTGGTGCCTGGATTGTCCCAATTCTTTCGATCAATGTCAATCGGGACACTTTTTGCGATCCAATGCCGAGCCTATCCTCGACCCATCAATGTCAAACGGGAAAGGAAAACCCCATGTCGGAATCAGCAAAAGGCAAGGCGCCACGCCGTGCCCTCATCGTCGTCGACATCCAGAACGACTATGACGGTGGCAACCTCGCCATCAAGCACCCGCCCTTCCGCGACAGTGTCGCCAATGTGGCGCGCGCCATGGACGCGGCGGCCGAGGCGGGCGTTAAGGTGGTGGTCATCAAGCAGTTGGCGCCGGAAACGTCACCGGTCTTCGCCAAGGGCAGCCATGGCGCCGAATTGCATCCCGAGATATCACGGCAAAGCCGCGATCATTATGTCGAAAAAACCTTGCCGAGCGCCTTCACCGGTACCGACCTAGAGGACTGGTTGCGCGCCAACGGCATCGATACGGTCACCGTCGTCGGTTACATGACGCATAACTGCGATCTGTCGACAGTCATCCACGCTGTCCATATGGGTTTTGCCGTGGAGTTCCTGTCCGACGCCACCGGCTCTGTGCCCTATGCCAACAGCGCCGGCTACGCTTCGGCCGAGGATATCCACCGCGTGGTGACTGTTATCTTGCAGTCGCGCTTCGCCGCCGTTCTCAGGACCGCCGAATGGATCGACTGCCTGAAGACCGGCACGCTGCCCGAACGCGACACGATCCACGCTTCCAACCAGCGCGCGCTGGCGCGGAGCGCCGCTTAGAAAATTGTCGCGGAGAAGCAAAGTGGGCGCCGCAGCGATGCGGCGCCCTCGTCATTCCGGCCTTCAGAATTCTCAGAACAGCCCTTCGATCTGGCCCATCTCGTTCAGGAATATCTTTTCCGAGGACGGCGCCTTCGGAAGGCCGGGCATGGTCATGACCTCGCCGCAGATGACAACGATGAAGCCGGCGCCGGCAGACAGCCTGACCTCGCGCACCGGCACGGTGTGGCCGGTCGGCGCGCCGCGCAGGTTCGGGTCGGTCGAGAAGGAATATTGCGTCTTGGCCATGCAGACCGGCAGGTTGCCGTAGCCGGCGTGCTCCCAGGCGTGGAGCTGGTCGCGAACCGACTTGTCGGCGATCGCTTCGGAACCGCGATAGATGCGCTGGACGATGGTGTTGATCTTCTCGAACAGCGGCATGGCGTCGGGATAGAGCGGCGCAAACTGCGACACGCCGGATTCGGCCAGCGCCACCACCCTGCTGGCGAGCTCCTCGATGCCGGCCGATCCCTTGGCCCAGTGCTTGCACAGGACCGCCTCTTCGCCCATCGAGGCGACGTAGTCCTTCATCGCCTGGATCTCGGCGTCGGTGTCGGAATAGAAATGATTGATGGCGACCACCGCCGGCACGCCGAACTGCCTGATATTCTCGACGTGACGGCCGAGATTGGCGCAGCCCTTCTTGACCGCCTCGACGTTCTCCTTGCCGAGGTCTTCCTTCTTGACGCCGCCATTCATCTTCATGGCCCGCACGGTGGCGACGATGACCGCTGCCGCCGGCTTCAGCCCGGCCTTGCGGCACTTGATGTCGAAGAATTTTTCGGCACCGAGATCGGCGCCAAAACCGGCTTCGGTGACGACATAATCGGCGAGCTTCAGCGCCGTCGTGGTGGCGACGACCGAGTTGCAGCCATGCGCGATGTTGGCGAAGGGGCCGCCATGGACGAAGGCCGGATTGTTCTCCAGCGTCTGCACCAGGTTGGGCTGCATGGCGTCCTTGAGCAGCACGGCCATGGCGCCGTCGGCCTTGAGGTCGCGGGCATAGACGGCCGACTTGTCGCGGCGATAGGCGACGATGATGTCGCCGAGGCGCTTTTCCAGGTCCTTCAGGTCGGTGGCGAGGCACAGGATCGCCATGACTTCCGAGGCGACGGTGATGTCGAAGCCCCCCTCGCGCGGAAAGCCGTTGGCGACGCCGCCGAGCGAGCAGATGATCTCGCGCAGCGCCCGGTCGTTCATGTCCATGACGCGGCGCCAGACGACGCGGCGGATGTCGATGCCAAGGTCGTTGCCCCAGTAGATGTGGTTGTCGATCAGCGCCGAAAGCAGATTATGCGCCGTGGTGATGGCATGGAAATCGCCGGTGAAGTGGAGGTTCATGTCCTCCATCGGCACTACCTGCGCATAGCCGCCGCCGGCAGCACCGCCCTTGACGCCGAAATTCGGGCCGAGCGAGGCCTCGCGGATGCAGACGATGGCCTTCTTGCCAATGCGATTGAGACCGTCGCCGAGGCCCACCGTCGTCGTCGTCTTGCCTTCGCCGGCCGGCGTCGGGTTGATGGCGGTGACGAGAATCAGCTTGCCGTCCTTGTTTGCCTTCACCGACTTGATGAACTCGGCCGAGATCTTCGCCTTGTCGTGGCCGTAAGGCAAAAGATGCTCGCTCGGAATGCCGATCTTCTGGCCGATCTCCTGGATCTGCTTCTTGTCGGCGGCGCGCGCGATCTCGATGTCGGACTTCACTTCGGCCATGGCGGCTTTCCTCTGGATTGGACGGTGGAGGGGACGGGTTTGATCAGTGTGGTCGCAAGCCTGTTCGAAACAGCCCGGCACTGCAGGCGAGGGCACGTTCTAACCCTGTCGCTGCCGTGGCGTCAACTTGCATGCAACTATGTTTCCTATGAAGAAAGGTTCTGGTGTTTCCCGGTCGACCTGTCCCGGGTCTTCGCGTCCGGTTGTCGCGCCGTATAGAAGCCAGAGCACGCGTCGTTCTGCCGTCTCAAAACAGCCGCGGAATGCACGGAATGCGACAGGGTTCGAGCGCTGGTCGGCGCTTCGAGCGGTCGCGCTAGAATGCGCCGATCTGGTGCATCAGCCCCAAGCCGTCAAGCTGGCCGAAATGTTCGACCACGATGCCGTTCTCGACGCGATCAATGTTAATTACACCAACCGAGACGCAATTTCCGCTCGGTTCGACGCCATGGAAGATGCCGGTGTGCGTGCCCTGAAAGCGGCCGCGCGTGACCACCTTGACGGCATCGCTGACATAGTCGTCGATGACGTGATGTCCGTCCGGGAATCCGACAAAGAACTCGGTCAGCGATTTGCGCCAGTCGTCGAAGCCGATCGGGTTGGCGCTGGCGAGATGAACGGCGAAATCCGGAGAGACCAGACTGGCCAGTTTATCCCAGTCTTGCGCATCGATCGTGGCATAGAAATTTCGAGCAATTTCGCGGATATCCATCGCGTGTCCTCGCTGGCTGCCGCCCACGATTGAACGACGACGAGACGATCAGGTTCCGCTCCCTGCAATGCGCAACTGAACCACTGCGACAGAAGGTTGCTGGATCCCGACCAGTACCGGCAGTGATTTCAAGCCAGGGCGTCTTCCACCAGTCGCTTGCTTCACCGATCCAGAACGGACCTGATCTCGACGAGGTTCGATCGCACCCTAAGCACATAGAATCCCATCGTGGTGAGGTGGGTGGGCATGATCCAGCCGTCCTCGCGGCCGTTGGAGATTATGAAAGGCCGGATGGCGAGCGCTGCCTTGAGCTGGCCTTCTACGCTGTTCCACAGTGGCGTGAGGCCGCGATTGTCGAGGATCTGCTGGAAGTCGTGATGCGCCGCCGTCAGGATGCCGTAATAGCCGTAGAGCTGGCCGTAGGCGAACCAGAAGCGGTCGTCAGCGCGCGTGTCGAACCAGCCGCTGTTGAAGTTCTGCGAACGGTCGCGGATCATGTCCGACGTCGAGCCTATGTCACTCGCGATACGGTCGACGAACTGCAACAGATTGTCGGCGCGCGCGTTGAAGACAACCTCGCATTTCATCAGCCGGTCGTTGAAGGCGCGAAGGCTGCTCGCCGCCGTGCGATAGAAACTCGGCGTCGGGGTTTTCGGACCAAAGGGCCTGAGGCCGAAATACCAGGTTTCCTCGTCGAAGGTGATGGCGCCGCGCGCATCCTGAAGGTTCTGGTCGATCTGGCTGGTGCCGCGGACGCGGCCCAGCGTGTCGACAAGCTCGACCGCGGTGCGCCGGATGGCCTGATTGACCCCGCGCTGGAAGGAGGCCTTGTTGTCGAGAAACGGCGTGTGGTCCCAGTCCATGCCGAAGAACCCGAGCTTGTAGAGTATCATCGACGAGATCCAGGCGTTCTCGTTGACGTTGAAATCGATGAGATCGGCCGCGACCTGGACAATGGCCGAGTTGGTGCAGGTCTTGACTTCTCCCTCGACGCCAGCGGTTTCCCCGGTGGCAGAAGGAGCGGGCTGCGGCGGGGCGGTTCCGGCCGGCTGTGTGAAATTATATGCCTGCGCATACGCGGGATTGAAATTGCTCCAGACCTGCGTGTTCCAGATGAAGTAGCCGTAGAGGCCGACCAGCATGAGCAGAGCGAGGCCGAGCACCGCCTTCAGGATCCAGCCGCGCTGCGTGTACCAGCGCCCAGCCCACATGAACGGCCACAGGATCACGCCGATGGCGAAGCCGATACCGCGGCCGATCCACTGGAAAATCCGTGTGAAGAAATTCACGATCGGATCAAGCATGGCGATGTCACCCCCTCGTCAGTCAGCCGGTCATTCAATCGGTAAGGCCGTAGAGGCGTGTGCGAAACGCCACCTTGTCTTTCAGATATGTGGTTTTCAGAACGTCCACAACATGCGATCGCCAGGCGTCGCTGAAGCCGTCATAGTCCCTGTAGAAGCCCGGTTTGTTGAACACGTAGCGCGAGACGAAGTCCTGCGGCACGAAATCCGAGATCAACTGGTTGGTCAGCCAGGCGTCGGGATGGCCGGGCTTGGCCCGGATCGCCAGGAAACGCTGCTGCGGGAACACGTCCTCGATCTTGAGATAGCCGAGGTGAGCGATCTCGCGTTTGGCGGCGTTGAGAAAGGGAAAATTACCGTCCCTGGTGATCAGGTCGGCATGGCCGTGGATCCAGGTCTGCAGCCAGACCTTGTCGACGTCGGTCAGGTTGCGGTCGGGCTCGGCGTCGCGGATCAGCGCGCGCACCACCATCTCAGCGCGATGTTCGAGATAGCCTGATGTTTCGATCCATGAGGCACGCGGCAGTTCGATGCGGCCGGTCGCGGCGAGGAACTTGAACACCCTGTCGGCATCGTTGATCGAGAGGTAGCTTACCTGCCACGGCCGCGAGCGGCGGAAGCCGGGTGCTGCCGGGTCGCTGATCACCGTCGTCATATCAGGGTCGATGAACACATAGAGCCCGCCGAAATGGCTGGTCCAATAGGCGCTGTGGCGAAAGATCACCTGATCCGGCACCAGCGCGTTCTCGCGGATGTCGCCGCAGATCTTGGCAAGCTCGACCATGCGGGTGAGCATGGCGTTGTCGCGCCAGGCGTCCGGCTCCTGCTTCAGCTGGTCGACGAGCTTGCCGAGTTCGGCGGCCTTGCCGAGCACGTCCTCCGCCGACAGCACCTTGAACTCGACCTGGTTGATCGACAGCAGATCCTCGATGTCGTCGACCTTGGGAACCGAATCCTCGATCTCGCCGTAGATGACATCCTTGATGGTCAGCGCGTCGATGGCGCGCTGGTTCGTCGACATGAACTCGAACATCAGTTGCGAGGTGTTGGAAAAGGCGGTGTGGACCACCGGCAGATCGATCTGCGACGGGGTCAGGATGATGAAACGGCGGTTGATCTCGTTGGGATCGAGGTAGTTATAGTCGCCGCATTCCTCGGCCACCTGCGGCGAGAAGCCTGTGCGGTCGATCTCGAAGCTTTTCAGCTTCGTCGGCTTCAGGCCGAAGGCGATCAAAGCCTTGTTGTAGCGCTGGATGAGATGCGGCTCGTCGATGGTCAGCAGCCGGCCGTAGATCAGCTCGTTCTCGCGCAAAAGGTCGGATTTCCTGGCGGGGCTCATTCTTCCTTCTCCCCGTTTACGGGGAGAAGGAGCCCGAAGGGCGGATGAGGGGCGCGGGCATCCCTTCTCCCCTTGTGGGAGAAGGTGGATCGGCGCGCAGCGCCGAGACGGATGAGGGGTGCTGGACGGAGCGCCATCGGCGCCAAGCTGGAGCACCCCTCATCCTTCGCCTTCGGCGACACCTTCTCCCACAAGGGGAGAAGGGAGCGTCGGAGCATCTCACGCATTCCACAGGCCCTTCTTCTTCAGCTCTTCGATCTCGCGCACCGCGCGATCGCGCAGGCGGGTGTCGCGGATCATCTTGGTCACCGCCGCGTCGTCCGACTTGTCCGAATAGCGGAACTCCGAGTCGGCGTAGCGGTTGACCTCCTGCATGACCATGTCCATCGAGAACGGGCCGCGCAGTTTCTCGATCATCGCCTTCTTGTCGTCGTAGCTCTTGTGCATGAAGACTTCAGGCTTTTCGAACCATTCGTCCGGCAGCTCGATGTCCATGGCGCGCATCTTGATCGCATCGGTGACGTTCCTGATGGCGCGGCCGGTGAAGCGCGGCTCGGCCTCCTTGATCATGTGCAGATAGGTGCCGATGTCGGCCATCGACTTCGGTGCGCCGTTCTCCTTCATGTAGCGCTCATAGACCTTCATCAGCCCGTCCTCCCTGGGCTTCTCGTGCTCTTCGTAGGCTTCCATCACTGCGCGCTGGATTTCCTGGGCGGCGTAGAGCTTGTGGTCGCCGAGCGGGATCTTGTGGTTCTTGCCGGCGAGCAGCACGAAGATGTCGATGTAGTCGTCGCGCGTTTGGGGCCCATCGACCAGCCAGCGGGCGCCGGCGCGCTGGCGCAGCGCGTCGTCGACGTTTTCGGGATAGTTGGAGAACATGCCGAAAGAGCAGTTGCCGCGCACCACGGTGGCCGCACCCCCGAACGCGTCCATCAGGACACCGGTGATTTCCTGCTGGCCGGCCGAGGCGCGATCGTCGGACCGTCGGGCAGCCACCTGATCGATATCGTCGATGGTCCCGAAGCCGATGACGCGCGGGTTCAGCACATTGTTGATGAACTGGCGGCAGTTCTGCCCCGACTTGCCCTGGTAGGAGGAAATCTGGTCGACGCCGAAATTCTCGTAGGCGAAGGGATAGCCGGCGACCTGGCAGTAGCCGTTGACAAGGCCGGCGATCATCTGGATCAGCGTCGTCTTGCCGGTGCCGGGCGCGCCGTCGCCGATGAAGGTGAACAGGAAGCCGCCGAGCTCGACGAACGGGTTCAGCTCGCGTTCGAAATCGTAAGCTATCAGCATCTTGGCGAGCTTGACCGACTGGTACTTGGCGATGTGGTTGCCGACGACCTCCTCCGGCTTCTTGAAGGTCATCACCAGCGGCTTCGACCGCTTGCCCGGTGCGACGTCGAAGCCGTCGAGGGTGAAGTCGTCGACGTCGATGCGGATATGCGCGTTCTCGAACGAACCGATGCCGTCGAAGCGGCCCTTTCGCGCCAAAAGCCCGTCGATGGCGACGCGGGCGAAGGCGCGCGCCCGGGTCATCAGGTCGGCGTCGTCCTTCGCGCCTGATATCGCCCTGTCGAGGCCGGCAACAATCGACTTCACTGCATCCTGCGGCGTGTCGAACAGGAAGTCCGGCTCGGGCGTATCGTTCGGCGCCTCGCCGTCGCTGTCGATCAGCTGGAACAGATAGGAGGCGAGGCTGAAGGCCGAAATATAGGCCGAAGCCGACAGCAGCTTCTTGAAGGTGGCGGCCTCGTCGCCTTCGAGCGGGGCGCGGGCGTTTTTCGCCTTCAAGCTCTCGAGATCTGAGCCTTCGGCGAAGACATCAGCGATGGCAAGCGCGATCGCCAGCCCGCGCCGGGTGCGAAACAGCAGCATGTGCTGTGCAATGCTCAGCAACTGGTCGTCGGGATGGACGGCGGCGACGGTCTTGGAAAGCTCGACCTCGCGTGTGCGGCGCGCCGAGCCGACCGAGACGGTCGAGACGAAGCGGCGGTTGGTGCCGGCAAGTGCCGTTCCGGATTCCCGCGACGGATCCTCCAGCACGACGATGCGGGTGATGAAGCTCTGCGCCGTGGCGCGGTGCTTTTCGATTGCCGCTTCCGAAATCGTGGTCAGGCCGGTGTCCATGAAGGATGCTCCGCGGTTTGACGGTCAGACGTCACTGATGACCTGTCCTTTGGACAGGATGTGGACCTTGTAGCCGGAAAAGATCTTCTGCGCCTCGCCGGCGGCGTAGAGCGCCTGGTAGGCCTCATGCGGGATCAGCGCGTGCTTCTCGTAACTCGATACGCCTTGGCGCGCGGCCTCCAGATCGTCGGTGTCGATGAAGAATTCCTGTGTCGTCTTTTCGCTTGAGAAGAGACCCTTACGACCGGGCTTTTCGGCCTTGGAATAGACCTCCTGGATGGTCCAGGTCAGCAGCCAGGCGTTTTCCGGCTTGCGCACCTTGGCCAGAATGTCGGTCACCGTCGAATTGTTGTCGGTGATCCCTGCGGAGTAGAACGGGCCGAGCACGACGCGGCGCAACTGCTTGGGGTGGAGCGGCTCGAAATCCTTGTCGAGGTTGACCGCGATCGTCGCCGGCGACAGGCTGTAGGCGGAATTCTTCTCGGTGAAGTCGTCGAAACGGTGGGCGAGCTCAGGATTGAGCAGCCCTTCAACGGGAAGCGGAATGTCGACCTTGTCGTTGAGCTTGCCATTGCGGTCGACAAGCTGCCCGATCATCTCTTCGGAGGAATCCTCGACCGTCACCATGTAGACCAGCGGCAGGTTGGCACTGCCGTCGAAGGCGGCCCAATGGACGAGATAGTAGGGTCGCCCGGTCTTCGGATTGACCGAGACTTTTGCCGTCTGCGCCAAGGTGAACGGCCCGAAGGTCGTCTCGCTCCTGACGCCCTCCAGATAGAGCCGCTCGGCCATCGACTTCTGCAGCGCCTCGGGGAATTCCTTGTGGCGCAGGATGAAGTCGGCCATTTCCTCGCGCAACTCGTCGGCCAGCGGTATGTTGGCGAGACGCGTATCGGCCTGGCGGCGATCGTTTTCCAGTTCGAGCACGTTCTGGAAGACCGGAAAGCCGCTTTCGGCGCGCGAAATGCGGAACGTCTCCACGAAGCCCAGCCGGTTGCGCCAGCAGGAAAAGGAGTTGTCGAGCCGCGCGATGTATTCGGCGACGATCTTGGCGACGATGCCGTGCCGGTAGAGCGGCGAGCGATCGTCGCGCATGAATACTTCGAGGCCGCTGAGTGCCGCGGTGATCGCCGAGAAATAACGCGTTGCCGCTTCGTTTTCGGGGGTCATGCAGCCAGCCCTTCGGAGCGATGCGGGTGCAGCAATTACGACTGCACGTAGTTTGCCGCATTGTGTTTCTTCAGCACGTCGTCGAAGCGGCGGGCAAAGGCATCGTCGGCCAGCTTCTTGCGGCGCTGGATGTCGGCGGTCGCCACCATGTTCTTCTCGTGCATTTCGAGGAGATCGCCGATGTGCTTCTGCGAGGCCGCGCCGATGCCGGCCATGGTCTCCTCGGCGGTGTTGTCGACCTGGCTGCCCAGCGTGTTGATCTTGTGGGCGACGTCCTGCTGGGCGGCGGTCTTCAGCGAGTCTTCCAGCGCCTTGTAGAGGACGATGCGCTGCTCGGTATCGATGGTTAGCTTGTTGATCAGCGTCGACTGCGCCGCGATCTGGTTGTTGAGCGAATCGACGAAGGTCTGGAACATCGAGGTGTAGCGCTCCAGCGTCTGGCTTTCGGCCAGCAGTTCCTGCTCCTTGGCCTGCTTCTCGTTGTATTCCGTGGCCAGTTTCGAACGCTCGCCTTCGAGCTCGGTGCGCTCCTTCTGGCTGGTCGAGGCGGCGATCTTGTTCTCGATGTCGAGCAGCATCGGATTGAGCTCCTCGATGCGCTTCTGCACGGTCTCCAGATTGGACATGGTCGCCTTGCGGCGCTCGATCACCTGCGACAGGCTGGCCTCGGAGGTCTTGTAACGCTGGTCGAGGATCTGCTTCTGCGCCTTGAGGATGCCGACAATGGTGTCGGATTTCGCCAGAAGCTCCTGCAGATTGCCGGCCAGCGACATGTTACGGACGCGGTCGGTGCGCATGCGTTGCTTGCTCTGGTCGGAAAATATGCCGACGAGGCTTTCCCAGCCGGTGTAGTTCTTCATGCTCTCGAATTCGGCGCCGAAGACGTTGGTGGCGTCCTCCAGCCCGATGATCAGGTCGGCGATGTTGCCTTCCATCACCTTCTGCTGCTTCAGCACATCCTCGATGCGGGCGTTCTCGAGGTCGAAATTGGCGTCGCCGATCTTCTTGTCGGTTTTGGCGAGCGTGTCGAGCACCGTGCCGGACTGCTCGATTTTCGTGCGCATGTCCTGCACGACCTGCTTGGTCTTGGCAATTTCGGCATCGAAATTCTGCAATGTCGCCATAGGGTCCTCCCGCTTCGGCATCTGTTTCGTGTCGCGAACCGCCGCGAATATATGTGTGGCATGGGGGGAAGGGAAGGCGGAAGATTAGGAGTTTGCGAAGGATAGCGCCGAAACCCGACACAAAAAAACCGCCTCGGCGGCGGGTCGTCGGCGCAATCAGCACCATGGCCAAACTACTAGCATAACTGCCGTCACAAAGCAACGAATAGCTCCCCGATCGCGGTTCTTCTTGCCGGTTCTTTCCCCTCCTCCTCGCACCGTTCGATGCGCACGCAACGCGGAATAGCGCTGGTCAGGCTTGATGCATGTCGCCCAAAAGTGCGCAGCGGTTTTGGGACAACGACACGCATAACAACGAGAACTGAAGCGGGGGGGGGGGGGGGGGGGCGCGCGGGGGGGGGGGGGGGGGGGTGAGTGGGGGGGGGGGGGGGGGGGGGGGTGTTGGGGGGGGGGGGGGGGGGGGCCCGCGAAGAAAAACAAGAACAAAGCCCCCCCAA
>NZ_JBVVQD010000009.1:0-171073 GCF_055811755.1 Mesorhizobium sp. WSM4840
CGTTCGAGTGTCGCTCACGCGGCTCTCTTGAATTTCGCAGAGGGCAGATCTAGAAGCGAACTTCTTCGTCGCCAGCGACGCGCCGCCCTCGTTGGTGAGGCGTATATAGTCGGCAGCCGTCCAAAGTGTCAACAACGATTTCCGTCTTTTTTTACGGAGAACTGTTACCCTTTTTGCGTCCCAGTTCAGGGTGCACCACACCATGTCTTAGGTACGATTTGTTGTCTCCGGGCTGGACAACTTCAGGTAGACCGGCTGGATCGCCACGATCCGAAGGTTCTCACCATGAAAATTTGAACCGCACGGGACCAGGAGCTCACCTGTCCCCATGCGGCGGAGCCGTCTCCGGTCCTGTGAGCTTATATGGGAACAAAACAGGAAAATTCAAGGATCATGGCTGGAACCATTCGGCCCGGCTGTTAGTTCCATCAGCGAAGAACGGGACCGCCGAGCGAGCGTCGCAGCGCGACAGGCCTGAGGTCCTCAGCAAGTCTTCCAGGCCAATATCGCTCTACGACCGCAGGCGGTGGTGCCGTTCTGGGCACCAACAGGGAGATTCACCATGAAAGTCGCTGAGATAATGACCCCCAACGTCCATCTCGCCAGTCCTGGCGAGTCGCTGCAGAAAATCGCGAAACGAATGGCGGTTGACGACGTCGGATTTCTGCCGGTCGGAGAAAACGACCGACTCGTCGGAACGATCACCGACCGTGACATCGTCGTGCGTGCGGTCGCCGAAGGCAAGGACGGCAACGCGACAGTCCGCGACGTGATGACCGAGGATGTCAAATACTGCTTCGAGGACGAAGATATCGAGCACGTCGTCCAGAACATGGGCGATATCCAGGTCAGGCGGTTGCCCGTCCTCAATCGCGACAAGCGCCTGGTGGGCGTGGTCTCGCTCGCGGACGCGGCGCTGAAGGAAGATCCGGCAACCGTCGGAATCGCGATGTCCGGCGTGGTCGTGCCCGGCGGCGCACACGCGACGTAAGCGCTCTGCCCGGCAGGCGAGATCGGACTGAGTTCAGCGGCCCGCACTAACATCGGACCCAAAGTGGGTACCGGTGTGGGGATATCCGATGCTCAAACAAAAAGAGGAGCGGCGGCACGAGTCGGTTTGAAATGGCCTCTAGCGTTGTCGCGTCTCAAAGAGCCCAAAGCGATGGCTCGACCGAGCCCTAACCACACCTTCCCTGCCTATGCCGGGAGCGTCGATGACGCCCCCGGGCTGCACTAGTATTTTGCACGTTTTCGCTTGCGCTCTTGCCGTGGCTCAGAGCTACGATTGGGCGATGTCAGTTCGGTGCCACCGCGGTATCGCCCAGCACCACACCCTTGGCAGCCTGTTCGATGACCTCGGCTACGGCCTGTGGCTGGGTAAGGAACACCACATGGCTGCCTTTGACTTCGGTCGTGACCGCCCCGATACGATCGGCGGTGCTCCGAAGCAGTTCGGGCGCAATAGCGCCGTCCTCAGTCGCGACAACGTACCAGCTTGGCTTGGTCTTCCACGCCGCCGTCGTCACCTTGGCCTCAAGCGCCTTCATAGCGATCGGCACCTGTGAGTCGCGCAGGAATGCGGCGTCGGCATTGTCGGTGTCCCCGGCAAAGCCGGCCTTAAACGTCTCAGTCTTCAGGAACGCGAAGCCATCGGGCTGCACGTCAGGCTGAAAGTTCGGCGGAGGAGGAACCTCGGCATATTGGTCCAGCGTGGACTGACCGACATCTGGAGCGAAGGCAGCGACATAGACGAGGCCCGCAACATTGGCAGCGTCGCCGGCTTCTGTAATTACCGTGCCACCGTAGGAATGGCCGACGAGAATGGCTGGCCCATCCTGCCGGGCGAGCACGCGACGCGTTGCGGCTACATCGTCTTCGAACGACGTGAGCGGGTTCTGGACGATCGAGACTTTATAGCCACGACTTGTCAGTTGGTCGTAGACGCCTCGCCATCCAGCTCCGTCGGCAAATGCGCCGTGGACGAGAACGATATTGCGGAGCGGCGCGCTCTGTGCGTCGGCAGCAGTTGCCGAAAGCGTCAGCGCACCGACGGCGATCGCTAGGGATTTGATCATAATAATTCTCCAGTTGGATTTTGCTGTTGATAGGACAATCATGATCTACCCTGAAGGGTCTGACTTGATTATCGAGCGGATTCGGACATCAATGTCTCAAAATGAGAGACAATCCTGGAGGACGCAAATGCTGCACGACTTCAGCGATACGGTCGCTTTCGTAAAGGTGGTGCAGGAAGGGAGCTTCACAGCGGCGGCGCGCGTGCTCAAGGTGCCGAAGACACGGATCAGCCGGAAGGTGCAGGAGCTGGAATCCAGACTACAGACACAACTGTTGAATCGGACAACGCGCAGCCTGAAGCTGACTGAAGCGGGAGCGGTTTATTTCCAGCACTGCGAGCGAGTGGTGAAGAATCTGGAGGATGCGGAGAACGCAGTGGCGGAGTTGCAGCAACATCCGCGCGGGTGGCTTCGGATTACAGCCCCGTATTGGCTGGCAACTCGCGTCCTCGCGCCGCTGCTCACCGAGTTTCGCCGCTTCTATCCAGAGGTGTTCCCGCAATTGCTTCTTGGGCACGAAGTCGTCGATCTTGTCACCAAGGGCATCGACGTCGCTTTCCGGCTCCAGGAAGGCACCCTGCCCGATTCCACGCTCACGGCTCGGCGGCTCGGCGCATTACCGATGGGCATCTATGGAGCCCCGACCTACCTGGAACGTGCGGGAATGCCACAGCATCCTTCGGAGCTGGCAGAACATGCCTGTCTGTTGACAGAATTCTATTTCAATCGTCCGGCTGTAGAATGGCCCCTGTCGAGCGGCGGCGAGCAGTCCCAGTTCAAAGTACGAGCAGTGGCCGTCGCCAGCGATCCAGAGGCTCTTCACGGGTTCCTGCTGGAGGGAGTTGGCCTGTTCATGACCAACCATGTGCGCGTCAAGTCGGACGTTGCGGCTGGAAGACTGGTTCGTGTCCTGCCCGAGTGGGCAGGGCCCGAACCGACCCTCTATGCGATCCGGCCAGGAGGCGGCGTTCAGCCGCCCAAGGTTAAAGCATTCTTGGACTTCCTCATTCCGCGGCTCGACTTGAAGAGGATTGACAGCAAAGGGAGCCACATCTGAAGCCGATCCTGCGCACAAAGCGCTTCTTCCGCCGCATCGCCGGGCGTTAAACTGACCCACTACCCCCTTTGGCAGTAGCCGGCTGATGCAGTTTGACCCGAGCTAGCCCTTATCAACGTTACGCCGATTTAATGTGCAAGCGAGCGGGAGAATTGCCATAAAGCTTTGATATCGACGAGTCATCCTGCGTGTCGGAGTGTGCCGTCGCGTCTACTTCACCTTGGGAACCGTAGGCGGTATATTTGCCAACCGGAGCGCCGATGGCCACCTGGAAACAGATCGTATTTGCACTTGTGATCCTCGTCGCGGCTGCGGCCGCCTGGGTTCGCTTTTTTCCAGGCGCGCCGGATGTGCTGGCGCGCTGGGGCATCGATTGGGCTTATGCCGCAACGCCACCAACGGGCGCCGTCGATAACGCCGGGCAAGCAGGCAGCCGCAACGCCGCCGGCCGGCGGGTGACTATCGTTGCATTGCCGGCGTCCGCCGCCATCATCAACGATCGCCTGCAGGCGATCGGCACCGGCCGCGCCAACGCCTCGGTGACGATCAATCCCTACAGTTCCGGCCGCCTAGTAGAATTCCTGGTCGAGTCCGGCGCGCATGTCGAAAAGGGGCAGGTGATCGCCACCCTCGATTCCGACACCGAGGTGATCGCACAGGACCGCGCCAAAGTTGCTTTGCAGGACGCGCAGGCCAAGCTCGTCCGGGTCAAATCGCTGCGGGCTTCCAACGCTGCGACAGCGGTCGCCGTTGCCGATGCCGAAGTGGTGCTGGCCAATGCCAAGCTGGCGCTTCGCGATGCGGAACTGGCCTTGCGGCGCCGCTCGATCGTCGCACCGATCGCCGGTGTCGTCGGCATCCTGCCGATTGCCGCCGGCAACTATGTGACCAGCCAGTCGGCGGTCGCCACCCTCGACGACCGCTCCAGCATACTGGTCGAATTCTGGGTGCCGGAGCGCTTCGCCGCCGCCGTCAAGATCGGCGCGCAATTGTCGGCGACGCCGATTGCCAATCCCAACAAAGCCTATACCGGTACGGTTTCCGCTATCGACAACCACATCGATGAAGCCAGCCGTACCCTCCTGGTCAAGGCAAAGATCGCCAACCCGGCCGATTCGCTGCGTGCCGGCATGTCCTTCCAGATCTCCATGAAATTCCCCGGCGACAGCTATCCGGCGGTCAGTCCGCTGGCGATCCAGTGGGGTTCGGACGGCGCCTATATCTGGGCCATCGTGGACGGCAAGGCCAAGCGGGTGGCCGTGCGCATCATCCAGCGCAACACCGAGACCGTGCTGATCGACGCCCCGATCGTCAGCGGCGACATGGTGGTGACCGAAGGCACCCAGAGCGTCAGCGAAGGCGGCGAGGTCCGCATCGCCGGCGAAGAACAGCGCGCCGCGGACGCCGACGGCTGATGACCGCAACCAACAACGCCGCCGGCGACACAGGCTTCACCGCGCTGTTCATCCGCAGGCCGGTGATGGCCTTGGTCTTGAACACGCTGATCGCGGTCGCCGGCCTTGCTGCCTTCTACGGTGTCGAGGTCCGCGAACTGCCTGATGTCGATCGCGCCGTCGTCACCGTTAACACGACCTTTGAAGGCGCTGCGGCCGAGACCGTCGACCGCGAATTGACCGACGTGATTGAGGGCGCGGTCGCCCGCGTCTCCGGTGTGAGGTCGATCTCGTCCACCTCGTCCTTCGGCACGAGCCGCGTCACCATCGAATTCAACGACGGCGTCGACCTCGACGTCGCCGCCTCCGATGTGCGCGATGGCGTTGGCCGCGTCGTCGACCAGATGCCTGACACGGCGGATGCGCCGCGCATCGTCAAGGCCGACGCCAATTCCGAGCCGGTGATGCGGCTGGCTGTCACCTCCGACACCATGTCGGTGCAGGACATGACGGTGCTAGTCCAGGACCAGATCGAGGACGAGCTTGCCGCCGTGCCCGGCGTTGCCGACGTCCAGGTCTATGGCGACCGCGACAAGATCTTCCGCATCGATGTCGACCAGAACAAACTTGCCAGCCTGGGCTTCACCGTCGCCGACCTGAGGACAGCGCTGGCTTCGGTCGCTTTCGATTCGCCGGCCGGTTCGATCACCACGACCAACCAGGACCTGATCGTGCGTCCGACGGCGGACGTGACCACGCCGGAGGAGTTCGAAAACATCATCATCGGCGGCACGACCCGCATCCGCGACGTCGCCACCGTCACGCTCGGCCCCGACATCGGCCAGACCACATTGCGCTCGAACGGCAAGACCGGCATCGGTCTCGGCATCATCCGCCAGGCGGAATCGAACACGCTGGATATTTCGACCGGCGTCAGAGCCGCGGTCGCCACGCTGCAGGCGGATCTGCCCCAGGGCATGTCGATCAAGGTCACCAGCGACGATGCGGTCTTCGTCAACGGCGCGGTGCATGAAGTCGAAATCGCACTCGGCCTGTCCGTCTCCATCGTGCTGATCGTCATATACGTGTTTCTCCTCGACTGGCGCGCGACGCTCATTCCGGGGCTTGCGATGCCGGTCGCCATGATCGGGACGATCGCCGCCATCTATCTCGCCGGCTTCTCGGTCAACATATTGACGCTGCTCGCCCTGGTGCTGGCGACGGGCCTGGTCGTCGATGACGCCATCGTCGTTCTCGAAAATATCGTGCGACGACGCAACGAAGGCATGGGGCCACGCGCCGCGGCCGTGCTTGGCGCCCAGGAAGTGTTCTTCGCCGTCATCGCCACGACGCTGACGCTGGTCGCCGTGTTCGTGCCGATCTCCTTCCTGCCCGGCCAGACCGGCGGCCTGTTTCGCGAATTCGGCTTCGTTCTCGCAATATCGGTGCTTCTGTCCGCCGTCGTGGCGCTGACCTTTTGTCCGATGCTTGCCTCGCGCATGCTGTCGGTCGCGCCGCTTCATCACGAAGGCGGCAGCGGCATCGGCGCCCGCATCGGCGGCGCGCTGAACAGGCTCTACCGGCGCTGCCTACGTACCTGCCTCGATGCGCCGTGGATCGTGCTCCTGGTCGCGCTGCTGTTTGGAGCCACCGCCTTCACGCTGTTCGGCACGATTCGCCAGGAACTGACGCCGACCGAGGATCGTGCCGTCGTGCTCATGCGCGTCGACGCGCCGCAAGGCGTCAGCCTCGACTACACGACGCAGCAGATGCAGAAGATCGAAAAACTGATCCAGCCGCTGCGCGATTCCGGCGAAATCCGCAACACCTTCGAGAGCGCCGGCCGGAACGGCGCCTACAACGCCGGCTTCATGGTGATGACGCTGGCGCCATGGGACGAGCGCGACCGCAGCCAGCAGCAGATCATGGCCGACATCAGCCGGCTCACCCGGCAGGTGCCGAGCGTGCGCGTCTTTCCGATACAGCCCAACAGCCTCGGTATTCGCGGCGCCGGCAACGGCCTGCAGTTCGCGCTGGTCGGCAACAACCGTGCGGCGCTCGGCGACGCTGCGGTGAAGATCATCGCCGAGATGCAGAAGGATCCCCGCTTCCAGTCGCCGCGGCTCTCCGTCGACCCGACGCAACCCCAACTTTCCGTCGCCATCGACCGCGAGCGCGCTTCCGACCTCGGCATCGACATTACCGGGCTTGCCGATACCTCCCAGGCCATGCTCGACGGCAATGATGTCGTCGACGTCTATATCGCCGACCGCAGCTACGGGGTGAAGCTCGTCTCGACGACCAACCCGATCAACGATCCGACCGATTTGGAGAACATCTTCCTGAAGACGGCCGACGGCCGCTTCGTGCCGATGTCGACCATCGCCACGTTGACCGAGCGCGCCGTACCGCCCTCGCTGACCCGCGAGCAGCAGCAGCCGTCGGTGGCGATCACCTCCAACCTCAGCAGCGATTTCGCACTCGGCCAGGCGCTGACCCGCGCCGAAGCAATCGCCACGCCGCTGCTGCCGGCGGGCAGCCGCATCGTGCCGTTGGCCGAGGCGGCGACGCTGGGTGAGACCAACAGCGCCATGATCACCATCTTCGGCTTCTCGCTGGTCATCATTCTTTTGGTGCTCGCCGCACAGTTCGAGAGCTTCGTCAGCGCGGTCATCATCATGGCGACGGTGCCGCTCGGCCTCGCCTGCGCGATCTTTGCCCTTTTGCTCAGCGGCACCAGCCTCAACGCCTACAGCCAGATCGGCCTGGTGCTGCTGGTCGGCGTGATGGCCAAGAACGGCATTCTGATCGTCGAGTTCGCCAATCAGTTGCGCGACCGCGGGCTCGGCGTGCGCGAGGCGATCGAGCAGGCCTCCACCATCCGGCTGCGGCCGGTGGTGATGACGATGATCTGCACCGTGCTCGGCGGTGTGCCGCTGGTGCTGGCGAGCGGCGCCGGCGCCGAGGCGCGCATCGCGCTCGGCTGGGTGATCGTCGGCGGCCTGGGTTTGGCCACCGTGTCGACGCTGTTCCTGACGCCGGTCGCCTATCTCCTGCTCGGCCGCTTCGTCACGCCGAAGGTGGAAGAGGCATCGCGGCTGAAGCGCGAGCTCGAGGAAGCCGCCTACACCAATGTCGACCCGGCGGAGTAGGTTCGGGTCAGGCAGCCTTCAACATCGCGGCGGGAAGGTGTTCTCGGGCATCCAGCACCTCCATGCCGACGATGTGACCCTCAGCATCATAGTCGAGGACTATGCCTGCGGAAACTTCCTCGCTTTCCTGAATCGCTTCCGAGGAAAAACGGATGTAGGCAGCATTAGCTTCCGGGTCATATTCGAGTTTGAGTGTCATTTCGGCCTTCTCGCCCCGCGATCGAAGTAGACAGACAGTATACGGATTTCCTCAGGCGTTACCACACAGATGACGCGCAGGATGCGATTGCCATTTTCGGGCACCCGCTTGTACAGACGTATCACCGAGGTGTCTTTCACATCCGCCGCTTGCCAATCCGGTTCCCACACAGCTCGTTCGATCCAGCGTTTGTCGAGCGAACGTTCACGAATGACTGTCTCGGCATGGTTGGTGTACAGCAGCGGGCGTTTCGCAATCATTCCGCAGCCATATCCCGATCAACACCGTGCCGCCGGGCCCGGCCAGTCAGCCAACACGCGCCCCATCGCCTCGGTTTAGGCACTTTACCCGTGGCAAGGAATGATCGTACTTCGGGAAGCCTTGTCAACGCGAGCCATTTCGTCTGGACAAGGGGGCAGGAGCGAGGGAATTATCCGGAGGAAATTGCAATGAGCTATCTGGACGAGCTGTTTTCGGTGGCCGGCAAGACCGCGCTGGTGACCGGGGCTGCGACCGGCATCGGCCGCATGGCTGCAACCGCTTTGGTCAGGGCCGGCGCAACCGTGATGATCGCCTCGCGCAAGGGCGAGGATTGCATCAGGGTTGCCGGCGAACTGAACGGCCTCGGCGGCTCCGGCCGGGCCGAAGGCTTTGCCGGCGATGTCTCCAGCGAAGCTGGCATCGCAGCGCTGGTCGATGAGGTCAAGGCGCGGGCCGAGCGGCTGAACATCCTGGTCAACAATGCCGGCGTTTCCTGGGGCGCGCCGCTGGAAAGCTTCCCCTACCATGCCTGGGCCAAGGTGTTCGGCGTCAACGTCACCGCCGTCTTCCATCTGACGCGCGAGCTTCTGCCGCTGCTCGACGCCGCCGCCAGCGATGCCGATCCGGCCCGGGTGATCAATCTGGGTTCGGTGATGGGCACGCAGCCATTGGCCGACGACGCCTACTCTTACGCTGCGTCGAAGGCTGCTGTTCATCATCTGACGCGCACCTTGGCGATCGAGTTCGCCGCCCGCCGCGTCACCGTCAACGCGTTCGCGCCCGGCCCCTTCCAGAGCCGGATGACCGCCTTCGCCACCGCGACCGAGGACCAGGCCAAGCATGTCGGCGGCCATGTTCCGATCGGCCGCATCGGCGCGCCGGATGACATTGCCGGCGCAACGCTCTATTTGTGCAGCCGTGCCGGCAGCTATGTCACCGGCGCCATCCTGCCGATCGATGGCGGGCAGTCGGTGCAGCATGGGCTGACACTGTTCAAGGAATGAAGCCGCTCGCGTTCCGGACGGTTGAAATGGAGGACATCAGCGTGGAACCGATCAGTCTCGATGTGCTTCTGGCCAGCGTCGGCAAGGAAGTCGGCGTGTCGCCCTGGCGGGTGGTCTCGCAGCGCATGATCGACCAATTCGCCGATGCCACCGACGACCACCAGTTCATCCATTGCGATCCGGAGCGCGCCAAGCGCGAGACGCCGTTCGGCGGCACCATCGCGCATGGCTTCCTGTCGCTTTCGCTTTTGTCGGCAATGACCTTCGAGACCATGCCGCCGCTCGAAAACAGCAAGATGGGCGTCAATCATGGCTTCGATTCGCTGCGCTTCCTGGCGCCGGTGAAGACCGGCGCGCGCATCCGCACCCGATTCGTGCTGGCCGACGTCAAGGTCAGGCCGTCGGGCTGGGTGCAGACGGCGCATGATGTGACCATCGAGATCGAGGGGTCGAAAAAACCGGCGCTGACCGCGCGCTGGCTGACGCTGACATTGATCGAACGCCAGCCAGAAGCGGCTTGAGTGGCGAACGCTGGTAACCCTGTTACGGCGATCATCTTGTCCGATTCCGTACAGCGTATATAATTTAGCCAGCCACTAACAATAAAGGCAGGCGAAGATTGCCGCTCAGCGTCCAGACACGCCGCGAGAAACAAAAGGCCGAACTGCGCTCCGAACTTGTCGATGCGGCGCACAAGCTCGTGCAGGAGGAAGGCTATGAAGGCCTCACCATACGCAAGCTGGCCAAGCGCGTCGGCTATGCACCGATGTCGGTCTATTCCTATTTCGCCGACAAGCAGGACATTCTGTTCGCGCTGGCCGAGGATGCGTTCGAGACTCTGGCAAAGCGTATCGAGGATCACCCGGCCGACGATCCGATCGAGGCGCTGCGGGTGGTGATGACCGAATACGCGGCCTTCGGCCTTGGCAACCCCAACGAGTATCGCACGGTGTTCATGACCGAAAAGGTCAAGCCCCCGGAAGGCAGGAACTTCGCCGAGATGCAAGAGGGCAACCCGTTGATGAAAGTGCTGATCAATAGGGTCGAGGCCTGCGTTGCCGCCGGCAGGCTGAAGGGCGACCCGCGCGCCATCGCCACCATGCTATGGGCGGTCGGTCACGGCACGATCTCGCTGCTGATCACCTTTCCTTTCTATCCGTTCGGCGACCAGCAGGCTTTCGTCAAGCGGATGTGCGACTTCACGCTTGCCGCGCTGGCCACCCAGGACGTGCCGCCGCTGACCGAGACGCGGGTCAACTGCTGCTGAAAGGTTCCTTCGGTTTCGGGTACCTGAAGATCGTGTACGGCACGGGTGAACGGCGCCGCGTGCGCAACTCGGCGCGCGCTGGTGCGACGCGATTCCCAACATCCACATAAAATTTTCGTACATGTACGACTTCTGGCTTGAACCCTCTGATTGCCGGGTGTATATGTACGCTTTACCGTACATGTACGGAAAATTCAGCGGTTGAACTGGAGACAGAAGATGAGAAAGCCGATCTTCGCCCTCGCGGCCGTCCTGGCATTCTCGGGCGCGGCCTTCGCCGGCCAGAGCCAGCCCGGCAAGCAGGCGCCGGCCGCAGCCTGCGCCGACATCAACATCGAGCTCGATTGCGACGCGACCGGATCGGTCGAAAAGTCAGGCTCGGCCACTCGCAACGGCTCGACTGAAAACAAGGGCCCGCGGCTCGGTATCGACATCGATCCGTGGATCGTGCCAAGCACGTTCTGAGGTTCGAAGACAAAAGGGCGACAGGAAATCCTGACCGCCCGTTTTCGTGGCCATTTCAGCCCGGCGCCGCTGGAGCCCGATGGAAGCTATTTCCTTCGCTTCTTCATTCCGGCCACGATCTTGGCCTTGCCGGGTCTTGCGGGAGCACCGGAAATGGAGGTCCCGGTGATTGACACGGGATCACTGGCCGGAAACGTGTCCTCAAGCCCTTCCTCGAGTTCCTCTTCAATGTTTGGTTCTTGGTGCTGCTCGTGTTCGAACGAGCGCACGGCCGGCGTCTTCTGGACCGGTGGATTCGGCGCCGATTTCGACGGCATCGACATTCTCCCTCGACTTGCTCCGGCAACAGCCGAGCGCAGCGAGTATTCCTAAGCCGCTGCGTCGCCTGCCGCCTCCGACAGGAAAGTAAAGACATAATCGGAAAAGGAACGCCAGCATTCAACGCGGAACGCGTCGGTCGCGGTGCGCAGCAGCACGATTTCGACCTTGCCCAGAATGGTGCGCGACGCCGCGCCGACCGGAAAGGCGTCGAGCGACAGATCCTGCGGGCAGCCTGAATTGATCGTCGCCGCCGCTGCCGGGCCGGTGACCGATATGGCGACGTTGCGATGCGAGATGCCGACCGCAGAATGTAGCACTGTTACCTCGGCGCAGTCGGCGAGCGGGTCTCTTCCCACCTCGTCGATAACCAGCCATTCGTCTGGCCCAAGCCACAACGCCGTGCGCCCGGCCTTCGCCGCCGAAGTTTTGGGCTTTCGCGGCAGGGTCACGCCGAGCGCCTTCGAAAGCGCCGCGACCGAGGCGTCCGGCGCGCGCAGCGAAATACGCTCCGCCGGCTGCAACACTGCAAGCGTAACGCCGGTTACGGAAAGCTCCTGGCCCGCGAGGACCGGCCGGCGTTCGACCGACGGCGCAGCGGCTGCAGATTTCTTCGCGGCAACCTTAGCCATTGAGGCGCTCCCCCTTCTCGTCGAAGAACACCATGCCGGTGACCTCCACCTCGATCGTCCCGTTGGGCATCGGCACGTAAAGCGTCTCACCCATCCGGTCGCGGCCGCCGGCAACCAGGGCCAGCGCGATCGAGCGACCGCAATTTTCCGACCAGTAGCTCGAGGTGACATGGCCGATCATGGTCATCGGGATCGCCTGCTTCGGATCGCCGACGATCTGCGCGCCTTCTTCCAGCACCACCTTAGGGTCTTTGGTCTTCAGGCCGACCAACTGCTTGCGGCCCTTGGCGACAAGATCCGGCCGCGCCATGCCGCGAATGCCGACGAAATCGGCCTTCTTCTTGCCGACGGCCCAGTCGAGCCCGGCGTCGTTTGGCGTCACCGTGCCGTCGGTGTCCTGGCCGACGATGATGTAGCCCTTTTCCGCACGCAGCACGTGCATCGCCTCGGTGCCGTAGGCGCCGGCGCCATGCTTCTGGCCCTCGGCCCACAACGCTTCCCAGACGGCCTGGCCGTAGTCGGCCGGCACGTTGACCTCGAAGCCGCGCTCGCCGGTGAACGACATGCGGAACAGCCTTGTCGGCACGCCGCAAATCCTGCCCTCGCGCACCGACATATGCGGCAGCGCCCCGTCCGACATGTCGATGCCCTCGATCAGCGGCGCGATGATCTCCCGGGACTTCGGTCCCTGCACGGCGATCACCGCCCATTGCTCGGTGATCGAGGTCAGCCAGACATTGAGATGCGGGAACTCGGTCTGGAGGTAATCCTCCATATGGTTCATGACACGCGGCGCACCGCCCGTCGTCGTCGTCACATGGAAACGGTCGACTGCAAGTCTTCCCACCACGCCGTCGTCATAGATGAAACCGTCCTCGCGCAGCATGATGCCATAGCGGCAGCGGCCGGGCTCCAGCTTCTCCCACGGATTGGTGTAGAGCAGTTCCATGAATTTGGCCGCATCCGGCCCGACCACCTCGATCTTGCCCAGCGTCGAGGCGTCGAACAGGCCGGCTGTCTTGCGCACCGTGACACACTCACGATCGACGGCGGTGTGCATGTCCTCGCCCGCCTTCGGAAAATACCAGGCGCGCTTCCATTGGCCGACATCCTCGAACATCGCACCTTGAGCCTCGGCCCAGGGATGGATCGCCGTCTTGCGGGTCGGGTCGAAGAGCGGACCCCGCGCGTGCCCGATGATCGCGCCGAAGGTCACCGGCGTGTAGGGCGCCCGGAACGTCGTCAGACCGACCTGCGGGATCGGCTTGTCCAGCGTCTCGGCGGCGATAGCCAGGCCGTGCATGTTCGAGGTCTTGCCCTGGTCGGTCGCCATGCCGTTGGTGGTGAAGCGCTTGACGTGCTCAATCGAGCGCATGCCTTCATGCACCGCCTGGCGGATGTCCTTGGCGGTGACGTCGTTCTGGAAATCGACGAAGGCCTTGACTGTCGTATCCGGCCCGGCGCCGGGCGCCGCACCCAGCATGCCGCGCGACCAGCTCTCGCTGGCGTCGACCTTCGGCTTGGTTCCCTTGACGGTGTTGGCGCTGGCATCTTTTGCCGCCTTGGCGCCCGCCGCATAGGCCTCTTCGATCGTCGCCGACAGCCCGTCCGTGCCGTTGCAGGCGCCGACGGAGACACAGTCCTGCGCGTAGGTGCCGGGCACGAAGCGCTTGGTCTCGTCGTTGAAGGCAACCTTGCCGCGCGACTGCGAGAACAGATGCACCGACGGTGTCCAGCCGGCCGACATCAGGATGGCGTCGACCGGGATGGTGCGCTCGCCGCCGCCATTCTTCGGCTGCACGGTCATCGATGAGACTCGCAATTTGCCGCCGGCGCGGATCACCGCGCGGCCGAAATTGACCTCGATGCCGAGCGCCCTCGCCTCGTCGATCACCGACCCGGTCGGGTTGTCGCGCAGGTCGACTATCGCCGCCACGCCGACGCCGGCTTTCTTGAGGTCGATCGCCGCCGCATAGGCGGAATCATTGGCCGTATAGACGCCGACATTCCTGCCGACCGCGACGCCGTAATGGTTGAGATAGGTGCGCGCCGCTGACGCCAGCATGATGCCGGGCCGGTCGTTGTCGGCAAACACCATGTGCCGCTCGATGGCGCCGGTCGCCAGCACCACGCGTTTGGCGCGAACCTGCCACAGCCGCTCGCGCGGCAGGTCGCGGCCGGGGTTCTGCAGATGATCGCTGACGCGCTCGACCAGGCCGACGAAATTCTGCGCATAATAGCCGAAGGCCGTGGTGCGGGACAGCACGCGGACATTGTTCATGGCCTTGAGCTGCGCGACTGCCGCCTGCGCCCAGGCAAAACCGTCCTGGCCGTCGACCTTGGCGCCGCTCTCGAAACGAAGGCTGCCGCCGAAATCCGCCTGCTCGTCGGCAAGGATCACGCGCACGCCGGTTTCGGCCGCGGCAAGTGCGGCGGCGATGCCGGCAGCACCACCGCCCAGCACCAGCACGTCGCAATGGGCGTAGCGCGCCGAATAATGGTCGGGATCCGGCTGGTCGGGGGCGACGCCGAGGCCGGCGGCGGCACGGATCTTGGGCTCGTAGAGGTTTTTCCAGGCGGACTTCGGCCACATGAAGGTCTTGTAGTAGAAGCCGGCCGAAAGCAGCGGCGAGGCGATGTCGCCGACCGCACTGACGTCGAAGGAAAGCGACGGCCAGCGGTTCTGCGACTGTGCAGTCAGCCCGTCATAGAGCTCCTGCACCGTGGCGCGGACATTTGGTGTCTTCCTGGCGGAGTCGCGCTTGATCTCGACCAGCGCATTGGGCTCTTCCGCCCCAGCGGACAGGAAGCCGCGCGGGCGGTGGTATTTGAACGAACGGCCGACCAGATGCACGCCGTTGGCAAGCAGCGCCGAGGCCAGCGTATCGCCCTCGACACCGGCATAGGACTGGCCGTCGAAGCTGAAGCGGGTCGTCTCTGCCTGCTTGAGGCGCCCGGCGCCGGGAATGCGGAACGCTGCGATCATTTGGCGGCTCCCGGCAGCTTCGCCGGCTTGGGTTCGCCGGCCTTGTAGGTCATCAGGAACCTGTCGCTGACGGTGTCGCGCACGGCATTGAAGAACCGCGCGCAGCCATGCATGTGCCGCCAGCGCTCATAAATGATGCCTTTGGGATTCGAGCGGATGAAGAAGAACTTTTCGAAGTCGTCATCGCTTGTCGCGGCCATATCTGCCGAACGTGCAATATGCGCCTCGCCGGCGTTGCGGAATTCGAGTTCCGGACGCTCTTCCTCGCAATAGGGGCAGCGGATGAGAAGCATGGTTGTTCCTACAATTCGCCATGGCCGACACGGGCGCCGGCCGGTTGATCGCAAAGCCCCTGACCCAACATCCCGAAGGGAGCCATCATCAGTGTGCCACCGCTGCCGCTGCCGCCTCGTCGATCAGCCGGCCGGTGCGGAAGCGCTCGATGGTGAAGGGCGCGTTGATCGGGTGGGGATCGTCCCTGGCGATGGTGTGGGCAAAGACATGGCCCGAGCCGGGCGTCGCCTTGAAGCCGCCCGTGCCCCAGCCGCAATTGACATAGAGGCCGGGCACCGGCGTCTTGGCCAAGATCGGCGAGCGGTCGGGCGTCACGTCGACGATGCCGCCCCACGACCGCAGCATTTTCATGCGGGTGAACATCGGGAACATCTCGCAGATGGCGTCGAGCGTGTGCTGCAGGATAGGCAGGCCGCCGGTTTGCGAATAGGAGATATACTGGTCGGTGCCGGCGCCGATGACCAGTTCGCCCTTGTCGGACTGCGAGATATAGGCGTGCACCGTGTTCGACATCACCACGCAGGGGAAGACCGGCTTGACCGGCTCCGACACCAGCGCCTGCAGCGGATAGCTTTCCAGCGGCATGCGCACGCCGGCCATGTTCATGATGACGGACGAATGCCCGGCGGCAACGACGCCGACCTTCTTGGCGCCGATGAAGCCGCGCGCCGTCTCGACGCCGATGACCGCACCGTTCGGCGCCCGCTTGACGCCGGTGACCTCGCAATTCTGGATGATGTGGACGCCGCGCGCCGAAGCGCCGCGCGCATAGCCCCAGGCGACGGCATCGTGACGCGCCGTGCCGCCGCGACGCTGCAGGGTCGCGCCCATCACCGGATAGCGGGCATCGCGCGAAATGTTGAGCGGCGGGCAGAATTCCTTGGCGGCTTCCGGCGTCAGCCATTCATTGTCGATGCCGTTCAGACGGTTGGCATGGACGTGGCGCTTCAGCACTTGGATGTCGTGCACATTGTGGGCCAGCATCATGACGCCGCGCGGCGAATACATGACATTGTAGTTGAGCTCCTGGCTGAGCCCGTCCCACAGCTTCAGCGCATGGTCGTAGATGCCGGCGCTCTCGTCATAGAGATAGTTGGAGCGGATGATGGTGGTGTTGCGGCCGGTGTTACCGCCACCGAGCCAACCCTTTTCCAGCACCGCGACATTGGTGATGCCGTGCACCGTTGCCAGGTAGTAGGCGGTGGCCAGGCCATGGCCGCCGGCGCCGACGATGATGACGTCGTACTCCTTCTTCGGCTCCGGCGAGGACCACTGTTCCTCCCAGCCCTTGTGGCCGCGCATGGCCTCGCGGGCGATGGCGAATACCGAATATTTCTTCAACGTTCCAGCCTCGCAGATAGCGGCCCGGCATCCAATCGAGCCCCGGCGCGCGAGGTGTATCACTAGCGAAACCGCGCTGCCACCCTTGCGCTGTTTGCGACGGCGCTTGCCGTTTTGCGCCACGGCCAAAAAGACCTGTCGAAGCAACGAACCGAACGACGCCTCCGGACGCCTTCGCAGGTATCGGGTGGCTCGCTTTGCCTCGATCTGCGACCAAGCATCCGATTGCCGGCAAAGCTGGCGCGAAAGAAAAGGATGCAAAAATGCTCGCACTCGCCAACAAAGTTGCCATCATCACCGGCGCCAGTTCCGGCATCGGCCGCGCCACGGCCAAGGTGTTTGCGGAGGAAGGCGCCAAGGTGGTCGTCGCGGCCCGTCGCCAGGCAGAGCTGGACGCGCTCGTCGCAGAAATCGAGGAGGCCGACGGCACCGCCATTGCGCTTGCCGGCGACGTTCGCGATGAGGCCTATGCCAAAGCCCTTGTCGAGCTGGCGGTCGAGAAATTCGGCGGGCTGGATATCGCCTTCAACAACGCCGGCTCGGTCGGCAAGATGGGTCCGATTTCGGAGTTGTCGCTGGAGGGATGGCGAGAGACGCTCGACACCAACCTGACCAGCGCCTTTCTCGGCGCGAAATACCAGGTACCGGCGATGGTCGATCGCGGCGGCGGATCGCTGATCTTCACCTCTACCTTCGTCGGCCATACCGTCGGCATGCCCGGCATGACCAGCTATGCCGCAAGCAAGGCCGGGCTGATCGGATTGACGCAGGTGCTTGCCGCCGAGTATGGCGCGAAAGGCGTGCGGGTCAACGCACTGCTGCCGGGCGGCACCGACACGCCTTCGGCAACGTTCAAGACACCCGAATCGCGAGCCTTCGTCGAAAACCTGCATGCCTTGAAGCGCGTTGCCGAGCCTGAAGAGGTCGCCCGCTCGGCGCTCTACCTGGCTTCGGATGCATCGAGCTTCACCACCGGCGCGGCGCTGTTTGCCGATGGCGGTGTCTCGATCAGCCGGACGTGAGGCGTTTCCCGCGTGGACGAGCGAGTCGCAATCTCGCAAAAGCGGTCTTGCTTTCCAGCGCGATTTGGCGATTTCTTCGGACACTTCTGTTCGAAGACGGGCCTAAAACATGCTGCTGATCAGGACCTACATCGCCGCGAGCGCAATCGAGGGCGTCGGCGTGTTCGCCGCCGAGCCGATCAGGAAGGGAGCGTCGATCTGGCGGCTCGATCCGGATTTCGACCGGCTGATCCCGACGGAAAAATATAAGACGGCGCCGCCGCACCTCAGGGAATTACTCGACAGATATGCCTATCCAAGCCCGGACCGGCCCGGATTCATGGTCTATGAAGTCGACAACGGCCGCTTCATGAACCATTCCGAAAGGCCGAACACGGATTTTTCTCGGCATGGCGGGGCAACCGCGATCCGCGACATAGCGGCGGGCGAGGAGATAACCTGCGACTATGGCGAGTTCTTCGAGGATTTCGAGCGGCTTCATTTGGCCACGGCATAGAGGAAGCGCCTGTCCGCTTGCTCTGTTGCGAATGCTGACCATAAAACGGCCCGGGTCGACGATCGGCTCCAGGCCACGTTTCCAGCCCTAGTTCCGGTGAGAATGCGGCTCGTCGGTGTGGCGGCCGTCGTACTGCAGGTCCAGCTCCCGAATCGCCTCCTTGCCCTTCTCTGGATCGACAAGCCTGAGAAGCGCGTCGATCTTGGCCTCCATACGGTCGGTACTCTCCTTCGATTGCGGCGATCCGACGAAGAGCAGGAACGCCAGGCCACCGACCTGCCAGAGCAGCTGCAGGAATTCCGACTGCCAGTTCTCGAGCGTGTCGCGGCTCATCTCGATCAGATAGCCGCCGAACTCGGGCGGTTGGCCAAGCGCTCGCTACTCGTCGAGATAGGCGAACCAGCCGAAAACCCAGTGGCCGAAAAGCGAAATGATGAAGAAGCCGAGGGTGATCCAGGCGTAGCTGTAGGCGCGCCACACCGAAGATCGTTTCACATTGCCCGCCGGCCTGCTGTCGTTACCGCTTGGCATTGTCGCTGTCCGACGCCGAGCGAGCCAGGAACTGCTGCGTAGTCGCGGGCAGCTTGTTTTTCAGCCACTCGGCCATCGCCTGCTCCTCACGCAGATTTTGTTCGCAGGCCCGGGCGATCTCTGTTTCGCCGAGGGATTCGGCGGTTGCGATTAGGATCGTGTAGGAGGCGATCTCCATATGCTCGAAGGTGTAGCTCGCGAGTGAGCCTTTCATCACCTCGTCGCCGGCGAAGACGCCGCTTAGGGACTGCGCCATCGCCAGCAGCTTGCCGCCGGCGTCCTTCAGCGCGGATGTATCTTCGCCCAATCTTTCGAGGCAGGTTCCGAGGCGCGCGGCGTGTCCCTTCGTCTCATCGAGGTGCAGGCTAATGCGCTTACTGAGCTCGGGATAACTCTCCAGCCGGCTCAGCAGTCCGTTCAGCATGGTTTCGGCCTGCTCCTCCATCGCATGCGCGTCCTTGAGCCATTGGACAAGCCATTCACGCGTGCCTGACATGGGCTTCCCCTGTGCTTGTTTCGCCGCAACAACCATTGGGGAACGAGGTTGGTTCCTTCGTTGATAGAGCCGGGCGGAGCGTTCTGCCGGATTGGGGCAGCCAGAATTTATCGGTGGCGAAGAAAACGCCAACGATCGCTCATCGGTGCGGAGAGCCCGCCCCGAGAAGGCAAATCTACTACCAGAGGTCGTAATTCCTTGCTTTGTGACGGCAGTTATGCTATTGATTTCCGCATCATGCTGATTTGCGCCGACGACCCGCCGCCGAGGCGGGTTTTTCGTTTCGGCAGTGGACAGAGCGGCATGATTCTGCTATCAGCCGCCACAATTCGTGGTGTAGACCGCCGCGGAGGCAAGCGACTATGGCCACTTGCCTGTTGTTAACAAACCCGAAAGACAGGATTGCCCGTGCAGGTACTCGTCCGCGACAACAATGTTGATCAGGCGCTTCGCGCGCTCAAGAAAAAGATGCAGCGCGAAGGCATCTTCCGCGAAATGAAGATGCGCGGACATTATGAGAAGCCTTCCGAGAAGCGCGCCCGCGAAAAGGCGGAAGCCGTTCGCCGCGCCCGTAAGCTGGCCCGCAAGCGCGCCCAGCGCGAAGGCCTGCTGCCGATGACGCCGCGCCCGGTGGCGGCTGGTGCTGCTGGTGCCGGTGCTCCGCGTCCGCCGCGGTTCTGACGCCAATTTTTCGTCCTTTTCGAAGGATACCCAGGGTGGCGCGATGCGTAATCGCCGCCACCTTTTTGTTGAATTCGACCAGTTCGGAGAGGGCCGGTTCGGAGAGGGAACAGACCTGACGGCGCGGCGGGCAGTGAGGACAGAGCAGACATGAATGCAACAAGCGTGGAGCGCAGAACCGCAATACGCGGCTTCGCCCTGACGGCAGCCCTGCTTTCCGGCTTAGCGCTCGCCGGCTGCCAGACAGCCCCGACCGGCGAATTCACCAACATCGACAAGGCACAAGGGTCGGCCGAAAACATCTCCTCGCTGTCGGCCGTTATCCAGCGCAGCCCCCAGGATCCGGAAGGCTACAATGTGCGCGGCTCGGCCTATGGCCGCGGCGGCCAGTATCAGGCGGCGCTCAAGGACTTCAATACCGCCATCCAGCTCAATCCGAATTTCTACCAGGCCTATTCGAACCGCGCTCTCATCCAGCGCTTCCTCGGCGACCAGGCGGCCGCGCTTGCCGACTACAACCGCTCGATCCAGATCAATCCCGACTATGACGCCGCCTATATTGGCCGCGGCAATCTCTACCGAAAAGCCGGCCGCATCCAGGAAGCGTTCAACGATTTCCAGAAAGCGATCCAGCTCGACACCACAGATGCGCGCGCCTATCACAATCGCGGCCTGATCTATCAGAGCCAGGGCCAGCACGCTTTCGCCATCGAGGATTTCTCGACCGCCATCTCGCTGGCGCCGGACGCCGCCGAACCCTACAATGGCCGCGGCCTCTCCTACCTCGCCATGAACGATGAGGACAATGCCTTCGCCGACATCAACATGGCGATCAAGCTCGACGGCAAGAATGCCGAGGCCTGGTCCAACCAGGCGCTGATCTACGAGCGGCGCGGCGACAAGGCCAAGGCGGCAAAATCCTACCGCGAGGCAGTGCGCCTCAACCCCACCTACCAGCCGGCCAGGGACGGCCTGGCGCGCACCAGCACCGGCTGACCGACGGCGGCGTTTCGGCCTGATATGGCAGGCCTGCCGTTTGGCATGCCTTCGAAACCTTCAATGACTGTGCATTGACGCTCGCCTTGATCGCGCCAAGTTTTCGGCGGAACGCTCGGGGTGTTCAGCCGTTGTTCAAGGCAATTCGCGAAAAGGACCCCTCCCATGATCAAGAAACTCGCCTGTGCCGCCGCCCTCGCCGCCACGGTGCTTGCTGCCCCTGCCAGCGCGGGCAGGCTGGAGCTTGGCGTGCTCGACTGCACCATCGACGGCGGCACCGGCTACATCGTCACATCCAACAAAGGCGTGGCCTGCACCTTTCGCCCTCATCATGGCGGTCCCCCCGAAGCCTATACCGGGGTCATTTCCAAGCTCGGCGTCGACGTCGGCAGGACGTACCAGGGCGAATTGATATGGGCAGTTCTGGCGGCCACCCGCGATCGTAATTCCGGCGATCTTGCCGGCAGCTATTATGGCGTCAACGCCGAGGCCAGCCTGGTGACCGGTGGCGGCGCCAACCTTCTGGTCGGCGGACTGAACAGCGCCTTCTCGCTGCAGCCTCTCAACGTGCAGGCGCAGACCGGCGTCAACCTGGCCGTCGCCGTCACCTCACTGGAGCTGATCCACTCTTTCAAATAAGCGCCATAGCGTGGCTCTGCGGCGCGGAACAGGATTGGACTGTTCCGCGCCGCATGATTTTTGGAATACCGCCATGCCAACGATGATCATCGCTGACGCCATGATCGCCGCCGGCATCAACCTTCGATCACCCTGACTTCTCGCGTTCATCAGCATCTCAGCGCACCCGCAAAAACCGCTTGAGCTCAACTGCGGTTGAGGTTCTACAACCCGTCCTCGAAGCGCCGCGTGCCCGTTGGAGACGAAGAGCGCTCCACCATTTTGAATCGGCGTATAAGAAAGTTCGGAGGGCGGGGTGACCGAAACCAGCACAAACAGGGTCGATTGGCGCGCGCTGTGGGCGAGCGGCGATCTGGCGCGCTTTTGCTTCATCAGCCTCGGCATCCTGCTGCACGCCACCAACGAAACCATGGTGGCAACGGTGATGCCGGCCATGGTCGGCGAACTCGCCGGCGTTCAGCTGGTCGGCTGGTCGCTGGCGATCTACGAGCTCGGCGCCATCGTCGCCGGCGCCGCCGCCGGACGGCTGGTGAGCTATGTCGCGCTGCGCACCAACATGGTGGTCGCCGCCCTGCTCTATGCCGCCGGTGCCCTGGTCTGCGCCATCGCGCCCTCCATGCCGCTGTTCCTGACCGGCCGCCTGATCGAGGGGCTTGGCGGCGGCGCGCTGGTGTCGCTGGCCTTCGTCTCGGTCGAACGGCTGTTTCCACGCGCCATCTGGCCGCAGCTTTTCGGTGTCATGTCGGCGATCTGGGGCGTCGCCGCCTTCAGCGGGCCGGTGCTCGGTGCATTGATGACCGAGTTGCTCTCCTGGCGTTGGGCTTTCGGTATCTTCACGATCGGCGGCACGGCCATGGCGCTGGCGAGCTTCATCGTGCTCGACACGCCTGAGGCAACCAGGCCGCAGGCGATCACTGGAACGGCGCCGCCGTTCCCCTTTGCCGCGCTCGGCTGCCTGGCCGTCAGCGTCGTGCTGATCGCCACGGCCGGTGTCGACATTGCCCTGCTGCGCTCGTCCCTGCTGCTTACGCTCGGCCTGATCGGGCTTGCACTGTTCATCCGCATCGACGCGCTGAAGCCGGGCTCGCGGCTGTTTCCGTCGCGGCTGTTCTCCTGGCGCTCGCCGGTCGGCGCAGGCATGACCATGGTCGCCGCCTTTTCGGTGGCGACCTGTTCCTTCGCCGTCTACGGGCCGCTGCTTCTGACCAGCCTGCACGGCATTCCGATCCTGACCACCGGCTATATCATCGCCGCCGAATCGATCGCCTGGTCGATCCTGTCGATCCTCGTCGCCAATGCGCCGCCGGAACGCGAGAGGCTGATCATCACCGGCGGCGCACTGATGATCGCGGCCGGCATCGCCGGTTTCGCCTACGCCGTGCCGGCAGGTTCGATTCCGCTGATCCTGTTTTGCGCTTTGCTGCAAGGCGGCGGCTTCGGCATTGCCTGGCCCTTCGTTACACGCGTGATCGTGGCATCGGCTAGGGACGGCGAACACACGATCGCCTCCGCCGCCGTGCCGACGATGCAGCGCATCGGCTATGCGGTCGGTGCCGCGTTGACCGGCATCGTCGCCAACGCCAGCGGTTTTTCCGAAGGCCTGAACCGTGCGGCGGCGGCAAATGTCGCCACCTGGCTGTTCCTCGCCTTCGTGCCACTCGGGATTCTAGGATGCCTTGCAGCGCTGAGGATCTCGGGGCCGGCAGCCCGGCCACAGGAAGCGACGGGCTAGACAGTAATCGTCTTCAGCCGTTCGGCGATCAAGGCGGCGAGCCGCGTCGCCACCTCGTCCTTGCTCATCTCAGGCCATTCGTCGACACCGGCCTTCGAGACGAGCCGCACCTTGTTGCGGTCGCCGCCCATCACGCCCGAAGACCCCATGCCGCTGTCATGCGACACATCGTTGGCGACGATGAAGTCGGCGCCCTTTTTCCTGAGCTTGGCCTCGGCGTTCCTGACGAGATCCTGCGTCTCGGCGGCGAAGCCGACGACCAGGCTGGGCCGCTTCCTGTGATGACCGACACCGGCAAGAATGTCAGGGTTTTCGACCATCTGCAGCGCCGGCGGCCCCTCGCCCGCCACCTTCTTGATCTTCTCGCCGGCCGAAGTCTCGCTGCGCCAGTCGGCAACCGCAGCGACGAATACGGCCGCGTCCGCCGGCAAAAGCTGTTCGACCGCGTCCTTCATCTCGTTCGCGGTTTCGACATGCTGCGTGGTGACACCAGCGGGATCGGCAATGCCAACCGGACCGGAGACGAGGCGCACATCGGCGCCCAGCCTTGCCAGCGCCGCCGCGATGGCATGGCCCTGCTTGCCGGAAGAACGGTTGGCGATGTAGCGCACCGGGTCGATCGGCTCATGCGTCGGCCCAGAGGTGACGATGATCTTCCTGCCTGCCAGCGGCTTCGGACTGATATCGAGCAGCGCCCCGATCGCGGCAACGATTTCCAGCGGCTCGGTCATACGGCCTTCGCCCGCCTCATTGCTCTCGGCCATCTCACCCTTTGCCGGGCCGACGAATGCGACGCCATCCTTCTGCAACGTCGCGCGGTTGCGCCGGGTCGCCGGATGCGACCACATTTTCGGGTTCATGGCGGGCGCCATCAAAACCGGCTTGTCGGTGGCGATAAGCACGGTCGAGGCGAGGTCGTTGGCATGGCCGTTGGCAAGCTTCGCCATCAGGTCGGCGGTGGCCGGCGCCACGACGACAAGGTCGGCCTCGCGCGACAGGCGGATGTGGCCGACATCGTGCTCGTCATTGCGGTCGAACAAATCGGTGAAGACGTGGTCGGCCGACAGCGCTCCAACCGACAGCGTGGTGACGAATTCCTGCGCCGCAGCGGTCATCACCACGCGCACGGCGGCATCGCGCTCACGCAGCCGGCGGATCAGGTCGAGCGCCTTGTAGGCGGCGATGCCGCCGCCGATGATCAGCAGGATTCGCTTGCCGGAGAGGGTGCCTCGCGGGATCTGGCTGGACACGGCGGCAACTGGCGTTGCCGGACCGTGCGAGCCTGTCAATTCGCGCAGGGTTTTCTCGATCTGGTCGATGCGGCCGACCGGACCGAGCTGCCCTTCGACCGCCGCCCGGATCATAACCCGCGCTTGTTCTTCCATCGAGCGGTCATTCTCTGCCGCCAGCCGGCGCAGCAGGTCCTTGACCTCGTCATCAAGGTTGCGAATGGTGATGCTGGCCATATGATTGCATTTTTGCTGATATGTTGAATGCAATGATAGCAATGCAATCAATTCAGGGCAAGCCGGCTAGAAAATCCGCCACGCGATGTAGACCAGCGTCAGCGCGATCACCCACAGCGCCAGCCGGCCGGATCTGCTATAGCGCGCCTCGGCCTTGCCGATCGCATGCGCCGTCCTTTCGTCGAAGCGCAGCCCGTGTTCGGCCATCAGATCGATCTCGCGCGACAGCCGCTCGGTGCGGGCGGCGAGGTCCGGCGCCTGGCGGGCCAGCGCCAGCAGCGCGTTGGCGCCGTCGCGTGCGTCGGCCAGCAGAGCACGCGGGCCGAGATTGCCTGATATCCAGCCGCCGACCACCGGTTCGGACGTCTTCCACATGTTGAAGGCCGGGTCGAGGGTGCGGGCAACGCCCTCGACCACCACCATGGTCTTCTGCAGCAGCACCAGTTCGGACCGCGTCGCCATATCGAAGAGGTCGGTCACCTCGAACAGGAGCGCCAAGAGCTTGGCCATCGAGATGGTTTCGGCCGGCTGACCGTGGATCGGCTCGCCTATGGCGCGGATCGCCTGGGCGAATGCCGCGACATTATGCCGGCGCGGCACGTAGCCGGCCTCGAAATGCACTTCGGCGACGCGCAGATAGTCACGGGTGATGAAGCCGTAGAGGATTTCGGCGAGAAAACGGCGCTCCTTCTTGCCGAGCCGGCCGGCAATGCCGAGATCGACAGCGACGATGGTGCCATTAGGCTCGACGAAGAGGTTTCCCGGATGCATGTCGGCGTGGAAAAAACCGTCACGCAGCGTATGGCGCAGGAACGACTGGACCAGATTGGCGGCGATCGCCTTCAGATCGTGGCCGGCGGCAGCGAGGCTGGCAATGTCGTTCAGCTTGATGCCGTCGACCCATTCCATGGTCAGCACGTCGCGGCCGGTGCGTTCCCAATCGACGGTCGGCACGCGAAAGCCGGGATCGTCCTTGGTGTTCTCGCCGAGCTCCGAAAGCGCTGCCGCCTCGAGCCTCAGGTCCATTTCGATCTTGGTGGTCTGCGCCAGCGTCTCGGTCACTTCGACCGGCCGCAGCCGGCGCGACGACGGGATGTATTTTTCCTGGAGACGAGCGGCGAGGAAATAGCTTTCGAGATCGCGAAAGAAGCGGCGCCGCACGCCCGGCCGGATGACCTTCACCGCCACCCGCGAACCGACGCCGTTCTCCAGGGTTTCCGCGAAATGGACCTGAGCGATCGAAGCCGCGGCAACGGCCTCGCCGAAACTGGTGTAGAGTTCGCCGACCTTGCGCCCGAGCGAAGCTTCTATCGCCGCAATGGCATCGGCCTGCGGAAAGGTCTGCATCTTGTCCTGCAGCATGGCGAGATCGAGCGCTATGTCGTTGCCGACGACATCGGGCCGGGTCGCCAGGAACTGGCCGAGCTTGACATAGGATGGGCCGAGCCGGACGACGGCCTTGGCCAGCCGGTCGCCACGCTCATAGGCAAGCGCGCGGCGGCGGGTGAACAGCCGCGCTATCCGCCAGCCGAGTTTCGGCAGACCGAAGAGCTCGTCGCCCGGCAGCGCCGCGACGACGCCTTCGCGGACCAGCACCCAGCCGGCCCGCACGAGCCTGAAACCAGCGCCGACACTGCTCATGACTGCGCCAGCCTCAAAGCTTCCAGCCCGAATGAAGCGCAGCTATGCCGCCGGAATAATTGCGAAAAGAAGCGCGCTCGAAGCCGGCTCGGGAAATCATCGCCGCGAAATTCTGCTGATTGGGAAATTTGCGGATCGATTCGACCAAGTAGGAATAGGGCTCGCCGTCGCCGGTCACCGCCTTGCCGATCCTGGGGATGGCATTGAACGACCACGCCTCATAGACCTTGTCGAGCAGAGGCATGTCGACCTCGGAAAATTCGAGGCAGAGGAAGCGCCCGCCGGGCTTCAGCACGCGATAGGCTTCGGCAAGCGCCACATCGATGCGCGGCACGTTGCGAATGCCGAAAGCGATCGTGTAGGCGTCGAAACTGGCCTCAGTGAAAGGCAGCTCCTCGGCATTGGCTTCGACGAAATCGGTGTTATCAGTCAGGCCCTTTTTTTCGGCCCGGTCGCGGCCGACCGCGAGCATCGAGCCGTTGATGTCGAGAACCGTGGCATGGGCGTTCCTGCCGCTCGCCTCGACGATGCGGAAGGCGATGTCGCCGGTGCCGCCGGCAACGTCGAGAACGCTCCAGCCCGGTCGTTTCGGTGGATTGAGCCATGTGACCATGGCGTCCTTCCACAGCCGGTGCAGCCCGGCCGACATCAGGTCGTTCATCAGATCGTAGCGGTTCGCGACCTTGTGGAAAACGTCATTGACCAGGGACTGCTTCTCGCCTGCCCCTACACGCTTGAAACCATAGGAGGTTTCCATGCCGCCAACGGCCGTGGTTCTCTCTACCGACATTATTTTTGATCCGCCATAAAACCGGCGGGACCATAGCCGATCGATGGTGCCGACGCTATTGTTTAAGGCGCGGTGTTCGGCCGCGCTTCCCGGTCGTGGAATCATGCTTATGGGTGCGCGACCTGGACTGACCTGACGGGATGACTGCATGCCTTTGAAAGCGGAACTGCACTGCCATATCGAAGGGGCAGCGGCGCCCGAACTCGTCGTCCGCCAGGCGCAGAAATACGGCAAGGACACCTCGCCCTACATTCAGGACGGCTCTTTCGTCTGGCACGATTTCACCTCCTTCCTCGCCGCCTATGACTTCTCCTCCGACCTGTTCCGCACGGAAGAGGACTATGCGCGGCTGGCCGATCATTACCTGACAAGCCTCGCCCGCGACGGAGCCATCTATTCCGAGATCTTCACCTCGCCGGACCACGCCGGCAACGCCGGCCTGTCGGCCAAGGCCTATACGGATGCGCTTGGCGAAGGCATGGCGCGCGCCAAGGCCAAGACCGGCATCGAGGGCCGCATGATCGTCACTGGCGTGCGCAACGCCGGCGTCGAATCGATAGAGCAGGCGGCGCGCTTCGCCGCCCGCTGCGGGCATCCGCTGGTCACCGGCTTCGGCGTCGCCGGCGACGAGCGGATGGGCGATCTGGAGGATTATGTCAGGGCTTTCGAAATCGCGCGGGAGGCCGGCCTCGGCATCACCGTCCATGCCGGCGAACTGATGGGCTGGGAGAGTGTCAAGGCCGCACTCGATCACATCCGCCCCGCCCGCATCGGCCATGGCGTGCGCGCCATCGAAAACCCCGACCTTGTTCGTCGCATCACCGAGGAAGGCGTCGTGCTCGAATGCTGTCCCAGCTCCAACATCGCGCTGAAGGTCTTCGATAGTTTCGCCGATCACCCTTTTCCGGCACTGCAGGCGGCAGGCTGCAAGGTGACGCTAAACTCTGACGATCCGCCCTATTTCTGGACGTCGCTGAAGCGCGAATACGACATTGCCGCAGAGCATTTTTCGATGAACGACAAGGCGCTCGCCGCCGTCACCAGAACCGCCATCGAGGCCGCCTTCGTCGACAAGAAGACTAAGGCAATGCTGCTGGGCCGCCTCGACGTCAAGGGCAGGTGAATGGTGAATGGTGAATGGTGAATGGTGAATGGTGAATGGTGAATGGTGAATGGTGAATGGTGAATGGTGAATGGTCCACCCGGCGCTTCGGTCCGTCAACCGCGAATTTTTCCGCTCAACCAAAGACCCGCAAACCTATTCACCATTCACTATTCACCGGACCGTCAACCGCGAGTTTTTCCGCTGAACCAAGGACTCGCAAACCTATTCACTATTCACTATTCACTAACTGCGCAGCTAGGAGAACACCATGCAGGGCGTCACTGTCGTCGACCACCCGCTTGTCCAGCACAAGCTGACCATCATGCGCAAGAAGGAAACCTCGACGGCCGGCTTCCGGCGGCTGTTGCGCGAGATCTCGCTGCTGCTTGGCTACGAGGTTACCCGCAATCTCGAGCTGACGACGACGACGATCGAAACGCCGATCGAGACGATGGAAGCGCCGACGCTGGAAGGCAAGAAGCTGGTCTTCGCCTCGGTGCTGCGCGCCGGCAACGGCTTGCTCGAAGGGCTGCTCGACCTGGTGCCGGCGGCGCGCGTCGCCCATATCGGTCTCTACCGCGACCATGAAACGCTGGAAGCGGTCGAGTATTTCTTCAAGGCGCCGAGCGATCTCGCCGACCGGCTGGTGATCGTCGTCGACCCGATGCTGGCGACCGCCAATTCGGCGATCGCGGCGATCGATAAGCTGAAAGGGCGCGGTGCCACCAACATCCGCTTCCTCTGTCTGCTGGCGGCGCCAGAGGGCCTCGAGCGCTTCACCAAGGCGCATCCCGATGTCCCGGTCTTCACCGCTTCCATCGACCGCCAGCTTAACGAGAAGGGCTACATCATGCCCGGTCTCGGCGACGCCGGCGATCGTCTGTACGGGACCAAATGACCGTGCCACTCGTTTACCGATCGTTTACGCAAACGGCCGCTTTCCGCATCCGTTAAAGCCGCAAACACCATGTCGCGATAAGCATGGGCCTTCACGAAGGCCGGTCCATGCTGCGCAATCTTCTCATCCTTGGCGTGTTCGCCGTAACATCGGCGTCGTTCCCGATGCTCTATCAGTCGAATCCGCAGATGTTCGAAGGCCTGCTGAAATCGGCGGTCGGGGCCAGGCCGGAGGTCGAAACGCAAACGGACCTGAACCTGGCTGCGGTTCCCGACAGACCGGCGACGCCGCAGCCGCTCGGCCGCAAGGTCGTGGTCACCGCCGACGCGCGCGGGCATTTCACGTCGGCGTTCAAGCTCAACGGTCGAACGGTTGACGGCATGATCGACACCGGCGCAACGCTGGTCGCCATCAACAGTTCGACGGCACGCAGGATCGGCATTTCGCTGAACGCATTGGACTTCAAACACCAGGTCAACACCGCCAACGGCGCGATCAACGCTGCCCTGGTGACCGTCGATCGGCTGCAGATCGGCAAGATCACGGTCGACGGCGTTCAGGCGGTGGTGCTCGACGACAAGGCGCTGCGCACCAATTTGATCGGCCTGAGTTTTCTCCAGCGGCTTGAAAAATACCAGGTCGAGAACGGCGCGCTGCTGCTCGTCCAGTGAACCATGATCCCGAAAAGTGGAAACCGGTTTTCGGAAAGATCATGGTCCAATAAAAAAGATCATCCGCGCGGCAGGATCCGCCGGATGACGGTTTTTTCCGCAGGCGGCTTCGAGGCGCCGATCGCATAGGCCGAAAGCACGGCGGTGGCGGCCGCTTCGGCATCCCCGGCATTGCGGGCATGGACCAGCGCCAGCGCCTCACCGGCGCGCACCTCCGCACCGACCGGCAACAGCCGGGTGATGCCGACCGCATGGTCGATCCTGTCGTCCGGCCGTATGCGCCCGCCGCCAAGCCCGACGACGGCAAGCCCGATGTCGCGGGTCGAGATGCCGGTGACGAAGCCGTTTTCGGTCGCCTTGACCGCAAACTCCGTCGCCGCCTTCGGCAGGTATTTTTCTGGATTCTCGACGAAGTCGGCCGGACCGCCGAGCGCCGCCACCATGCGCGCGAAGACGGCGGCGGCACCGCCGCCGGCTAGCGTCTCGGCGGCGCGCCGCATGCCGTCCTGGTTGGACGAGACCAGCCCAGCCGACTGCAGCATGTCTGCGGCCAGTGCCAGCGTCACATCCTCCAGTCGCCGGTCGCGGACGCGGCCGGTGAGAAAATCGACGGCATTTTGCACCTCGACCGCGTTGCCGGCTGCCGACGCCAACGGCTCGTTCATGCCGGTGACCAGTGCTGAGGTCTTCAGGCCGGCGCCATTGGCGACTTCGACCAGGCTGTTTGCCAGTGTCGTCGCGTCGCGCGACTTTTCCATGAAGGCTCCGTTGCCGACCTTCACGTCGAGCACCAGCGACTGCAAGCCCGCGGCCAGCTTCTTCGAGAGGATCGAGGCGGTGATCAGCGGCACCGATTCGACGGTTCCCGTCACGTCGCGGATCGCATAGAGCCGGCGGTCGGCGGGCGCGAGATCGGCGGTCTGGCCGATGATGGCGCAGCCGGCTTCGAGCACTGCCTTGCGAAAGCCCGCCACATCCGGCTGGCTGATATAGCCGGGGATGGCATCCATCTTGTCCAGCGTGCCGCCGGTATGGCCGAGGCCGCGGCCGGAAATCATCGGCACATAGGCGCCGCAGGCGGCGACGATCGGCGCCACCAACAGCGAGACATTGTCGCCGACGCCGCCCGTCGAATGCTTGTCGGTGACCGGGCCCGGCAGGTCCGACCAGTCGAGCACGTCGCCGGAATCGCGCATGGCCAGCGTCAGCGCCACCGCCTCGTCGCGGCTCATGCCGTTGAAGAACACCGCCATGGCGAACGCCCCCACCTGCCCGTCCGAGACAGTGCCGGCGGTCACGCCTTCGATGAAGCTGGCGATCTCCTGCGTCGACAGTTTGTGGCCGTCGCGCTTGCTGCGAATGATTTCCTGGGGAAGCATCAGGCCGGGACCTTACGCTCCGACAACCCGTCCTGGAACACACGCTGGAGGATCGTCGCCAGCCGCGCGCCGCCGACCGGCGCCATGTCCTTGGTCTCCTGGTGCGAAAGCTCCGCCCCGGTCATTCCTGCGGCAAGGTTGGTGATGACCGAGCAGGCCGCGACGCGCAGGCCGAGGAAACGGGCGAGAACGACCTCCGGCACGGTCGACATGCCGACGGCGTTAGCACCCATGACGCGCGCCATGCGGATCTCGGCGGGCGTCTCGAAGCACGGCCCGGAAAACCACATATAAACGCCCTTGTGCAGCGCGGTAGCCGTCGCCTTCGCCGCCGTCTCGATCGCTGAGCGAAGGCCGGCATCATAGGCTTCGGTCAAGCCGACGAAGCGGCGATCGCTCGGCTCGCCGATCAGCGGATTGGAGCCCGAGAAATTGATGTGGTCGGTGATCAGCATCACCGAGCCCGGCCCCATGTCCGGATCGATCGAGCCGGCGGCATTGGTGAGGATCAGTTGCGAGATGCCGAGGCCGGCGAGCACCTCCAGCGCCGGCCGCATCGCAGCCGCGTTGCCATGCTCGTAATAATGCGCGCGGCCGGACAGCATCAGCACTGGCGTGCCGGCAAAACGTCCCGCCACGACCTCGCCGGCATGGCCTGTGACGCCGCTTCTGGGAAAACCCGGCAATTCGGCATAGGGAATGCGGACAGGATCCTCGACCTGGTCGACAAGCCCGCCAAGCCCCGAACCCAGCACCAGCGCGGTGGCGGGCGCCAGCCCGTCCAGCCTTTCGACGAGACGATCAAGCGCTTCCTTCATTTCAACCAGCTCTTCATTTCAACCAGCTCTTCATTTCAACATGTCGCCCTGGAAGCCGTAGGGCAGCATCTCGCCCATGGTCACGGTCTCGACCACGCCGCCATTGTCGCAGAGATAGAGTTTGGTTTCCGGCCGGCAGAATTCGGCCAGCCGCTGCCGGCAGCCGCCGCAGGGCGAGCATTTCGCCATGCGCTCGGCGATCACCGCGATCTCCGTGATCCTGCCGCCGCCGCCCATGATGTAGTGGCCGAGCGCGGTGGTTTCGGCGCACCAGCCTTCCGGATAGGAAGCGACCTCGATGTTGGCGCCGGCAAAGACGCGGCCGTCCTCGGTGCGCAGTGCCGCCCCGACCGGAAACTTCGAATAGGGCGCATAGGCCTTCGCCATGGCGGCCTTAGCCGCTTCGAACAGATCATGCGACATTGTTTTTCCCTCGCATGATCTTGTCCGAAAACCGGCTTCCACTTTTCGGGATCATGCTCATATTTTCCTTTTCGCATGGCCCGATCCGAAAACCGGCATGCACTTGTCGGGACCATGCTCAGCGTTCCTTGACATAGGGCACGCCGCCGGCGCGCGGCGGGATCGCCTTGCCGATGAAGCCGGCGAGCAGGATGACGGTGAGGATATAGGGCAGCGCCTGCATGAGCTGTACCGGCACCTTGCCGATCAGCGGCAGCGGCGTGCCCTGCAGGCGGATCGACAGCGCGTCGAGGAAGCCGAACAACAGGCAGGCGAACATGGCGTTGACCGGCTTCCACTTGGCGAAGATCAGCGCGGCCAGCGCGATATAACCCTTGCCGGCGGTCATGTCCTTCACGAAGCCGCCATTCTGCACCATCGACAGGTAGGCGCCGGCAATGCCAGTGAGCACGCCTGTGCAGATCAGCGCCCGGTAGCGCAGCCAGGCGACCGAGATGCCGGCGGTGTCGACCGCGGCCGGGTTCTCACCGACCGCGCGCATGCGCAAGCCGAAGCGGGTACGGAACAGCACCCACCAGGTGAACGGCACGGCGAGAAACGCGACATAGACCAGCACGGAATGGCCGGAGATGAGTTCCGAATATATCGGGCCGAGGATCGGCACGCTCCTGAGCGCGTCCGCACCGGGCCAGATGATCGCCCCGAACCGCTCATCCGAGGCCAGAGCCGGCGTACGTCCACCTTGCTGGAACCAGGCCTGGCCGAGCATGATCGTCGATCCGGCGGCGATGAAATTGATCGCCACGCCGGAGACGATCTGGTTGCCGCGATGGGTGATCGAGGCAAAGCCGTGGACCAGCGCGAAAGCGACCGAGATGAGAATGGCCATGCCGAGGCCGATATAGGCGGAATGGAAGACGGAGGCTGCGGCGGCGCCGGCGAAGGCGCCGACCAGCATCTTGCCCTCGAGCCCGATGTCGAAAATGCCGGCCCGCTCCGAATAAAGGCCGGCGAGGCAGGCGAGCAGCAAGGGCACCGACAGGCGGATGGTCGAGTCCAGAACCTGGATGACGGCGTTGAACAAATCCATCTCAGGCCCCCTTCCCTTTGATCGCTTCCATGCCGACAGATCTCGGGCTGAGCGAGGCGAACAGCGCCTGGACATAGGGCCGGAACATGTGCTCGAGCGCGCCGGCGAACAGGATGACCAGGCCCTGGATGATGACGATCATGTCGCGGCTGATCGCCGGCATCTCGAAGGCGAGCTCGGCGCCGCCCTGGTAGAGCATGCCGAATAATATTGCGGCGAGAACGATGCCGACCGGGTGGAGGCGCCCCATCAGCGCCACGGCGATGCCGACGAACCCGGCGCCCGAAACGAATTCGAGCGCGACATTGTGCTGGTCACCCATCGTCGGGTTGAGCGCCATCATGCCGGCGAGCGCGCCCGAAATCATCATGGCGACGATGATGATGCGGGTCTCCGAAATGCCGGCATAGCGCGCCGCTTTCGAGCTGTGGCCGTAGGTGCGCATCTCGTAGCCGAGCCTGGTGCGCCAGATCAGCATCCAGACCAGAAAGGCCATGGCCAGCGCCAGCAGGAAGCTGATGTTGAACGGCGCCGAGCGGATCTTGGCGCCGAACAACTCGATGACCCAGTTGAGCTTCGGCAGTTGCGCGCCTTCGAGGAAGGTGCGTGTCTGCGGCGCCATCGAATTGGCCGGCTTCAAGAATCCGACCAGTGCGTAGACCATGACGCTGGCGGCGATGAAGTTGAACATGATGGTGGTGATGACGATGTGCGAGCCACGCTTGGCCTGCAGATAGGCCGGGATCAGCGCCCACAGCGCCCCCATCGCCGCAGCGGCGATGATCGCCAGCGGGAAGGTGAGCCACCATGGCAGCACGCTGTCGAAGGCCAGGCAGACGATGCCGATGCCGAGACCGGCGATATAGCCCTGGCCCTCGCCACCGATGTTGAACAGGCCGCAATGCGCCGCAACCGCCACCGAAAGCCCGCTGAAGATGAAGGTGGTGGCGTAGAAAAGCGTGAACGCAATGCCTTGCCCGCGGCCGAAGGCGCCCTCGACCAGAACGGCGGCCGCGCGGAACGGATTTTCGCCAACCAGTAGCACGACGAACCCGGCGACGACGAAGGCAACGGCGAGATTGATCACCGGGATCAGCCCGTAATCCGCCCAGGCCGGCAGCTTGGCATAAGGCGTACTCATTCGGCCGCCTCCCGGTGCTCGACACCGGCCATCAGCAGTCCAAGCTCGCCTTCGGTCGCCTCCGGGCCGCGCTCGCCGACGATGCGGCCGGCAAACATCACCAGGATGCGGTCGGAGAGCGAGCGGATCTCGTCGAGCTCGACCGATACCACCAGCACCGCCTTGCCCTGGTCGCGCATGGCAATGAGCCGCTTGTGGATGAATTCGATGGCGCCGACATCGACGCCGCGCGTCGGCTGGCCGACGATCAGCACGCCCGGATCCTGTTCCATTTCCCGCGCCAGCACGATCTTCTGCTGGTTGCCGCCGGAGAAATTCGCGGTCTTGAGGCGGCAGTCCGCCGGACGGATGTCGTATTTGGTGATCTTGTCCCTGGCGTCGTCGCGGATGGCATCGATGTCGAGGAACGGCCCCTTTAGGTAGCGGGGATCGTCGTGATAGCCAAGGATCGAATTCTCGTTCTCCTCGAACGCCAGCACCAGCCCGACGTGATGACGGTCTTCCGGCACATGGGCGAGGCCGCGGTCGCGCAGCTCGCCGGGATCGGCGGCCCCGGTCAGATCGATCGGCTTGCCGTCGAGCATGACGGAGCCCGAGACGGCGCGCCTGATGCCTGAAATCGCCTCGAGCATTTCGGACTGCCCGTTGCCGGCGACGCCGGCGATGCCGACGATCTCGCCGGCGCGCACATCGAAGGAGACGTCGTCGACCATGGTGACGCCGCGCGAATCCTTCACCGTCAGGTTCTTGACGGCGAGCTTGACGCCGCCGGCTTCCGCCTCGCCCTTCTCGACCCTGAGCAGCACGCGCCGCCCGACCATCAGCTCGGCCAATTCCTCGACGGTGGTCTTCCTGGTTTCGCGTGTCGCCACCATCGTGCCCTGGCGCATGACCGAGACAGTGTCGGTGATCGCCATGATCTCGCGCAGCTTATGGGTGATCAGCACGATCGTTTTGCCCTGCTCCTTCAGCTGCTTGAGGATGCGGAACAGATGGTTGGCCTCAGCCGGGGTGAGCACGCCTGTCGGCTCGTCGAGGATCAGGATCTCGGCGCCGCGATACAGCGCCTTGAGGATTTCGACACGCTGCTGCAGGCCGACCGGCAATTCCTCGATGATCGCATCGGGATCGACCTCCAGCCCGTATTCGCGCTCGAGCCGTTCCAGCTCCGACCGCGCCTTGGCGATGCTCTTCTTCAGCAGCGCATCGCTTTCGGCGCCGAGAATGACGTTTTCCAGCACCGTGAAATTGTCGACCAGCATGAAATGCTGATGCACCATGCCAATGCCGAGCGCGATGGCGTCGTTTGGCGACTTGATCGACGCCGGCTGGCCGCCGACGCGGATCTCGCCGCTGTCGGCCTGGTAGAAACCATAGAGGATCGACATCAGCGTCGACTTGCCGGCGCCATTCTCGCCGACAATGCCGTGGATGGTGCCGCGCACGATCTCCAGATTGATGTCGCGATTGGCGCGCACGGCGCCAAAACTCTTGTTGATGCCAATCAGCTCGATTGCGGCTTGCGCCATGCAGCCTGTCCCACTGTTATTTTTTTATCGCTTGGTCAAAACGCCTAGCATGACGCCCCGTCTGTGCCAATTGGCTGGAGCAGCGTTCACTCTCGACAAATCCCCGCGTGCTTGTCAATTTCGAACGCGGCCGTAGCCTTCACATTCGCTATCGCATCGGCCCGAAAATCGGATTCGATTTTCGGAAAGCACGATGCGAAGATTGCAAGTCTTAGAGCGTACTTTGTGCGTCCAATTGGATGCACGTCGCTTTATTGTGCCGAATCTGAAATTCGCACCTCTTGGGAGTTGCGCAGCAAGAACCCGAGGCTTTTCAAATGATGCCCGCCGACCGACTGACGACGCTGGAAATCCGCGCCGCCGAGCAGGAGAAGACCATAGAAGAACTGTCCGGTCAGATCGCCGAGCAGTGGAAGGTGATCGAGCGCATGCAGCGCAAGCTCGATGCGCTGACCGACCGGTTCCTGGCGCTGGAGGAACAGACAGCACCCGACGTGCCGGTGACCAAGCCGCCGCATTGGTGAGCTTGCGGATAAGAAAAAACCGCCGGGTTTCACCCAGCGGCGTCGATCAGATCGGCAATCTCGCGATCAATGGCAGGGCTATCGCAGGTGGAAAGCCGAGGCTTTCGCTCTACGATGTACCCCCCACCCCTAAACCCTCCCCACAAGGGGAGGGAGACTTCCGTTGGCGCTGATAGTTGTGTGTGTCAAGTTCTGCAAAAATGGGCGTGGCATTCAGCGGTGACGTTGGCCTGTCCGCCGCGCGGCGTTCCCTCCCCCTTGTGGGGAGGGTTAGGGTGGGGGTCCACCTTCGCAAGAATCCAAATGCGATTGCCCGCGATCAATAGGGGCAGGAATTGTCCGACATGTAGTCGTGCACCTTGATAGTACCGGCAATGATGTCAGCCTTGGCCTTTTCAACCGCCGCTTTCATCGCGTCGTCGACAAGCGCCTTGTTATTGTCGTCCATGGCGTAGTCGACACCGCCTTCCTTGAGGCCGAGATCGTTGATGCCGGCGGTGAACTTGTCGTCCTTGGCGTCCATGAAGGTGTTGTAGACGGCAACGTCGACGCGCTTGACCATGGAGGTCAGCACCTTGCCCGGCTGCAGGCCGTTCTGGTTGGAATCGACGCCGATGCCGAGCTTGCCGGCGTCCGCCGCTGCCTGCAGCACGCCAACACCGGTGCCGCCCGCCGCCGCGTAGATCACATCGGCGCCCTGGTCGATCTGCGTCTTGGCGATCTCGCCGCCCTTGGCCGGATCGTTCCAGGCTGCCGGCGTGTCGCCGGTCATGTTCTGGATGACATCGGTCGCGCCGGCCGCCTTGGCGCCGCCGACATAGCCGCAGCCGAATCGGCGGATCAGCGGAATGTCCATGCCGCCGATGAAGCCGACCTTCTTCGACTTCGAGGCCATCGCCGCCATCACGCCGACGAGGTAGGACCCTTCCTGCTCCTTGTAGACAAGGGAGCGGACATTGGGCTTGTCGACGACCATGTCGATGATGGCGAATTTGGTCTCGGGAAACTCGACAGCGATCTTCTCCAGCGCGTCCGCCCAGGAAAAGCCCGCCATGACGATCGGGTTGCGGCCATCCTCGGCGAAACGGCGCAGCGCCTGCTCGCGCTGGGTCGCGTTGCTGACCTCGAATTCCACATAAGCGATGCCGGTTTCGGTCTTGAACTTTTCGGCGCCTTCATAGGACGCCTCGTTGAACGACTTGTCGAACTTGCCGCCGAGATCGTAGAGAAGTGCGGGCTGAATGTCCGCGGCGAAGGCCGGAAGAACCATCGCAGTTGCGGCCAGGAGGCCGAGAACGATACGTTTCATGTGATCCACACCCTGTCGGTTATTTTTTCCGTTATGCACCGCCTGCCTGCCCGGTTCTCCGGCAGGCATGCGACATCAGACAGGAGTGTCTTCCTCCCGCTTCGGGCCAATCTGGCACGGCCCGAAACAAAATTCACGCGGAATTTTGACCTTTTGGAAAGCGTGGCGCCGCATCCCGGCGCCACCGATCATCGTCTCGCCAAAGGCCTCAGGCGGAGACGGCAGCCGGGATGGCGCAGGCGACGCCGGTGCCCTGCAGATTGCAATAACCGTAGGGATTCTTCGCCAGATATTGCTGGTGGTCTTCCTCGGCGAAATAGAATTCCGGCGCCGGGGCGATCTCGGTGGTGATCTTGCCGCGGCCGGCGCCGTGCAACGAGGCCTCATAGGCATCGCGCGAGGCGATCGCCGCCTGGTACTGCGCATCGCCGAACGTGTAGATCGCCGAGCGGTAGGTGGTGCCGACATCGTTGCCCTGGCGCATGCCCTGCGTCGGGTCGTGGCTTTCCCAGAACAGCTTCAGAAGCTGTGCATAGGACACGATCTTCGGGTCGTAAACGACGAGCACGACTTCGGCATGGCCGGTAAGGCCGGTGCAGGTTTCCTGGTAAGTCGGGTTGGGGGTGACGCCGCCGGCATAGCCGACGGCCGTGACCCAGACACCCTCGACCTGCCAGAACAGGCGTTCGGCGCCCCAGAAGCAGCCCAGCCCGAACATCGCCGTCTCCAGCCCCTCGGGATACGGCCCCTTGAGCGGCCGCTTCGAGACAAAGTGCTTGGATGCCGTCGGGATAGGCTTGGCCCGACCCGGCAGCGCCTCGGCAGGCTTCGGCAGATTGAGTTTCTTGTTCAGCATGTCGCTGAGAAACATGTGCGGTCTCCCTTTCTCTTTGTTTGGGGCTTTCTCTTTGTTTTGGGGACGCCAGAAGGTCATCAACAACAAATCATCAAGTCTAGGCGAAGCGCCCGGTCGGCCGCTCCCGCCTGTAGCCGATCAAGTAGAGAATGAAGGCAACCACCGCAAACACGGCGAAACCGGGCTGGTTGAGCACCCAGGCGATGGCGCCGTCCCACAGCAGCGGACCAAGCCTGTCGCGGACGAAGCTTTCGAAGGCGCTTCGCGTATCCGGCGAGACGGCGAGCCAGCTCGTGTTGAGCGGGGTCATGACCAGCGCGGAGGCCGCCACCGAGCGTGTCGCGTCGATCACCGCCATGATGACGGAAACCGAAAGCGCAACCAATGCCGCGAGACGGAAGACGAAGCGGAACACCCAGACCTTACCTCCCCGGAAGCTTATCAGATATCTGTATCGGCCTGATAAATAGGATCTGCGCGCTTTATCCGCAATCGCGACACGCGAAGTTGAACCGACGCCGCCGGTTTGCGCCGCTGAGGCGCCCGTCGGCTAGGACGCCGCCGCCGATCGCGGCGATCGGCTACCAAGGCAGCGCTGGTGACATGGACAGAGCATCGCTGTCCGACAAAGCGAATAGAGTGCCGTTATGTCTTGGCATTCGACACCGGATCGACTAGATGAGCCCCGCACCTGTTGCTTTGACGGCTCAGGTGCAGGGAAAGGGTGTCCGCTGGTTGACGGCGCCCACGGTGCGGAGTTCCGGACCGCAATCCCCAAGGGAGCCCCCAACCCGCGCGGTGAACCGGCCGTGGCGAAAATGCTAAGACGGAGAGGTGGCCGAGTGGTTGAAGGCGCACGCCTGGAAAGTGTGTTTACGGGAAACCGTAACGCGGGTTCGAATCCCGCTCTCTCCGCCAGATATCAGATATCCAGTTAAGTATTTGTTGTCGTTGCGCTTTGTGAGTTGCGGCCTTTTTGTTCCTAACTCCGTTCCTAACGTCCACAAACGATGAAGCTCGGCCATCGTGCCGCCAGCCCCCTTTTGTTGACTTTGCTTAGGAATCGGAAGCTTCCCTCTACGCGGTGGGGGAAATAGCCATGACTGTTTGCGTTTGCGTCAAAGTAAACGAGTGCATGGTATTTGCTGCGGACAGCGCATCATCCTTCGACGGGTCCTGTCAGGGGCGCCTCTTGCGGGGGCGAAGCTTTTGAAGTTCACTGTGCGCAGGGGGAAATCACCATGCGCAAACGCTACATTTTCGCGGCGGCAGGGACCGCGACCATCCTTTTAAGCGGCTGCTCCGGTTCGGGCTTAGGTATGCCTGGCTCACCGGCTTGGTTTGCCACCACACCGCAGGCGGAACAGGCAACCTATTTCCGGAACCGATGTGTCTCCTACGGCTTCGAGCCAGGAACCCCAGCCATGGCCCAATGCATCCAAAACGAGTCCATTTCGTCTCGCGGCAGGGCATCCGCTAGAGCAAATGCGGCGTTTACAAACATGCAAAACAGTCAGCCAAAAACGACGACTTGCAACCGCTTCGGTAACACCGTGAACTGCACGACATTTTGATACTTTGGGCAGTCCGCACCTATTGCGAACGCTCGACCGCAAATGTTGGCGCGTCACCGCCCTCGCCGGTCTGGCGGGGCTTCTGTCCTAGCCCACTGCGTTTGCCGCGATGTCAATCATTTCCGCACAAGTCGCAGAGCGCGCCGTCTGCCGCTTGGGCTTCGTTGACAGCCTGCTTCCCGAGCTTCGGGCGGACAGTCGGGGTTAACCAGTTCGCAAAGGACGGCGGCAGCATCTCGCAGAACCCCCTTATCTCATCCGGCGTCAGCTTCTCGAGACATCTCGCGGCTTCCAGAAGATCAACGACAAGATCATCGGCATGCGCGGGCACGTGCGGCATTTTGAAAACCCCAATGTGGACGGCAGATTAGACGCACTAACATAAGGTTTGGCAATCAACCGACGGTCGCGCTTTTGAACGGGCTACAGCAGCACGTGTGCTCATGGCGCCGATATAGCGCGGCGTGCGCGTCGCCAGCGCGCGTTTGGGCCGGCTTAAATTAGCAATCGCTCAGCACTGGTGCGATAACACCAGGAAGATGGGATTCACATTCGCCGCGTTCCGATCTAGAATCGCCCTATGGACACGGTGTTTGATGACCTTTTCCGAGCCCTCAGAGAGCCCCGTACAGACGTGCGGGCGCTGATCAGCGCCTTTGTCCTCGATCTCGGCGAAGCTCTTCACAGGCGTTGCTATCGGGCTGGGGATAGCCATCGGCATGGCGCTGGCCGGTTAGGTCCGCCTCGCGCGTCGGATCGCGAGGCGCAATCCGCGCCCGAGAAAGGGACGGGGAAATCCATCCCAGTCCGCTTCGATACGCTATTTGCAGTGGCGCCGGCAGACTCCCATCCTCCGCAATGGCCTGCCCCGGCCGGCTCTCTAGTCCTCATCCCCGAAACCCAGCAGTGATGCATGGCGTATGTGGCTGTGGTCGCCACGAAGATGCCTGACGCGCAGCTTCATCCCAGGCTTGACCCGCTGCGTCGCGGCCGTTTCTTTATGCCCTCGGGCGGCGGGCCAGCCTGCTCCTGAACACGCTTCCAGAGGCGATCCTTCATGTCGCGACCAAGGGTGATGAAGGCCGAACCGACATACTCCCCGGTGCCTGGCTCAGCCAGCAGGGCGAATGCAGCCTTGCCCCGTTCAAGAGACGCAAAAAAGCCCGCTAGCCGAAGCCAGCGGGCAATGGAAGATAGTCCAGGTTGGGGTCAAGCCCCGCCGGCTTCAATATTGACGTGTTCCATGAAGACAGCGCATCGTTCGAGCAGATGGAAAGCCGCCGGGCGGCGCCAGTTCCTGCCGCCTGAGGTCTGTGGAGCGTCAGTGCGGCGCAACACCCGCCAGGAGATATTTATAGCCGTGCGTCGTCATCCAGCGTGCGCGGGCGAGATGCGTCTCCCACGCCCTGAATGCCGCTCTGGTTCCTTCTCGGGATCGACGCTTCGCGCCGGTACGCCGCCGCCACTTCTCTGACCGATTGTCGTAGCGAGATATGTCCACGTCCCCTAGCTCCCGAGGAGAGAATGCGACCGGCGTGAGGAAGAGTCCAAAAGGGGGCGGCGTACCGAGTGAGGAGGCGGCATCGGCCTGCTCAATTGTGTTTTGACTATTTGGCTGCACGGGCGCGTATAATATCAGGTTCGCCCCGGTTGGGCGGACTAAACTCAGGGAGGATGTTATGAAGATGAATCGACGTAATGCTCTTGCCCTTGGTGCCACCTCGTTGGCGGCCCCGCTACTGGTCGCAAAGCCCACTTCGGTAGCGGCCAAGACCTACGGTCCGACTGATGGCAAAGAGATTTTTCCCGGCGTTCGACTCGTCGAACTGGGAACACGGGACTCCCATATCAAGGGGTACAAGAAAATCGCCATGGAAGACGTAGTGTATCAGCCAAAGGGAACTAGTCCGCTGGGTGATGTTATGGCTGACGACATGGTCTGCACGGTCACTGAAGGCGAGCTGCAAGTCACGGCCGGGGAAATGCAGTTCACGGCCAAGGAAGGCGACGTGTGGAGCTGCGGCAAGGGTAGCACGAAGGAGGCGGCGACGAACAACGGAACGGTGGTCGCTGTGATGCGGGTGATTAACCTGAAGGTTGCATAAAGTTGCCTGTGAAGATGGCCGGCGTCGCATGTGGACGAAGCTTCAAGGCCGTTTTAGCAATCCTGAAACAAAAGGCGGATTGGACCGTTTGCAATCTGCCAGCACTCTGGCGACTCCAGTAGACCTTCCCGCTGGCTTCGGCTGGCGGCTTTTTGCGGTGCGCCATGAGAGAAACGGCCCGATCGGGCGTCAACCCGCGTCGCTGGCAGTAGCTCGGCGATGCGGCGGCTTGAATCCAGTGGGAGCTGATCTACCCGAGCTTGTCAAATAGTGGGCGTTTGGCCGGGCCGGTGAACTTTGCGTTGTCGCGTCTTCGAGACACAAACGGCGTTCTAGTCTTCATCCCAAAAATCCTGCAGCGAGGCATGCCGATCTGAATTAACCTGCTACTGGTTAAAACTTGTGCGGCTTATAGCCCGGCCTTTTAAATGGAGGAAAACGCGGCCTCGACGAAGTCCCTGCCAAAAGTCGCATCATGGCCGATCATCCCCGGCTTGACCCCTGTGTCGCCGTCTCTTCATCCGCTCGGTAGCGCCGCGTGCCAAGGCTATCATCGAGACGGTCGAGCGGCTAAGCCGGTGTCCAAACGACGCTACTCCTCGTCACCGAAACCAAGCAGCGAGGCATGGCGTATGTGGCTGTGATCGCCGCGGAGATGCTTGATGCGCAGCTTGACGCCAGGAGCGACCCATTGCGTCGCCGGCCGCTTTTTCATGGCCTCTGGCGGCGGCCTGGCGTGGTCCCGAACCCGCTTCAACAGCCGCTCCTTCATGTCGCGGCCCAGGCTGATGAGGGCGGAACCGACATATTTCCCGGTGCCGGGCTGCGCCAAAAGGGCGAAGGCCGCCTTGCCAGGCTCGCGCTCGACGCCCAGCAGTTCGAATTCGTCGACCGTGAAGCTCTTGGTCTTCAGCCAGTTCGAGGTCGGGCCGCTGCGATATTTGCTGTCGGGGCGCTTCGAGACAATTCCCTCAAGCTCGACCTGATCGACGAGATAGAAGACAGACTTCGCGTCACCAGGCATGGCCTCGCTGAACTGGATCCGGCTGTTCGGCTTGATGATGCCGTGGAGAATTTCGCGGCGCGCCTTGCAGCCGATGTCACGCAGATCATGGCCGTTCAGATGCATGATGTCGAATGCGACGAGATACATGCCATAGGGATTGTTGTGGACGGCGTTCTGGAGCGCGTTGAAGTCGGGCATTCCGGCCTTGTCGGTGATGACCGCTTCGCCGTCGATGATGGCGTTCTCGACCTCGAGCTCCCCCGCGGCTTCCACAATGCCCAGATATTTGCGCGTCCAGTCCTTGCCGGTTTTGGTGAAGACGCGAATATCTTCGGGGCTGTTGATGACGACCTGGGAGCGGTAGCCATCCAGCTTGATCTTATGAATCCAATTGTCACCCTCGGGCGGCTTGGCCACCAGTTGGGGCTCCATCGGAAGTATGAACTCTAGCCGGCCGGTGCCGGCACCTCCCCGCCTGCGCATGGAACCTAGTCTAGGTCACCGGCGTATATTAGCCATAGTTAACATAACGAAATTCAAAAAAGGACGTGCGATATGGCAGACGACAAAACCAAACGCGACTTCCGTGACCGCAGCAAGATATCGGCGGACGATGATTATGAGGTGAACTTTTTCGCTCTGCAGAACAACATCAGGCCGGTGCAGGTGCGCGAACTGATCCGCAAGCACGGCAACGATCGGGCAACCCTGACCGAGGCCGCGAAGGCATTGCCGGCACAATGATGACCAAACTTTCAGACCTGAGGCCGCCGATCGCCGGCTGGTCGTTGGCTATCCCGTACGATAGGCAGAAAAAGCCCGCGCCCCGTGGAGGGGAAGAGGACGCGGGCTGATCGGAGGGACGATCCGATCTTGCAGCATGTCTGCACAGGAAATAATGCCGCGGAAGCTGAACTTTCTAAGCCTTTGTTCCAACGCAAAAAACCTGCCGCACCTTTCGCCAAGCCGGTCAATGAGGCCTGGATATCAATCCCTATTGGGCCGCACCTAAATTCCAGATGTCCCGATGCAGGCGCCATGTCCTGTCGTCGCCCTTTTTCCAGACGACGATGTACTTGCCTGCAACGGTGGAGAGGGCGCCGTCTTTGCTCGGCACATCGAGCGTAAATGCGCCAACTTCGTAGGCGAGGTTCGCGCTCTCTTCCACTTCCACTGCCTTCAGGGTGAGATTCTTCATCCCGCCTTTGATCGCGCCCTGCCAGAATTCTTCCACGCCCTTGCGGCCATCGACGCGCTTGCCGTCGGGCGGCAGCACCGCAGCGTCCTCCGTATACAATTGACCCACCGCCGCCGCGTTTCCGCTGTTGAAGGCGTCCGTGAATTTCGTCAGCGCCGCTTCGATGTCCTCGCGAGCCGACTGGGCGGCCGCAGACAATGCAGAGGAAAGAAGCAGCACAGCAGCAAATGCAAATGACTTAACCAGTCTCATTTCGTCCTCCCTTTGCGTGATCGACATATCTATGAATAGCACGCCCAACCCGAGCGCGCCGCCGCGCCCGCTCAATCGGCCAGACCATGATGTATATTAGGCATATCTAAACCATGATTTACATTAGGCTTATCTAATATTATGGCGCAAGCGCCAGACGCTCTCAGCCCACAACCCCGATCGGCCCGCTTCCTCCGCCAGAGGCGCGCGCTTGGTTCAGCAAGGTCCCGACGCCGTTCAGTGTGGAACCGCAGGTATTCCCGAGACTGAGCGCGCCGTTTCGACGGAGAAGACCACGAAGGCAAAGATCAGCACGCTGACAGCGACGATCATCGAGCCCGTGGCGACGATCGGCTCGAGGGCCGGATTTCCATGCAGCATCACGTAGAGCCGGTAACATCACGACCAGGCCAAGATTGTAGACGCCGTAATGGACCATCGCGATCCTGCGGGCGGCTTTTGTCGGGTTCAGGGCGTAGTACCCCCCGGAATATTGCACTTGTGACCCATCCCAGAAGACTGATGTGTGCGTGAGCCGGGTAAGCACCGTGATTGCCTGAAATTGCCATCTGCAGGCCGGCTGCGATTCCCAAGATAAGAAAGACGATCGCTGTCTTGAAAAAGAGTTCCGAGATTTTCGGCTATCTTGTCCTCCCAAGCCGTTGCTGGCGGCCCGGCAGCCTATGGGGGTGACCGGCCAGCCACCGGGCCTGACCGGCTTGCGCCGGCTGACGAAAACATGCACTCACGCTAATGTAATTGCAACATCGACATGGTCGCCATACCGGCGAAAGACGCTAGCCATGACGCCGTAGGTGATCGACAAGGGCGCGCAGCTTCGGCGCGACGTTGCGACGGCTCGGATAATAGAGGTAGAAGCCGGCAAAGCGCGGGCAATAGTCCTCGAGAACTGGCACCAGCTCGCCCCGATCGATCCACGGGCGAAAGCTCTCCTCCATGCCGAAGGTGACGCCGGCGCCGGCGATGGCCAGCTTTATCATCAACGCCATGTCGTTGGTCGTGATCTCCGGCGCAACGGCGACGCTGAACTCCTTGCCGTTCTCGGCGAATTCCCAACGATAGGGCGCGACCTTCGGTGCGCGGCGCCAGCCAATGCAGCGATGGCCGGCGAGTTCCCTCGGATGCGAAGGGGCCCCGCACCGACCGCGATAGGCCGGCGCGCAGACAGCCAGCTGCCGCTCGTCACCGGCGACAGGCACCGCGATCATGTCCTGCTCGACCACTTCGCCGAGCCTGACGCCGGCATCGTATCCCTCGGCGACGATGTCGAATTCCTCGTCCGTCACCGTGATGTCGATCTGAACCTCCGGATGGGCTTCGGCAAAGCTCGCCAGGAATGGCCCTGAAAGAAAGCGCTCGGCGATCGACGAGACGGCGAGCCGCAACTGCCCGCGCGGACGCCCGCGCAGGTCCCCGGTGGTCTCCATCGCGGCGCGCATGTCGGCAATGGCGGGCGCTATCTCGGCGTAGAGGCGTTCGCCAGCCTCGGTCAGGCTGACGCTTCGCGTCGTGCGCTGGACAAGAGCGATACCGAGCGTCTCTTCCAGGCGCTTCATCGTCTGGCTCACCGCCGAGCGGGTGACGCCCATGCGGTCCGCAGCCGCGCGAAAGCTCCGCTCCTCGGCCACGAGGGCGAACACCGCAAGCGCATTGAGATCCGGCTGCATTGGTTAGCTGTTCTTTCCATGCTGCGAACAAATGGTCGTCTTATCGCAACAGTGGAACAGATCCATCTTGGTGGCAACCGCCTGCATGGCGGTTCGCAAGATCAACCAGACGGAGACGAAACATGTCCCTCAACAAAGTTGTGCTCATTACCGGGGCTTCGAGCGGCATTGGCGCCGCCATCGGCCGGGAGCTCGGTGCTGCCGGAGCAAAGGTCATGCTCGGTGCGCGCCGCACCGATCGGCTGGACACGCTCGCAGAAGAGATCAGGGCAAACGGCGGGGAGGCAATGACACGCCGCCTGGACGTGACCGACCGCGCCGATGTCGCCGCCTTTGCCGAAGCGGCGCGCCGGGCCTGGGGACGCGTCGACGTGATCGTCAATAATGCCGGCGTCATGCCGTTGTCGCTGATGGCGTCGATGAAAGTCGATGAATGGGACCGAATGGTCGACGTCAACATCAAGGGCGTGCTCTACGGCGTTGCCGCGGTGCTGCCGGAGATGACGGCCCGAGGCTCCGGCCACGTTGTCAACATCGCCTCCATCGGCGCGCTTTCGGTGTCGCCGACAGCCGCTGTCTATTGCGCAACCAAACACGCGGTCCGCGCGATCTCCGATGGCTTGCGGCAGGAGCACGACAACATCCGCGTCACGTGCATCCATCCCGGCGTGGTCGAGAGCGAACTCGCCGACACGATCACCGATCCGGTGGCGGCGGCAGCGATGAAGACTTATCGCGCCATTGCGCTGCAGCCCGACGCGATTGGCCGTGCCGTTCGCTTCGCCCTCGAACAGCCGGACGATGTCGACGTGAACGAGATCGTCATACGACCGACAGCCAGCAAGTAGGGAGGCAACAATGGATTTTCGTTTTCACAGCTCGTATAGCGCGATTGCCGTCGCGTTGCTGCACGGCGCGGTCCCTCAAACCGCCAAATCGCAGACGATGGAAGAGCGACTGCAACGCGGCGATGCCGTCGTCAGGAGCCTGAACAATGGCGCTCCGCAGCCTGCGCTGGAACGCAGAGACAGGAGTTTCCGTTTCTGGCCTGAGCAACCCAAGGCTATGCGCTCGGCGACGTCCGGTCCCGTCCGGGGCTCGACAACCGCACACGCCAACTCGCCGCCGTCGCGGTATTCGCAGCCATGGGCGAGACTGCGTTCATAAGAATTCATGCCGGTTATGCGCTCAATATCGGCGTGTCCGAGGAAGAGCTGAAGGAAGTCATCTACATGGTGACGGTTCCGGCCGGATTCCCCCGCGCGATCGCAGCATCGCAAGCGCTCTCCGAGCTGTTCACCGAGCGTCGCGCCGCTCCCGGCAAACAGCCCTGAGGAGCTGTCCATGAAACAGATTTCGATACTTGCCGCTGCCGTGCTTGTTGCCGGGGCGGCCGTCTTACCCATGCAGAAAGGTCACGCCCGGATGAATGTCGAGCAAAATACAGTTACCCAACCTTCGGCAAGCCATCCCTATGTCGGGATGTGGGTCACGGCCGATGGCCATATCCGCCACGACTTGCTTCCAAACGGTCGCTATGACGAAGCGCGCGGAAGCCGTGAGAGCGCGTACCAGGGGCGCTATGAGATCCGAGGAAATCACATCGACTATTGGGACGACACCGGCTTTACCGCTGACGGAACGTTCATTGGCGGCGTGCTGCATCACGCCGGTATGATCTTGTATCGGGAGAAGTAGTGACGTTCGTCGAGTCTCGACAAAAACGTTACCGCTGCACCATATGTCATTGGTGCGAAGCCGGTCTCCCGGCGCACCTGTCACCGTACTGCTCGCGCCTGGCGTGCAGATAACGCCTGCCTCCTTCCCGCCGCATTTCGCACACGCGCTGCTGCAACTCACATACAGCGACTCCTCGGCGGTCAGGAAGTCGGCAAGAGTCACGCGCGCAAAAAGGAACCAGGATCACCGCCACAACCGAACGGTGCATTTGCCTCCGTGTGTTGCGCCGCAGTTACAGTTAAGCCACAACCTTTTGTGGTAGTCCATTCTTGGTCACTTCCTTTTAACACAGGCATCAGTCCATGAAGAAAATCGTGTTTGCCACTACGTTCCTTTTCAGCGGTGCGGCCTTGGCCCTGATTCCGGTTCCGGCCTTCGCGGCCGATGCAATTGTTTACGAGCCCGCGCCGGCTGCGGCCGTTGCCTACGACTGGAGCGGCCTTTATATCGGTGTTCAGGGCGGCTATCTCTGGGGGCAGGCAGATCACAGCTACTCCAACGGTGCGCCAAGTGACGATTCCGATCCCGATGGCTTCATTGGTGGCGTCCATGTCGGGTACAATTGGCAATCCGGTTCTTTTGTCTACGGTGTCGAGGGTGATTTCGAAGGCGGTAGCGTGGATGGCAGCTTCGAAAACACAGCCGGACTGACATCTGTTGGAACCAGCGAATTGAACTGGCAGGGCTCGATCCGCGCAAGGCTCGGCTACGCATACGATAAGGCGCTTCTCTATGTTACCGGCGGCTGGGCGATTGGCGATTTCGACTTCGGTGGCGGCCCCTTCCCGCTTCCTGTCAGCGGGGACTATTCGGATACGCTCAACGGCTGGACGATCGGTGCCGGCGGCGAGTGGGCCTTCAACGAACATTGGACCGCGCGACTGGCGTATCGGTATACAGACTTCGGAGAAGCCTCGGGCAATTTGGCTCCGGGATTCCCGGATGTCGATATGCCGGTTGACCTAACCACCCACGCGGTGAGGGTCGGCGTCAGCTACAAGTTCTGATCCTTTGGGGACGCAAGGGAAACCCCGGCCTAGCGGCCGGGGTTTTCGTTTGGGCTCGAATAGCTATCACCGCCTCAACATCCGCACCGCCACAACTTGCTTCCAAACGGTCGCTATGACGAAACGCGCGGAAACCGTGAGAGCGCATACCAGGGCCGCTATGAGATCCGAGGAAATCACATCGACTATTGGGACGACACCGGCTTTACCGCGGACGGAACGTTCATTGACGGCGTTCTGCACCAGGCAGGCATGATCTTGTATCGGGAGAGCTAGCCGACGTTCGTCGAATCTCGATAAAAAGGTTTCGCATCGTGCCGCTGCACCATATGTCATTTGGTGCGACGCCAAAAAGGAGCCCACCTTGCCTACCGAACCACGTTCTCCACGGCTTGCAGTGCTGATCGACGCAGACAATGCCTCGGCCAAGATTGCCGACGGGTTGTTCGAGGAAATCGCAAAGATCGGCGAGGCGAGCGTTCGTCGCATCTATGGCGATTTTTCCAGCACCCGTTCGAAGGCATGGGCCGATGTGCTGTCGAAGCATGCGATCATCCCGCAGCAGCAATTCGCCTACACCACCGGCAAGAACGCATCCGACATCACGCTCGTCATCGACGCGATGGACCTTCTCCACAGCGGGCGGTTCGAAGGCTTCTGCCTGGTGTCGTCCGACAGCGATTTCACCCGCCTTGCAGCTCGCATCAGGGAACACGGGATCGACGTGTATGGGTTTGGCGAGCAGAAGACACCGGAGAGTTTCCGGCAGGCATGCCGCCGGTTCGTATACACCGAGAACCTGCTTGCGACCGCACCAGCCAACGCTCAGGATGCGGCGCCGACGAAATCTTTGCAGCCGCCCAGCGCCGCGACGCCGATCATCACCAAGGTCATTTCACAGATGGGAAACGAGGACGGCTGGGTGCCGCTCGGCATCGTAGGCAATCAGCTCGCCAATCTGGCATCGGACTTCGATCCGAGAACCTTCGGCTTTCGCAAGCTGAGCGATCTCGTGCGGAAGACCAATGCCTTTGAGATCGATCATCCCGAGGGCGGAGCGATGCGTATAAGGGTCAAGCCAGCTGCGAGGAGCCGAGAGAAATCGAAGTCGGCAGCGTCGCGCTGAGCCTGCAAAAAGGCAACTGTCCCCGGTCCGATTGGCCTCTGGTCGGACCACTATTTCGCTGGCGGAAACCGCCATTCGGCGTATCATTCTCGTCGGAGGGGGGTTCATGGCGGAGGAGGCCGATGAACATCGTTTCGAGAGTGCCTGTCGTGACGGCCCAGGAACTTGTTTCATCTGCGCTTTCAAAATTTCGCGCTGGCGACACCATATCGACCAGAGCCGCAATAGACGCCATCCGCCGGGCAGCCCCGGCTTGTGAGGACAGCGACGACCATCTGGTCGAGCTTGTCGTGATGACCGCAATTGGTAGGACCATGGGGGTCGTGTTCGACCATCGGTCCCGCTAATGCATGTCGCCCTGCGCCCAATCAGCTTGCGCACTGTCGGAACTAAAGCGCGTCGCGTTTGATCGGCCTCATGCGACGCGCTTCAGGTTGCTGTTTTATGCATGTCGTTATCGCAAAACCGCTGCACACCCTCGGGTCAGGGCCCGAGGGCATGCTTTTGCGCGACATGCATTAGGGCGGCGACGTAAGCCACTCAGTAACCATGAATTGTGATCGGGATGGATCACGCCATTCGTCATCGGAACGGATAGTCCCGCTGCGCCGTTGCTGTCCTTGGAGTCAAGGAGTGGCGGTAATGCGTGATGAACAATTCGACGTTCCGGTGACGATCGAGAGCGAACGGGTCGGCCGCCCTCTCTCTGTGACGAGGACGGTCCAGGCGGCCTCGCTGCTGGTCGACAAATGGCCAGACGAAAAGCGCGGGCCGAAATATCGCGCGGCCTTGAAAGCCATGATGGACGCGATGGAGCAGCGACGGGCGGTTGGCAGTGCGCGGCGGGCATTCACGGCCGCCGCCAAGGAAGCCCATGTGTTTGTGCGCGAAGGCCGGCACTAAAGCGCATCACGTCTGAAGAGATTCGTGCGACGCGCTTTTAGTTCTTGTTTTTGCATGTCGTTGTCCCAAGCCGCTGCGCACTTTTGGGCGACATGCATTGCTGTTGTTTATGCATGTCGTTGTCCCAAAACCGCTGCGCACTTTTGGGCGACATGCATTAAGGAACCTCACGAAATCTCCGTCGTTATGCTCTAGGTCGAAACGAGGAGAACTGCCATGCCCGACGACAAGACCAAGACCGACAACCGCGATCGCTCACAAGTTGCCGGCGACGAAGACTATGAGGTGAGGCATCTCGCCGAGGAAGCCGGCATTACTCCCAAACAGGCACGCACCTTGATCAAGCGCCACGGCACCGATCGCAGGGTGCTGAACGAAATCGCCGAGAGCATAAAGGCGTCGTGATGTCTGACAAGCGGACCACAATGGCGGATCGGAAGAAACGCGAACCGGACGACAAGGAGGCCCTGCGCCTGGCCGAGACCACCGACGTTTCGCCCAACCAGGCGAAGGATCTGATGCGCAAGCACGGCAAGGACCGCGCCAAGGTCGAGAAGGAAGCGAAGAACTTCAAGGCCGAAGGCTGAGCCGCCGATTTGGCGGAGCGTCTGCCCTCGCCGTATCCCCGCATCACCGTCGCACGCGCCCGGCCATCCGTACGCTTCGCTTATCTGGCGTCGCGGGCCGGCAATCCTGAGCGGCTTATCAATTTTCTAACAAATTCGGCCTATTCCCGTTCTAATCATGGGAGCTGGGCTTTTGGCGCAAACAGAGAAAATCGCTGCGCGACGCGCCGTCGCGCTGTCGGTTGTCGTGCCGTGCTACAATGAAATCGGCGGGGTCGCCGAACTTTACCGGCGCGTCACAGCCGTTTGCCGTGAACAAGCGGGGCTTTCCTACGAGATCGTGCTGGTCATCGACGGAGCCACCGACGGCACCCGCGAGGCCATTTTCGAACTCGCCAAGCAGGACAGCCACGTCGTCGGCATAGACCTCGCCCGAAATTACGGCCACCAGATTGCGCTCAGCGCCGGCCTGGAGTTTTGCCGCGGCCAGCGCATTCTCATTCTCGATGCCGACCTCCAGGACCCGCCGGAATTGCTCAAAGCCATGATGGCAAAGATGGATGAGGGGTTCGACGTCGTCTATGGCCAGCGGCTGAAGCGCCAGGGCGAAGGCTGGTTCAAGCGCGCAACCGCCGCATTGTTCTACCGGCTGCTGCGCAAGATGGTCGACGTCGACATGGCGCTCGATTCCGGGGATTTTCGCCTGATGAACCGCCGCGCGCTCGATCATCTCAATGCGATGCCCGAGCGTTACCGCTTCATTCGCGGCATGGTGAGCTGGATCGGCCTCAAGCAGGTGGCCTTTGCCTATGAGCGGCACCAGCGCTTCGCAGGCACCACGCATTACCCATTGAAGAAGATGGTGCTTCTGGCAATGGATGCGATGACGAGCTTTTCCATCGTGCCCCTGCGGTTCGCCTCGCATCTCGGTATGATCTTCGGCTTTCTCGGGCTTGCTGCGCTCGGCTACACGCTCTTCTCATGGTTCGCCGGCAGCGTGTTGCCCGGCTGGACCAGCCTGGCGGCAATCGTCCTGATCCTCGGCAGCGTCCAGCTTCTGGTCCTTGGGATTTTCGGGGAATATCTCGGGCGCATGTATATGGAGACCAAGCGACGGCCGCTCTACCTCATAAACGAGATCGCTGCCCATGATCCTGCCGCCGGGAAGCTGCCGGTCCATCACCTTCAGGAAATGGCCCATGAACTGACGAAGGGAGCCGCGCGTGCTTCAGGCCGAGTTTGACCAGTTCGCGCTGGAGTATCAGCAGCAGCATGCCGCAAGTATCCGGCTGAGCGGCGAAACCCCGGATTTCTTCGCGCAGTACAAGATCGACGATGTCGCGGCAAGGCTCGCCCGCTCAGGCGTGAAGCCACGGCGGATACTCGACTTCGGCGCGGGTGTCGGCAATGCGCTGGGACCTATGCGCGCCGCATTTCCCGACAGCGAAATCACCTTGCTCGACCCCTCCTCGCAGTCGCTCGACATCGCCCGCACGCGCTTTCCCGGCCAGGCCGATTTCAGGCACTTCGACGGCGAAACGATCCCTTACGACGACGCGAGTTTCGATCTCGCCTTCGCCGCCTGCGTGTTCCATCACATCCCCGAAAACCTCCATGTCGCCCTGATCAAGGAGATCGAGAGAGTGCTGACGGGCGGTGGCAGCTTCTTTTTGTTCGAGCACAATCCCTGGAATCCGCTGACGACGCACGCGGTGCGAAACTGCGCTTTCGACGCGAACGCAATCCTGATCAACAGCCGTGATGTGCGCAAGCGAATGGCTGCGGCCGGCTTCTCCAAATCCGACGTCGTCTACCGGATCTTTTTCCCACGCGTGCTCGCAAGATTGCGACCCTTGGAGCGCTTCCTGACCAGGATGCCTATGGGAGCCCAATATTTCGTGCATGCGATCAAGCCTGCCGTTTGAGCGGACGCCCTGCCCTCGGATGAGCGACAAGCTGAAACCGCCAATCGATCTGCCGCAGAGCGGACTGGAGCTATGAAATGAACGGGATTCAGGCGACCGTAGCGACCGTTGCGACCGCGTCGTCGCTCAACGACGCGCAGCGGGCCAGAGTGATGTTCTGCCTGCTCGTCGCGCCTCTCGTGGCCTTCGCGCTTTCCGCCCACACCCAGGCCATCCTGCAGGACCCCGACTGCTGGTGGCAGGTCAAGGTTGGGCTCGATCTGCTGGCAAATCGTACGTTCCCGGTTGTCGACAGCTATTCTCACACTTTCGCCGGACACCCGTGGATCGCCAAGGAATGGCTTGGACAGGTTCTCCTTGCGCTCGCCTACACGGCAGGTGGCTGGAACGGCGTGGCGGTGCTGATCATCTCAACCATCGCCCTGATGGGCGCGCTGCTGTCATGGTATCTCAGCACCTGGTTGAGACCGATGGCGGCAGTGGGACTGGCCTTGTTCGGGGCGGCCATGATCTCCCCGATCTACACCGCGCGTCCGCACATCTTCACCTTGCCCATCATCGTGATCTGGACCGCAATGCTTTTTCGCGCAGCGCGCAATGAGCAGGGACCGCCTCTTTGGCTGCTTGCCCTGCTTGTCCTGTGGGCCAATCTCCACGCGACCTTTACCATCGGCTTCGTCATCGCGGCTTTCGCCGGCCTCGATGTTCTTGTGCGAACCCGCCTGTCCAACCCCGTACTCCTTGGCAAATGGGTTGCCTTCGGGCTGCTCTGCCCGGTGGTCAGCTTGATCAATCCCTATGGCATCAAGGCCATCCTTGCCACTTTCACCGTAGCCTATGGCAATGAAGCGGTTCCCTTGATTATCGAGTGGAAACCGTTCGACGCCTCGGATCAACGGTTCCAGGAGGTGGGTATCCTACTGTTCGTTTTCGCGCTGCTTGTGTCGAGACTTCGCATCGGCTGGGCGAAGGCGCTGTTCATCGTCTTTGCCTTGCATATCTATCTCACCCATTTGCGCTTCATGTACCTGTTCTTTCTGCTGGTCCCGATCGTGCTTGCGGCCGAGATTGCGGAGCAATATCCCGCGCTCTCCCTGGCGAAATGGATGTCCGACAGGCGCGACGGGCTGGAACGGTTTTTCGCGGAGCGATTTTACCAGATTTGCGGCGTGGCAGGCGTTTTGCTGGTGGCTACAACCGCAATGCACACGAGCGCCTATCCGGTCGCGCCGAGTCAGAAGACTTCGGCCAAGGATGCGCTTGCATTCGTCGAAAGCCATCATCTGTCAGGCAATGTCCTGAATTCCTACAACTTTGGCGGCAGCTTGATTTTCCATGGAATCAAGACATTCATCGACGGCCGGACAGATCAGCTCTTTCTCAACGGCTTTATGAAGACAGATGCCGAGACAGGACGCAGCGGTGGAAAGCCTGTCCTCGAAGCGCAGCTCGGGAAGCATGCGATAGACTGGGCCTTGCTGACGCCGGACGATAGCCGCATTCCATTCTTCGATGAATTGGGCTGGAAGCGGGCGTATGCGGACGACTACGCCGTGATCTATACGCGCGATCGCTGATTTTCGGCAGCTTCGCGCCGGCGCGCGACTTGTCTTTAAACGCCGTGCGCTGAGATCATCACGGCAAAATCCCTATAGGATTTTTATTTCTTTCCTCTTTGCCCCGGCTCGAACCTTTATGGGGTTTTGATCCATATCCCGTCGGGAAGGACTTATCTCGTTCGCCATTGCCGTCGCGACCGAGTGTCTTCACATGACCTCAACCCTGCCGGCTGCAGGCAAGGCAGTGCAAAACGAAAATAAGGAGCAAGTCCGATGGACATCATCGTTCTCGGAATAGGGTTTTTATTTTTCGCCCTGTTCTTCGCCTTCATCAAAGCCTGCGACAGTCTTTAGGCGGAAGGACCACAACATGCTTGTCGATTACATCCTTGGTGGCGCTGTGACCTTGTTCCTTCTCGCCTACCTGACATACGCCCTCGTTCGCCCAGAACGCTTCTAACGGCAACTGGCGAAGGCACGGAAAGCTATTTCAATGACTTTCAACGGATGGATACAGATCCTCGTCTATTGCGGGATCGTCGTTTTGCTCGTGAAGCCGCTCGGCGGCTACATGTTTCGCGTTTTCAGCGGCGACCGCATATTCCTCTCGCCGATTTTGGGCCCTGTCGAGCGGAGCCTTTATCGCATCTCGGGAACCAGCGAGCGTGAGGAGCAGCACTGGACCACCTATGCGGCGGCTTTGCTGTTCTTCAACCTGGCCGGTTTCCTGGTGCTTTATTTCCTGCAGCGGCTGCAAGGCAGCCTGCCTTACAATCCGGCCGGTATGAGCGCCGTCGAACCCGGTCTCGCCTTCAACACCGCCGCCAGCTTCATGACCAACACCAACTGGCAGAACTACGGCGGCGAAAGCACGATGTCCTATCTCGTGCAGATGGCCGGCCTCACCGTCCAGAACTTCCTGTCCGCGGCGACCGGCATCGCCATCGCAATCGCGCTGATCCGCGGCTTCACCAAGGCCTCCGGCAAATCGATCGGCAATTTCTGGGTCGATATGACCCGGTGCACCCTTTACCTGCTGTTGCCGCTCTGCATCGTGCTGACGCTGGTCTATGTCTATCTCGGCATACCGCAGACGCTCAGCGCCTATATCGACGCCACAACATTGGAGGGCGCGCGGCAGACGATCGCGGTCGGGCCGGCAGCCTCGCAGATCGCCATCAAGATGCTCGGCACCAATGGCGGCGGCTTCTTCAACGCAAATGCCGCGCATCCTTTCGAAAATCCCGATGCGATCTCGAACCTGATCCAGATGGTGTCGATCTTCGCCATCGGTGCGGCGCTGACCAACGTCTTCGGCCGCATGAATGGCAACCAGCGCCAGGGTTGGACGATCTTGACCTCGATGGCCGTCCTGTTCATCGCCGGCGTCGCCGTCTGCTACTGGGCGGAAGCATCAGGCAATCCGCTGGTTCACGCGCTGGGCATCGACGGCGGCAACATGGAAGGCAAGGAAACGCGCTTCGGCATCGCTTTGTCGGCGCTGTTTGCGGTCATCACCACAGCCGCGTCCTGCGGCGCCGTCAACGCCATGCATGACAGCTTTACCGCGCTTGGCGGCATGATCCCGATCATCAACATGCAGCTCGGCGAGGTCATTGTCGGCGGTGTCGGCGCCGGTCTCTACGGCATCCTGATGTACATCGTGATCGCCGTCTTCGTCGCCGGACTGATGGTCGGACGCACGCCCGAATATCTCGGCAAGAAGATCGAGGCCAAGGAGATCAAGATGGCGATGCTCGCCATTCTCTGCCTGCCGCTGGCGATGCTGATCTTCACCGCCATCGCGGTGGTGCTGCCGACAGGCGTCGCTTCCATAGCCAATGCCGGCCCGCACGGCTTCTCCGAGGTTCTCTATGCCTACACCTCGGCTGCCGCCAACAACGGCTCGGCCTTTGGCGGCCTGACCGGCAACACGCCCTGGTACAACATCACGCTCGGCATCGGCATGCTGATGGGCCGCTTCCTGGTCATCATCCCGGCTCTGGCGATCGCCGGTTCGCTGGTCGCCAAGAAGACGGTGCCCGCCTCCGCCGGCACCTTCCCGACCGACGGGCCGCTGTTCGTCGGGCTTCTGGTCGGCGTCATTCTGATCGTCGGTGGCCTCACCTTCTTCCCGGCGCTGGCGGTCGGACCGATCGTCGAGCACCTGGCTAGCATCCACGGGCAGACATTCTGAAACCGCCCACCTTGGATCAATGTCATGTCCTGGTTCGAAACCATCCGCCGCAAGATTCGACATCGAGCCGATCAAAAGGGAGCAACCCCGCCTCCTTTCCCGACCATGTCCACGTTCTTCGCCATTGCGGCCGTCATGATCGCGATCTGGCTGCTGGCCTCCGGGCTTCCGCACCTACTTTCGGCATCCGATCGAGCGGTGCCGTCCAACACCATCGATACTGGAAGCCACTAAATGAGCCAGTCCAAATCCGCTGTTATCATGGATGCCAGCATCCTGCTGCCCGCCATCGACGGCGCCTTCAGGAAACTGAACCCGCGCACCTTGATGCGCAATCCGGTGATGTTCGTCGTCGCTGTCGTCTCGGCGCTCACGTCAGTCCTGTTCGTCAAGGATCTTGTCACGGGTGGCGGCGATCTCGGCTTCTCGCTGCAGATCATCATCTGGCTGTGGTTCACGGTGCTTTTCGCCAACTTCGCCGAAGCGGTCGCCGAAGGCCGAGGCAAGGCGCAGGCCGATTCACTGCGCAAGGCGCGCACCGAGGCCGAGGCCAAGCTGTTGAGCGGCGACGACCGCACCAAGTTCAAGCTGGTACCCGGCACCAGCCTGAAGGTCGGCGACGTGGTGCTCGTCGAGGCTGGCGACATCATTCCATCGGACGGCGAGGTGATCGAAGGCGTCGCTTCGGTCAACGAGGCGGCGATCACCGGCGAATCTGCTCCGGTGATCCGTGAATCCGGCGGCGACCGTTCGGCGGTGACCGGCGGCACGCAGGTATTGTCCGACTGGATCCGCGTGCGCATCACCGCGGCCTCCGGCCATACGTTCCTCGACCGCATGATCTCGCTGGTCGAAGGCGCCGAGCGCCAGAAGACGCCCAACGAGATCGCGCTCAACATCCTGCTCGTCGGCATGACGCTGATCTTCGTGCTGGCGACGGCGACGATCCCGAGTTTCGCCTCCTATTCGGGCGGCACCATTTCGGTGACCGTTCTGGTCGCCCTGTTCGTTACCTTGATCCCGACGACGATCGGGGCGCTGCTTTCGGCCATCGGCATCGCCGGCATGGATCGCCTGGTGCGGTTCAACGTGCTGGCGATGTCGGGCCGCGCCGTCGAGGCGGCTGGCGACGTCGACACGCTGCTGCTCGACAAGACCGGCACGATCACGCTCGGCAATCGCCAGGCGACGGCATTCCGCCCGGTCAAGGGCGTCACCGAGCAGGAGTTGGCCGACGCTGCACAGTTGGCCTCGCTTGCCGATGAAACGCCGGAAGGCCGCTCGATCGTCGTGCTGGCGAAGGAGAAATACGCCATCCGCGCCCGCGACATGGCAACACTGCATGCCGCTTTCGTGCCCTTCACCGCGCAAACGCGCATGAGCGGCGTCGACATCGATGGCTCTTCGGTTCGCAAGGGCGCGGTCGATTCGGTGCTCGCCCACGTCAATCAGTCGACCGTCGCCACGCATGGTACGCGCCCCAGCAGCGACACCGTCCGCGACCTGCAGGCGATCGCCGATGACGTCGCCAAATCCGGCGGCACGCCGCTGGCGGTCGAGCGCGACGGACGCTTGCTCGGCGTCGTCCATCTCAAGGACATCGTCAAGGGCGGCATCAGGGAACGCTTTGCCGAACTGCGCAAAATGGGGATCCGCACGGTGATGATCACCGGCGACAATCCGATGACGGCGGCGGCGATCGCGGCGGAGGCCGGCGTCGACGATTTTCTTGCCCAGGCGACGCCCGAGGACAAGCTGAAGCTCATCCGCGACGAACAGGCCAAGGGCAAGCTCGTCGCCATGTGCGGCGACGGTACCAATGATGCGCCCGCCCTTGCGCAGGCCGATGTCGGCGTTGCGATGAACACCGGCACGGTCGCCGCACGCGAAGCCGGCAATATGGTCGACCTCGACAGCGATCCGACCAAGCTGATCGAGATCGTGGAAATCGGCAAGGCGCTGCTGATGACGCGCGGCTCGCTGACGACCTTCTCCATCGCCAACGACGTGGCCAAGTATTTTGCCATCATCCCGGCCATATTCGCCGTCTTCTACATCGCGCCGGGGCAGACATCAGGTCCGCTGCAGGCGCTAAACATCATGCATCTGGCAACGCCGCAGAGCGCCATTCTCTCGGCCATCATCTTCAACGCACTGATCATCATCGCGCTGATCCCGCTATCGCTGAGAGGCGTCAGATATCGCGCGATCGGCGCGGGCGCGCTGCTCAGCCGCAACCTTGTTGTCTACGGCCTCGGCGGCATCATTGTCCCCTTCGTCGGCATCAAGGCGATCGACATGGCCATCACCGCGCTTGGCCTCGCATAAGGGAATTAAGTCCATGCTCAAGCAAATCAGACCCGCGATCACCATGATCGTTTTCTTCACCATCCTTACCGGCCTGATCTATCCGATCGGCATGACCGGCATCGCCCAGGCCTTGTTCCCGCGCCAAGCCAATGGCAGCCTGATCGAGAGGGACGGCAAGGTCGTCGGCTCCGAACTGATCGGCCAGGCTTTTGCCAGCGAGCGCTATTTCCATGGCCGGCCGTCGGCTGCGGGCGACGGCTACGACGCCGCCGCTTCGAGCGGCTCGAACCTCGGGCCGACCAACGCCAAGCTGATCGACCGCGTCAAGAGCGATGCCGACAGGCTGGAAGCGGAAAATCCGAACCAGCCGGTGCCGATCGATCTGGTCACGACTTCAGGCAGCGGCCTCGATCCGCATATCAGCCCCGAGGCCGCCTATTTCCAGGTCGCCAGGGTGGCCAGGGCCAGGGGCGTTGATGAAGCCAGGGTTAAAGCCCTTGTCGACAGCCATGTCGAGGAGCGCGAACTCGGCTTCATGGGAGAGCCGGTGGTCAATGTGCTGGCGCTCAACCTGGCGCTGGACGAGGCCACCAAGCAATGAATGGTGGTCCGGGGATCGACACCATCCCCGACGCCATTCATGATCGATTTTGATGCCGGACGACAGCCGCAACGAAACCAGACCCTCACCCGACGCGCTGCTTGATCATGCGGAGCGGGAGGCGCGAGGTCGTCTGCGGATATTCCTGGGCGCAGCACCCGGTGTCGGCAAGACCTATGAAATGCTGATGTCGGGCCGTGCAAGATTGGCCGACCGGGTGGACGTGGTGATCGGCGTCGTCGAAACGCACGGCCGCAAGGAAACCCAGGTGCTGGTCGACGGCTATGAGGTGATTCCCCGTCGCCAGGTCGACTACAAGGGGCGCATCCTCGAGGAAATGGACCTCGATGCCATCCTTGCCCGGCGTCCGGCGCTGGTCCTCGTCGACGAGCTTGCCCACACCAACGCGCCGGGCAGCCGCCATCCGAAGCGCTATCTCGACGTTCAGGAAATCCTGTCGCACGGTATCGACGTCTACACGACGCTCAACATCCAGCATGTCGAAAGCCTGAACGATGTCGTGGCGCAGATCACGCGCGTCAGGGTGCGCGAGACGGTTCCAGACTCCATCATCGACCAGGCCGACGACATCGAGATCATCGATCTCACTCCCGACGACCTGATCAAGCGGCTCGAGGAAGGCAAGGTCTATATTCCCAGCACCGCCCAGCGCGCCATCGAGAACTATTTCTCGCCGGGCAATCTGACGGCGCTCAGGGAACTGGCGCTCCGCCGCACCGCCCAGCGCGTCGACGAGCAGTTGCTGATCCACATGCAGGCCCACGCCATACCCGGGCCCTGGGCGGCGGGGGAAAGGGTTCTCGTCTGCGTCGACGCGCGTCCGGGCGGGGCGGCCCGTGTCCGCTATGCGCGGAGATTGGCCGACCGGCTCCGCGCCCCCTGGACGGCGCTTCATGTCGACACCCCTCGTTCAGCCGGGATGTCCGAGGAGGACAAGGATCGGCTAGCGACTCTGCTGCGCCTTGCCGAGCAGCTCGGCGCCGAGGTAACGACCATTCCAGGTCAGAACGTCGCGCAGGACATCGTTCGCCATGCGACCGCGAACAACTTCACCCATATCGTGATCGGCAGGCCGACCCGATCGCGCTGGCGGGAATTGATCGAAGGCTCGCTCACCTATGATCTCATCCGCAATGCCGGCGACATCAGCGTCCATGTCATTTCGGGAAACGACCGCAACGCCGAGGCGACGTCGAGGACCGTCAAGGCAGCGGACGAGCAGTGGCAATTCGAAATCTGGCCCTATCTCAAGGCCACGGCCTATGTTGTTGGCTCGCTCGCCTTCGCCGTCCTTCTCGACCAGTTTCTCGACGTCCGCAATCTGGCGATCATCTTTCTCATCGCGGTCCTGACATCGGCGGTGACCGGCGGTCTCTGGCCAGCTTTGTATGCCTGCCTCATCAGCGCCATTGCCTTCAACTATTTCTTCTTGGAACCACGCTACACGCTGACGATCCAGGATCCGGAGAGCATCGTTGCGCTGGCTGTCTTCCTGGTTGTTGCGGTCATTGCCAGCAATCTGACAGCGAGCGTGCAGCGTCAGGCGGTTGCTGCCCGCTCGCGGGCACGCGCCACGGAAGATATCTATCTCTTCTCGAAGAAGCTCGCCGGCGCTGGCACGCTTGACGACGTGCTCTGGGCGACTGCCTTCCAGATTGCCTCTATGCTGAAATTGCGCGTCGTGCTGCTCTTGCCGGAGAACGGCTCGATCACCGTCAAGGCCGGCTATCCGCCTGACGACACGCTGGCCGAGGCCGACATCGCGGCCGCCCGTTGGGCCTGGGAGCACGATCGCCCCGCGGGCCGCGGCGCCGACACGCTTCCCGGAGCAAGACGCCTGTATCTGCCGTTGCGGACGGGGCGCACCGCCGTCGGCGTCGTCGGCCTCGACAACGACAAGCAAGGCCCGTTGCTGACGCCCGAGCAGAAGCGCCTGCTCGACGCCCTCACCGATCAGGCGGCGGTGGCCATCGAGCGCATCCAGCTTGTCGCCGACGTCGAGCGGGCCAAGCTCGAGGCCGAGGCGGACCGCCTGCGCTCGGCGCTGCTGACCTCGATTTCCCATGACCTGAAAACGCCGCTTGCCGCCATCATGGGCGCCGCCGGCACCTTGCGGGAATTTGCGCCGGCGCTTCCCGAAGCGGACCGGGCGGAGCTGCTGTCGACCGTGCTCGACGAATCGGAACGGCTGAACCGCTTCATCGCCAATTTGCTCGACATGACCAAGATCGAATCCGGTGCGATGGAGCCGAACTACGCATTCCACTATGTCGGCGACATTGTCGGCACCGCCTTGCAGCGGGCCAGGAAAATCATCGGCGAACACAAGACCGAAATGGACATTCCCACGGATCTGCCGATGTTGAGGCTCGACCCCGTCCTGTTCGAGCAAGCGCTGTTCAACCTCCTCGACAACGCCGCCAAATATGCGCCGCCAGCTTCGACGATCCGCCTGCAGGGCTGGGCCGACAATGGTTCCGTCATCCTGCAGATCATGGATGAGGGACCGGGCATTCCGCCAACGGATCTGGAGCGCATTTTCGACACGTTCCACCGGGTGCGCAAGGGCGACCAGGTCCGTGCCGGCACCGGGCTCGGGCTCTCGATCTGCCGTGGCTTCATCGAGGCGATGGGTGGGACGATTTCGGCGGCCAACAGGACCGACCGCTCGGGTGCGGTTTTCACCATCAGGATGCCGGTGCCGGCAGACCAACATGTGGACGACCCCGACATGGATGACTTGCCATGACGAACTCCAATGTCAGGATACTGGTCGTGGATGACGAACCGCCGATCCGCAAGCTGCTCCGCGTCGGCCTGGGCAGCCAGGGCTATGCGATCAGCGAGGCGCCGAATGCCAAGACGGCGATCGAACTGATGGAGACGGAGAAGCCGGACCTGATCCTGCTCGATCTCGGCCTGCCCGGCATGGGCGGCCACGAATTGCTGCGCAAATGGCGGGACGACGGCCTGGATGTTCCCGTGGTCATCCTTTCCAGCCGTACCGACGAGGCCGGCATCGTCTCGGCGCTTGAACTCGGCGCCGACGACTACCTCACCAAGCCTTTCGGCATGAACGAGCTTGTCGCGCGCATCCGCGTGGCGCTCCGCCACAAGTTCCAGCAGCAAGGCGAGAAGCCGGTCTTCCAGACCGGCGATCTCACGGTCGATCTGGTGAAGCGCATCGTCATGATCGAGGGCAGGGAGATAAAGCTCTCGCCGAAGGAATACGACATCCTGCGCATCCTCGTGCAGTACGCGGGCAAGGTTCTCACCCACCAGTTTCTTTTGAAGCAGGTCTGGGGCGATTCGACCGACGTGCAGTATCTCAGGGTCTATGTGCGGCAGCTCAGGCAAAAGATCGAGAAAACGCCCGACCAACCGCGTTACATCATCACCGAAACCGGCGTCGGATATCGTCTGCGCGAAGTCGACTGAAGCGAGGTGCGGGGCGACGCTCAATCCGCCGAGAGCTCCGCGGCGCGCGGCTGTAGCCGGTTGATGAGATTGGGAAAGCTGATCGGCTGGCCTGTGTCGACCGCAACCACATTGATTTTCAAAATGGTTGCGGCCTTGAGCAGCGGCGTGATTTTCGCGTTGAATGCCACAGGCACCAGGCAACCGACGACCTAACAAGTGCTGAACTGCAGGATGCTCTCCAATTTCCTGTCGTCGATCTCGAGATTTATCCCCTTGCCCGCCGCGCATGGGGTCGATTGGCATTGAGTCCGGCAGCTCAACCCGCCAATTCCGCTTCGGCGAGACTTTAACCATGGCATCACCAGACAGACGCCCTATATGATTGGAGGCTCAGTTTCGCGCGGGAATGGATAGATGTCGCCGCTTCGCCTGTCGACGATCTTGATGTCAGCAACCCTGGCAACAGCGATGCTGTCGGACGCGGCTGTCTCCGCGCAGAACGTCACTCCCGCCAACCGCAACGCGCCGCTGGTCCGGCAAGGCGAATTGCAAATGCTGGAGAACAGGCTGCGGCGGCAGCAATATCAGCAGCAGCAACAGCAGTTCCGTGCCCAGGATCGCGTGGTCGTGCCGCAACGGCCAGATGTGCCGCAGATGGCGCCCACTTGCCAGTTGCAGCGCTCGGGCAGCCGTTTTATCAGGACCTGCCGATGATGAGCCGGCACTTTTAGCCGACTCATATGCTTGAACGCCGCTGTGCTTGAAGCAGCATCAAAACGGTTTTGATTTCGCAACGTGCCTTTATGCTTGGGCACTGCCCTGATTGGATCATCGGGAATGGCAGTCACCAAGAAGAAGGTCGTACGCAAGGCAAGGAAGGGCGAGCGAATCCGTCAGGTCGCGGCTATTCCTTTTCGGCTGAGCGAGCGTGGCGACGTCGAGATGATGCTGGTCACCTCGACATCGACAAGGCGCTTTATCGTGCCCAAGGGCTGGCCGATGAAGGGCAAGAGTGGGCGCAAGGCAGCCACTATCGAAGCGCAGGAGGAAGCCGGCGTCCTCGGCAAAACTCTGAAGCAGCCGGCCGGCACCTATTCCTACTGGAAGCGGCTGACGAACCGCTTCGTCCGCGTCGACGTCACCGTCTATCTGCTGGCGGTGACCGAGGAACTGGCCAACTGGCAGGAAGCCAAAAGGCGGCAGCGGGCATGGTTGACGCCGGAAGACGCAGCGGCACTTATCGACGAGCCCGATCTTTCAACGCTTCTGAAGAATCTAAAAATTCCCCAACCAGCGCCCGCTGGCGAACTTGAACCAAGGCCTCATTTGGAGTCACCATCTCCCTGAGGGAACGGCCGCGCCGGCGTGCCGGTATAGGCCCACAACCATTCGCGCGGCAGTGGTCCCTTGTTGCGGTCGCTCTGTTGCGACTGTTCCCACGCATGCGCCAATATGCCGACCGAGCGCGAGAGCACGAAAAGGCCGCGTGTCAGCGGCGGCGGGAAGCCGAGCTCGCCATAGATGACGGCGGTGGCGCCGTCGATGTTGAGCGGGATCTTCTTGCCCTTGCGCCGCGCGACCTCGGCCTCAACAGCCTCGGCGATGTCGGCGAAACGTCCGCTGACGACGCCGCGCGCGGCAAAATCGCGGGTCAGCTCGATGAGGCGCGGCGCCCGCGGATCGACCGGATGGAAGCGATGGCCGAGCCCCGGCACATAGGATTTTTCCTCGGCGAAGAACCGATCGAGCCGCGACGCGACGGCATTGGCAAGCGTCACGCCTCCATCCAGTGCCGCGGCGATGTCGCCATAGAAGGCAAGCGCCTGTTCACCGGCGCCGCCATGCACGTCGCCAAGCACATTGATGGCTGAGGCCATGGCACTGTTGATGCCGACGCCGCAGGTGGCCGCCATGCGGGCAATGGCGATCGACGGTGCCTGCGGCCCATGGTCGACGGCCGCCCCCAGCGCGATGCCGAGCAGCGCCGCCTGCTCCTCACCAGGCAGTTCGCCGCGCAGCATCAGCCAGATCATCGCCGGAAAGCTGACGCGGCCGATCAGGTCCTGGATCTCATAGCCGCGCAGCCGGATCGCGCCAGGGCGCATTTCGATGATATCGGTCTGCCACCATTCCTCGCCGCGCTCGCGGCCGGTTTTTTTCCCAACGTTGCTCATGTTCTCGCGTCGCTCATGCCTGCGCCCTTTTCTTGACGCGCGGCGGCAGACTGGCAAACACCTCGTCCATATGCTCGCCCAGCGCCGGCGGCGGCTTGGTCGGCAACGGTGCTGCACCATCGACCATGAACCCGCCGCGCACGACGGTCAGCGGTCGGTCGATGTTCGGCATGCTATCGAAACGGGTGGTCATGTCGCGCTCGATCACTTGCTGCTCGGCCAGCACCTGCGGGATCGTCAGCACCCTGCCCGCCGGCACGCCTGCGCGATTGAGCGTCTCCTCCCAGGCCGCGGCCGAGCTGTTCGCCAGGGCATCCTCGATCAGTGCCTTCAAGGCGATGCGATTGCGCTTGCGCGTCTCGCGCTCGGCAAAGCGCGGGTCCGAGGCCAGCTCCGGCAGCCCGACCAGCCGGCAGAGCGTGACGAACTGCTCCTGCTTGTTGGCGGCGATGTTGAGCAAGCCGTCGCCGGTGCGAAACGTTCCGGAAGGTGCTGCCGTCATGTTCTCGTTGCCCATCGGCTGCGGCTCGACGTCAGCCGTCAGATAGTTGGAGACCGGCCAGCCCAGCGCGGAGAGCGTGCATTCGAGCATCGACACGTCGAGGAAGGCGCCCTCGCCTGTCGTCTTCTGCTTCACAAGTGCCGCGGCGATCGCGAACGCCCCGACCAGTCCGCCCAGCGTGTCGGCGACGGGATAACCGACCCGCAGCGGCGCGGTCTCCGGCGTGCCGGTGATGCTCATGATGCCTGATAGGCCCTGGATGATCTGGTCGTAGGCGGGATTGTCGCGCATCGGCCCGGTCTGGCCGAAGCCCGAAATCGCGCAATAGACAAGGCTGGGGCGGACCTCTTTCAGCCTGGCATAGCCGAGTCCCAGCCGGTCCATCACGCCGGGGCGGAAATTCTCGACCAGCGCGTCGGCGGAGGCGACCAGATCGAGAAAGCGTTCGCGATCGGCCTCTTTCTTGAGATCGAGCACCACCGATCGCTTGCCGGCGTTCTGCGCCAGGAACGAAGCGCCCATGCCGGTGCTGTTGAGTTCCGGCGAACCGCCGAGCTGGCGCGCCAGGTCGCCGCCTTGCGGCGCCTCGACCTTGATCACATCGGCCCCGAGCAGCGCCAGCTGATAGGCGCAGTAGGGGCCAGCCAGAACATTGGTCAGGTCGAGGACGCGGATACCGGACAGCAGATCGGTCATGATATGACAGCCAGGTCAGGCATCGCCCGGCACATGCTCCGGTCCGCGTAGGCGCCTGCGTTCGACGTAAGCGTAGATATGCGGCCCAATCAGCCCGATGAACGCCAGCGTCAGCAGCGTCAGCGACAGCGGATGCTTGTAGAACACCGACCAGTCGCCGTTCGAGATGGTCATCGCGCGGCGGAACTGCGTTTCGGCGAGCGGCCAGAGGATCATGCCGATGATGACCGGCGCCGTCGGGAAATCGAAGCGCCGCATCAGGAATCCGGCCCCGCCGAGCAGATAGAGGATGACGAGGTCGGTCGGTGACTGCGAAATACCGTAGGTGCCGACCGTGGCGAACACCAGGATGCCGGCATAGAGCTGCGGCGCCGGGATTTTCAGCAGCCGCACCCACAACCCGATCAGCGGCAGGTTGAGGATGACGAGGATGATATTGGCGATGAACAGGCTGGCGATCAGCCCCCAGACCAGATTGGCCTGCGTCATGAACAGCATCGGCCCGGGATTGATGCCGTAGCTCTGGAAGGCCGACAGCATGATCGCGGCCGTCGCCGAGGTCGGCAGGCCGAGCGTCAGCATCGGCACCAGCACGCCGGCAGCCGATGCGTTGTTGGCGGCTTCCGGTCCGGCAACGCCTTCGATGGCGCCGACCGTCCCGAACTCCTCCTTGTGTTTGGAGAGCTTCTTCTCGATCGCATAGGACAGGAAGGTCGGGATTTCGGCGCCGCCGGCCGGCAGGGCGCCGATTGGGAAGCCGAGCAGGGCGCCGCGCAGCCAAGCCTTCCACGAGCGTGCCCATTCGGCCGCCGTCATGTAGAGCGAGCCCTTCAGCGGCACGATCTCGTCCTTGCCGGCATAGCGGCGCGAGGCCATGTAGAACGTCTCGCCGACTGCAAAGAGGCCGACGGCGACGACGATCACGTCGACGCCGTCGAGCAATTGGCTCATGCCAAAGGTGAAGCGCGGCTGCCCGGTCTGCAGGTCGACGCCGATCATGCCGATGACGAAGCCGATGAACAGGCTGGTCAGGCCGCGCACCGACGACGAGCCGAGCACCGCCGAAACCGTGATGAAGGCCAGCACCATCAGCGAAAAATATTCGGCCGGGCCGAAAGACAGCGCGAATTTGACCACGACCGGGGCCAGGAAAGCGACACCCAGCGTGCCGAGTGTGCCGGCGACGAACGAGCCGATCGCCGAAGTGGCGAGTGCCGCGCCGCCGCGGCCGGAACGGGCCATCCTGTTGCCTTCCAGCGCAGTGACGATGGTTGCACTTTCGCCCGGCGTGTTGAGCAGGATCGATGTCGTCGAACCGCCATACATGGCGCCGTAATAGATGCCGGCAAACAGGATGAAGGACGCTTCCGGCGCCACCTGGTAGGTGATCGGCAAAAGCAGCGCGATGGTCAGCGCCGGTCCGAGGCCGGGCAGCACGCCAATCGCTGTCCCCAGCGTCGTGCCGACCAGGCACCACATGAGATTGACCGGCGTAAAAGCGACCGAGAATCCGTGCGCGAGATGGCTGAGCGTTTCCATGGCTTCAGCCTCTCAACATACGGATAATCGAATCGAGACCGGTGTTCAGCTGGTTCTCGATGAAGCCGGCGCCGATATTGACGCCGAGCGCCCTGGCGAAGCCGAAATAGGCGGCAAGCGCCAGGATCAGGCCGAGCAGCACGTCACGCAACGGGTGTCTGCTGCCAAACCCGTGGCAGATGAGAACGAACATGATCACCGAGGCTGCGGTGAAGCCAAGCGGCTGGATCAGAACAAGGTTCGCGACCAGTCCGACGGCGACGATGCCCATCGCCTTCCAGTCGGTCGGCGTTTCCTTTTCCTCTTCCGGTTGCCAGCCGCCCCGCAGGGCGGCGACGATCAACAGGAGGGAAAGGATCGTCATGCCGAACATGGTGATGTAGGGGAAGACGGTCGGGCCGACCTTGGAGTAGAGCGGCGACACCGGAATCGACAGCGTCTGCCAGGCTACTGCGCCGGCGCAGGCGAGAAGCCCGATGCCGATCAGCAATTCGGGCACGGCAAGGCGCGGCCGCGCCGCCTGCTGGTCGCTGGTGCTCATGATCGTCCTCCCTGGATAGGCCGGTCTCCCACAGCCGACCTCACCGCAGTTTCACTCGCGCTGGATCGTATGTCCATGCGGCTGGCGAACATCGGAAAGGGGCAGTGCAGACCGCCCCTGTCCGAGGACATCAGGCAAGGCCGAGGTCCTTGAGGATGGCTGCGATCCGGGTCGTGTCTTCGGCGAGAAATTTAGCATAGTCGTCGCCGGTGAGCAGGATTTGCGTCCAGTTGCGGTTTTTGCATTCGGTGGCCCAGGCATCACTTTTAGCCATGGTCTCGACCAGCGTGATCATCGCCGCCTTGTCGGCGTCGGAAACGCCCGGCGGTGCGAAGACGCCGCGCCAGTTGAACAATTCGACATCGATGCCGGCTTCCTTCAGCGTCGGTGCATCGATGCCTTCCTGGCGCTTGTCCGCGGAAATGGCGAGCAGCCGAAGCGCGCCTGCCTTGACCTGTTCGGAGAACTCGCCATAGCCGGAGATGCCGGCCGCGACCTGGTTGCCGAGAAGCGCCGACAGTGCCTCGCCGCCGCCGGCGAACGGCACGTAGGAGAGGTTGGCTGCCGGAACACCGGCCGTCTTCGCGATAAGGCCGAACAATATGTGGTCCGAGCCGCCGGCCGAACCGCCAGCCACCGGAACCTTGGTTGGATCGGCTTTGAGGGCGGCGACGAAATCCGCTGCGGTCTTGAACGGCGAGGCCGCCGGCACCACAAGCGCCTCGAATTCGCCGGTGAGGCGGGCGATCGGCGTGACTTCGGTGAGATTGTTGGCCGATTTGTTGGCGATAATGGCGCCAACCATGACCATGCCGGCAACCATCAGCGAATTGCCCTTGCCGTTCCACTGGCTGATGAATTGCGGCAGGCCGACTGTGCCGCCGGCGCCGCCGACATTGGTGATCTGCGAACCGGAGATCAGCTTCTCACTGCGCAGCACCTGATCCATCGTGCGCGCCGTCTGATCCCAGCCGCCGCCGGGCGCTGCCGGCACGAAGATCTGGATCTGCGGCGCATCCTGCGCAAAAGCGGGCGAGAGATGCAACGCTGCGAAACCGGCGGCGCCGGCAGCGGCGGTGCTCATTAAAAATCTGCGTCTGTTCAGCATGGGATTCCTCCAATCACGACACCTCCTCTGGTGCCTGCCAGCAACGTAGCCTGAATTCAGACCCGCTCGACAAAAATTCATGCAGCCTTTGTCTTGTTCTGTCAACAGGAACGGCATTCTACTGGACAGAACTGTCTGCACGCGGCATAGTTGTTCCGATCGGCCCTTCTGTCCAACTGGGAACGGAACGACGTGGTCAAGCAGATGACCGTAACACAATCCAAGCCTGCGTCGACCAACGGTGTTGCCGCGCTCGACCGTGCGATCGCCATCCTCGATGCTTTCGCTACCGCCGACCGGTCGCTCAGCCTGGCCGAAATCGCGGCGCGGACCGGCCTCTACAAGAGCACGATCCTGAGGCTGGCGAACTCATTATTGCGCGGGCAGCTGCTGGAGCGTCTCGACGACGGCCGCTACCGTGTCGGCCCTGCCACCTTCCGGCTGGGTGCCCTATACCAGCGTTCGGTCGTGGCGATCGACATCCTGCTGCCGATCATGCGCGATCTGGCCGAGCGAAGCTGGGAAAGCGTCGCTTTCTATGTCCGCTCGGGCGACGTGCGCACCTGCCTCTATCGTGTCGAGTCCAAGCATCCCATCCGCTACACCATACGGGAAGGCGACGTGCTGCCGTTGCTGGCCGGTACGGGCGGCCGCGTGCTTGCGGCGTTTTCCGGTCAGCAGGGCGAGCCTTACGAGACGATCCGCAAAACCTACCATTGTTTGTCGGTCGGCGATCGCGACCCCGAGACAGCGGGCGTTTCGGCACCAGTGTTCGGGCCGGGGCACACCTTGCTCGGTGCGTTGACGCTGTCAGGCCCGAGCACGCGCGTCGACGCGGCCTTTCTGCAGCGCATGAAAAATCCGCTGATCGAGGCGGCCGCGCGCGCCACCCGCGCTTTCGGCGAAGACGCCTCGATGCTCGAACAGGCGGCCCTAAAAGCCAAAGCGGAAGGCCCGGTGCTGAAGCGGCAGGCCTAGAAAGCCTCGATTCGGCCCGATCGGAACTACAGGATGACAGGCCGCAACCCTCAAGGCTGCCGTTCCAGCAGGATCGTCGCATCGTCGTGATAGGTGGTCCGCAACACTTCGCTGTAGCCGCATTTGGCCGCGACGCTCAGCGAAGCGGTGTTTTCCGGATCGATGATGCAGACAGTCCTTGCGCGCCCGAATGCCTCGTCGCCCCAGGCGAGAACCCGTCCGACGACTTCGCTTGCGAAGCCTTGGCCATGGGCGCTCGGGACCAGCGCCCAACCGGCTTCCGGAACGCCTTCGATCGACGGCACGATGTTGCGCTTCAAATCGTGAAAGCCGGCTTCGCCGATGAAGCGGCCGGTCGCCTTGTCCTCGATCGCCCAAAAGCCATAGCCCAGCAGCGACCACAGGCCGGCATGACGCAGGAAGCGCATCCAGCTTTCCTCCCGCGTGCGCGGCTTGCCGCCGATGAAGCGTGTGACGGCCGGATCGGCCCACATGGCGACATAGGCGTCGAAATCATCGAGCTGGTGTGGCCGCAGCACGGTGCGCGGCGTTTCAATGACGGGAGCGACAAGCGCCTGTGGATTGATCATGTGTCGTGCCTCGGTTGCGTAAGTTTGCCTGTGCTTAGTAGCCTGCCCTTGGATTTGACCCGGGGGTGCTCGGCGGTTTTGGGGGACAGCGATATGCGACAGAGATCCAAATCGCCTGCACCAGACAAGAGCCAAAGCCTGTGCAGATCATCTTCCAGCCCAATGTGAATCCTGCCCAGCGGTGCTACTTTTCACCAGCAGCTGATTCAGCATCCGCTGTGCCGTCCGACGGAGGGAAAAGGGCATGGATACCACCGATCTTGCGCTTGCCATCTTTCATCATCTGCTGGTGTTTTCATTGGCGGGCATCATCGGCGCCGAATTTGTCCTGATCCGCGGCGATCTGCCCGCCGCGACGCTCCGGCGGCTTGTCGGCATCGATCGCCATTACGGCATCCTCGCCATGCTGATCATCATCGTCGGCATCGGCCGCGTCATCTACGGCCTGAAGGGCTGGGAATTCTACGTCTACAACTGGGTGTTCTGGGCAAAGATGGTGGCCTTCGTCATCGTCGGCCTGCTGTCGATCATTCCGACGGTCCGCTTTGTTTCCTGGAACAGGCAGGCCTCGGCCAACCCCGGTTTTCAGGTACCTGCGGCGCAACTTGCATCGGTTCGAACTTATGTCCGCGCCGAAGCCTTGATTTTCCTGTTGATCCCGGTCTTCGCCGCGGCGATGGCGCGCGGCTACGGCTACTGAATTTCGCCTACGGGTTCGAGCGGCGCAATTTCGACCAGCGGCGCCGGAATATCATTCGTCTTCTCCTCGGCCTTGCAGATGTCGGCGATGACACAGACCGGACAATCCGGTTTGCGCGCCTTGCAGACGTAGCGGCCATGCAGGATCAGCCAATGATGCGCGTGGCGCATATATTCGTCCGGAATGATCCTCAACAGCCCCTGCTCGACCTGTTCCGGCGTCTTGCCGGGCGCCAGTCCCAGCCGGTTGCCGATGCGGAAGATATGCGTGTCGACCGCCATCGTGTGCTGGCCGAAGGCCATATTAAGCACGACATTGGCGGTCTTGCGCCCGACGCCCGGCAGCTTGACCAATTGATCGCGGTCGTCGGGCACGTCGCCGCCATGGTCGCGGATCAACGCTTCCGACAGCGCAATGACGTTCTTGGCCTTGTTGCGCCAAAGCCCGACAGTGCGGATATAGTCGCCGACCTTGGCCTCGCCGAGCGCCAGCATCTTTTGCGGGGTGTCGGCGACCTTGAACAGCGCCCGCGTTGCCTTGTTGACGCCGACATCGGTCGCCTGTGCCGAAAGCACCACAGCCACCAGCAGCGTGAAGGCGTTGATGTGTTCGAGCTCGCCCTTCGGCTCGGGCCGCTGAACGGAAAAGCGTCGGAAAATCTCGTGCACCTCGGCCGGGCTGTAGCGCAAATGGGACCGCACCGGCCGGGCACGCGGCTTGGCGTTCGAGCCGTCGCGTCGGCCGGGGGGCGGTTCATTTTCGGGTGTAGAGGAATTTTTGGGCTTGGGGCTCGTCATCCCCTTCCTATAATATCCCGTCATGAGCGACACAAACGCCTCATTTCAGGCCGACGAGCCATTCTTCCAGGCGTTGCTGATACCGCATCGGTCGCTGGGCAAAACCGGCTTTGCCATCCTGATGGGCGCTCTGCTGTTCGGCTCGTTGGTGACAGGAGCGTTTTTCCTGTCGCGCGGCGCCTGGCCGGTGTTCGGCTTCCTCGGTCTCGACGTCATCGCCGTCTACATCGCCTTTCGCGCCAATTATCGTGCCGCCCGCGCCCGCGAGGAGGTGTCGGTCTCACGGACCAGCCTCGACATCCGCAAGACCACGCCATCAGGCAAATCGGAAGCGCATCGCTTCAATCCGTTCTGGGCGCGTTTTTCGGTCGCCCGCCACGCCGAGATCGGCATCACCAGGATGACGGTGGAAGCACAAGGCCAGAACGTGCCGATCGGCGGCTTCCTCAATCCCGACGACCGCGAGAGCTTTGCGTCAGCCTTTTCGCGCGCCCTGGCGACCGCCAAAGCGCGCTAGGTTTTGATGACTGGCCGCTTCCAGCCGCCAGCGTAGATAAGCCAAAAAATCAGACCAGCCACCGCGCCCAAGGTCGCGGTAGACAGCACGTCCGATGCCAGCTCCCAATACCCACATAAAGTGCGCGTGCCATTCGCTATGATTTGGCACCCTGTTATCCAGAAGTTGGTCGTCTCATTTTTGGGCAAGAATTCCGGAAAAATATTGAACCACGCTCCTATCGCGGCAGCGAACCCTATCGTTACCCACGGCGAGAAAATTCTAAGCCATCTCAGAAGAATGTAGAGTGGGACCCAAACAGTATTGCAAAAGACCATGCAAAAATGGTTGCGATCTCAATACCGCCCAAAATTGGCCCGCTAAAACAAGACTTTCACTCAACCCATTGTGAAAAACGACGATGCACAATTCTCGAAGAATCTCGACTGCCACCGCTATTGGAGGGCCAGAAAAAAGGTCGCTGCTGCCCGTGCATCTTGCTTCATTTCTATAGATCCATCTTTCCGACAAATTCGCATTAAGTTCCTTATCGAGCAACGAGGCGCGAAGCGCAGAGGGGAAGTTATTTCAGAATCGATACCGCAACATCCTGCCGATCCTGCGCAGCGGCGGAATATAGCTCCAAAGCCGGATGAGCAGCCTCGCGACCCAGCTCATACGGGCGGCGTGTTCCGGCCGGTAGGCCGAAAGGTCCTCGACCAGTTGCAGGCCGGGCACCTTTTGCTCCAGTTCGTGCGGATCCTCGATGCTCCAATGGACCTCGGCGCCAGTCGCGCGGAAGGATCGATTGAGGCGAATGATCTTCAAGCCAAAGCGGCTATAGGCGTCGAAAACCAATTCGCCGCTCGAAAGATGCGACACAAGCCGCGAAAACAGTCTTGGACCCTCGTCAGCGGCAAGGTAGGGAGTGAGCCCTTCCGCCACGACCATGGCCGGACGATCGTCAGGCACTTCGTCCAGCCAGCCAGGCTCGGTGACTGACGACGCGATCAGGCGGTAATGGTCGCGCGGCGGATAGAGTTTGCGCCTGAGCTCGATGACTTCGGGATAGTCGATATCGAACCAATCCACGCGGGATGGTGGATCGATGCGGAATATCCGCGTGTCGAGCCCGCAGCCGAGATGCAGCACGATCGCTTCGGGATTCCTGGCCAGAAAGGCCGAAACCCAATCATCCAGCGTCTTGGCCCTGATCGCCAAGCCGACGCCGAGATTGTCGTCGACCTTCAGCCGCGAGAAATCATAGTCGATGCGGCGAACCGCCTCGTCCGCAAAATGATCTTTCAGCAGCGATTGAGGCAACCGGCTCTCCAGTGCCTTGCCATAAATGGTAATCAGCAGCGTCTCCTTCTCCTTGGTGAGATGCACCTTCTCGCCAGCCATCGTCGGCTCCTTCCTCGAAGCCAGATCTATCTGGGTGCACATGACGAGAAGGCAAGTTTCGGGTGGTGATCGCAGCCGCGAAGGACGATATTCACGGTCAAGGAGATAGTCCGATGAACGCACAGACAGCTATTCTGAAGAAAGACATCACACCCGAAGGCGGTGACTACGAAGTTGTTCGGCGCGCGATCGAGAAGATCAGCCTTGACTACCGTGACCAGCCGTCGCTCGAAATACTGGCCGAGGAAGTCGGCGAGACGCCGACCGGCCTGCAGAAGCTCTTCACACGCTGGGCCGGCCTGTCGCCCAAGGCCTTCCTCCAGGCGGTCACGCTCGACCATGCACGCAAACTGCTCGATTCCGGCATGCCGCTGCTCGAGGCTTCTTTCGAGGTCGGCATGTCAGGCCCCGGCCGGTTGCACGACCTTTTCGTCACCCATGAGGCGATGTCGCCGGGCGACTACAAGACGCGCGGCGCCGGACTGACGATCCGCTACGGCTATCATATCTCGCCCTTCGGCATCGCCCTGATCCTGGTCACCGACCGCGGCCTTGCCGGCCTCGCCTTCAGCGATGCCGGCGGCGAGCGCGGGGCCTTTGCCGACATGTCCGGCCGCTGGCCGAACGCAAACTATGTCGAGGACATGGCCGCGACGGCGCCCTATGCCGCGCGCATCTTCGATCCGGCGCTGTGGCGCGCCGACCAGCCGCTGCGCGTCGTCATGATCGGCACCGACTTCCAGGTCCGCGTCTGGGAGGCCCTGCTGCGCATCCCGATGGGCAAGGCCTGCACCTATTCCTCGATCGCCGCCGGCATCGGCGCGCCGAGCGCCAGCCGAGCGGTGGGGGCCGCGGTCGGCGCCAATCCGATGTCCTTCGTGGTGCCGTGTCACCGGGCTCTCGGCAAGTCTGGCGCGCTCACCGGTTACCACTGGGGCCTGACCCGCAAACGCGCCATCCTTGGCTGGGAAGCGGGACAAGTCGGATCTTGATGAAACGCCCATAGATTCGGGCCAGCGCGCGGGTTCATCTCGCGCGGTCTGGCAAGCAGCGGCCTTACGGAGTAGCTTCCCGCAAAATTAGAGCGACGTGCGTCCATTCGGACGAACAAAGAACGCTCTAACAATTTAATTCTACGCATTCGTGCTTTCCGAAAATCTATTCCTATTTTCGTAAAGCACGATACGTCAGCAGGGAGGCACCACTTGATCATCGTTATCGGCTCGATCAACCTTGACCTTATCGCCAATGTCGACCGCTTGCCCGCACCGGGAGAGACGGTTCGGGGCTCCGGCTTTACCACCGCACCCGGCGGCAAGGGCGCCAACCAGGCGTTGGCCGCCGCGCGCGCCGGTGCCAAGGTGCGCATGGTCGGCGCGGTCGGCAAGGACAATTTCGCCACTGAAGCGCTGGCGCTGCTGCGGAACGGCAAGATCGACCTGTCCGGTGTCGGCGAAACCTTCGCCTCGACCGGCACGGCATTGATCATGGTCGCCGACGACGGCGAGAACGTCATTGCCGTGGTGCCGGGCGCCAATGAGTCGGTCGTGACAGGCGACCTCTCCAGGGCTTTCATGAAAAAGGGCGATGTCGTGCTCTTGCAGCAGGAGATCCCGCTGCAGACTGTCGATGCAGCACTGGACGCGGCCGGGGCGGCAGGCGCGGTCACCGTGCTCAACACGGCACCATTCCGCGGCGAGGCGGCCGCCTTCCTCGGCAAGGCCGACTATGTCGTCGCCAACGAGACCGAATTCGACCTCTATGGTGAGGCGCTGTCGCTGAGCGGCCGTGATCGCCCGGCGCGGATGCGCGATTACGCCGGAAAGACCGGCCGCACAATTGTCGTCACGCTCGGCGGTGACGGCGTTCTGGCTGCCACGCCAGTCGATCTTCTGATGGTTCCGGCGCTGAAGATCACCCCTGTCGACACGGTCGGCGCCGGCGACACGTTTTGCGGCTATTTCGCCGCCGGGCTGTCATCCGGCCTGCCGCTCGATCAGGCGCTCGCCCGTGCTGCAGCCGCTGGTTCGCTCGCTTGCCTGAAGCCCGGCGCCCAGCCGGCGATCCCGCTGGCGAAGGACGTCGACGCGGCGCTCCAAAATCCGCCAGCCAGGTGAGAGCCATGCGTCCGGCCACAAAACACGCCGTGCCGCCTGCCGGCGATATCTGCCGTCTGTCCGCCGTGGACCTTGCCGACGCGATCAGGCGCCGTCAGCTGTCCGCGCGCGAGGTGGTGACGGCATTCCTCGACCGGATCGACGCCGTGAACCCGCTGGTCAATGCCATCGTCTCACTACGCGACCGTGCCGACATCTTGCGCGAGGCTGACAAGGCAGACGCCCATCTGGCGCGTGCAGGGCATGCCGGCCCCCTGTTCGGCCTGCCGATCGCCATCAAGGATCTCGCGCAGACCAAGGGCCTCAGGACCAGCTTCGGCTCGCCGATCTTCGCCGATTTCGTGCCGCAAGAGGATGATTTCTTCGTCGAGCGCATCCGCAAGGCCGGCGCCATCATCATCGGCAAAACCAACGTTCCCGAATTCGGCCTTGGCTCCAACACCTACAACACCGTGTTCGGCCCGACGCTCAATGCTTTCGACCCGGCCTTGACCGCCGGCGGTTCGAGCGGCGGCGCGGCGGTCGCGCTGGCGCTCGACATGCTGCCTGTCGCCGATGGCAGCGACTTTGGCGGCTCGCTGCGCAACCCGGCCGCCTACAACAATGTCTATGGCTTACGTCCGTCGCAGGGACTTGTCCCGGCCGGTCCCGAACTTGACGTCTTTCACACACAGATGGGCGTCGAAGGACCGATGGGCCGCAGCGTGCGCGACATGGCGCTGCTGCTCGACGAGCAGGCCGGCTACGACCCTCGCGCGCCGCTCTCACATCACAAGCACGGTTCGTTCCTCGAAGGGCTGCAAACGGCAGCGCCCGGCGGCCGCATCGCCTGGTTCGGCGATCTCAGTGGTCATCTGCCGGTCGAACCTGGCATCCTTGATCTTTGCAAGGCCGCTCTCGGCCGGTTCGCCGACGTATCCTTTCAGACCGAGGCGCTGGTGCCGGATTTCGACTACGAAGCGCTGTGGCAGGCCTTTGTGACGCTGCGCCAGGCAAGCAGCGGTTGTGCGCTCAAGGCGCATTACGACGATCCCTTCAAACGCAGTCTTCTGAAGCCGGAGGCCGTGTGGGAGGTGGAACATGCGCTGCAGCTCACGGCGCCGCAAATCCACGCCGCCACGGTGAGGCGCTCGTCCTGGCACAAAACCCTGCTGTCGCTCTTCGACCGCTTCGACCTCGTCGCACTGCCGACTGCGCAGGTCTTCCCCTTCGAGTTCGCCACCCACTGGCCGACGCAAGTGGCCGGGCGTGCGATGGACAGCTATCACCGCTGGATGCAGGTTTCAGCGTTCGCCACGCTGGGCGGCTGCCCGGCGGTCAACGTACCGGCGGGCTTCGATGCCAGAGGCAGGCCGATGGGCATGCAACTGATCGGGCGGCCGCGCGGCGACATGGCCGTGTTGAGAGCAGCGGCAGCCTACGAGACGACGCTGCCGTGGCAGGCCGGAGCCTAAGTCCAGGTCAAGGCCGCCAGCGACGTATCCTGCCGGCTTGCACCGGCGTTGCCGTCATGCATTGATCACGATCGGCCGCGTCGCAAGCCGCATATTGTCGAGGAAAAACCATGTCGCTGGAACTCTACGCTACCTATGTCGTTGCCTGTATCGTCATTGTCCTGGTGCCCGGACCGACGGTCACGCTAATCATCGCCAACAGCATCCGCCATGGCTCCCGCGCCGGCCTCGCCAATGTCGCCGGCACGCAGGCCGGGCTGGCCATCATGATCGCCATCGTCGGCGTCGGATTGACCTCGCTTATCGCGGGAATGGGCCATTGGTTCGAATGGGTCAGGCTGATCGGCGCTGCCTATCTGATCTGGATGGGTGTGCAGATGTTCCGCTCCAAGGGCAAGCTGAACGCCGACGGATCGGCGAAGACACCGCGCGGCGGCTTCTTCCTGCAAGGCCTGCTGGTGGCGATCAGCAATCCCAAGACGCTGGTGTTCTTCGGCGCCTTCTTTCCGCAGTTCATCGCCCCTGAAGGCAACTACGCGTTGCAGATCGTCGTCATGGGTCTCACCGCTCTGATCTTCGCCGCCGTGTCGGATTCGACCTTCGCGCTGGCCGCCGGCCGCGCCGGACGCCTGCTCTCGGCCGACCGCATCAAGCTCATGTCCAGGATCAGCGGCAGTTTCCTGGTCGGCGGCGGCCTGTGGCTGGCGTTTTCAAAGGCGAAGTGAGCGGCACCTTTCCTTCCCCCCTTGTGGGCCCACAAGGGGAGAAGGAAGGAACCCTAAAGCCGCCCCAGCCTTTCCAGCAGCAGTGCGAAAAACGCATCATGGTCGATGTCGCGCATCACCATGGCGTTGTTCGGTCGCTTGGTCACGCCCCACCAGTCGATCACGGTCATGCCCATGGTGAGCTCCGAGGCGGTTTCCACGGTGACGTTGCAGTTGCGGCCCCTGAATAGCTCCGGCTTCAACAGATAGGCGATGACGCAAGGGTCGTGCAGCGGACCGCCATCGGTGCCGTATTTCTCCTCGTCGAAGCGCTCGAAGAATTCCAGCATCTCCGTCGTAGCCGTGCCGACCCTGGTGCCGAGCTTTCGGAAGGCCTGGGTCCGCTGGGCGGTAGTCAGCGCCTTGTGGGTGACGTCGAGCGGCATCATGACGATCGGGATGCCGGATTTGAACACGACGTCGGCGGCATGCGGGTCGACATAGATGTTGAATTCGGCGGTCGGCGTGACGTTGCCGCCTTCGAAGAAGCCGCCGCCCATCAGCACGATTTCCTTGATGCGCGGCGCGATCTTCGGCTCGCGGATAAGCGCCAGCGCAACGTTGGTGAGCGGTCCGAGCGCGCAGAGCGTAATCGTGCCGCTCTCTTCCTTCATCAGTGTCTCGACGATGAAATCCACCGCATACTGGTCCTGCAGCTTCATTGTCGGTTCGGGCAATTGCGGTCCGTTGAGACCGGTCTCGCCATGCACCTCCTCGGCGGTAACCAGTTCGCGCGCCAGCGGCCGGATGGCGCCGGCATAGACCTTGATGTCAGACCTGCCGGCCAGTTCGCAGATCTTGCGTGCATTCTTTTCGGTGAGCCTCAGCGGCACGTTGCCGGCGACGGCGGTCATGCCGACGATCTCCAGCTCGGCGCTGCCGAGCGCCAGCAATATGGCGACGGCATCATCCTGGCCGGGATCCGTGTCGATGATGATCTTGCGGGATAGGGGCATTTCAATTCCTTGTTTGGGGAGTCTTTTTGGGCGGGGCTTTTGACGGCTTGAACTTGACCGCGGGGCGGACCATATCAAGACCATCGGGAAAAATGCCATCTGGGTTTTTCCACTTTATGTCGCTCTTGAGAGGACAATGTAACATGAGCCGAATGACGCCTTTTTCCAGCCCGCTTCTCCTGGGTTTCGACGCCATGGAAAAGACCCTGGAGCGTCTGGCGAAGTCGGGTGATAGCTACCCTCCCTATAACATCGAGCGCCTCAGCGGTGCCGACGGCAAGGCCGAAAGGCTGCGTATCACGCTCGCTGTCGCCGGTTTCGCCGAGAACGATCTCGATGTGACCACGGAGGAGAACCAGTTGGTCGTGCGCGGCCGTCAGAACGACGATACAGAGCGCGAATTTCTTCATCGCGGCATTGCCGCGCGCCAGTTCCAGCGCTGTTTCGTGCTGGCCGACGGCATGCGGGTGATCACCGCGGAGCTGAAGAACGGGCTTTTGTCGATCGATCTCGATCGGCCCGAGTCCGAACGGCTGGTACGGAAAATAAACATATCGGTGAAAGACTGATCCTTATCGCTGCATCGGCCGGAAAATCGGAATCGATTTTCCGAAAGCACGATGCAGCAAATTGAAGTGTTAGAGCGTCCTTTGTGTGTCCAATTGGACACACGGCGCTCTAATAGCTCTCATGCGAGGCGGCCTGAGCGGCGTCCTCGCGCCAAGGAGGCTTAAATGACCAGAACTGACGAAAATCTTATCATGACCAGCGGCGAATTCGCCCATCTCGGCGAAGGCTCGGTCGCCTATCTTAGGAAAGTGTCGAGCGACGATCTGCGCGGCCGTTTCCCGGGCCTCGGCGAAATCGCGCCCGGCCTTGAACTGTGGGCCCTGTTTGCCGCCAATGGCCAGCCGATCCTGCTTTCGGACGCTCGCGACCGGGCGCTGGCTGGCGCCCTGGAAAACGACCTGATCGCCGTCGCCATCCACTAACAATAGGCGCAGCGATCTGGTTGGAAACGGACAGGGCCGCTCACGGCGGCCCTTCAACGGATCCAATCAAAAACTCAGGCCGCGTGTGAGGCTTGCGTGTCCGACAAAAGCGCGTGGATCGCTGCGGCGTCGCGGGTGCCCCTGATCTTGGCCACCGTGTCGGCGTCGCGCAGCACCCGCGCGATGCGCGACAGCGCCTTGAGGTGGTCGGCGCCGGCGCCTTCGGGCGCCAAAAGCAGGAACACCAGATCGACCGGCTGGTCGTCCAGCGCCTCGAAATCGACCGGCGTCTCCAACCGGGCGAAAACCCCGGCGATCCGCTTGACCCCGGCCAGCTTGCCATGCGGAATGGCAATGCCGTTGCCGACACCGGTCGAGCCCAGCCGTTCCCGCTGCAGGATGGTGTCGAACACCTCCCGTTCCGGAATGCCGGAAATCGCTGCCGCCCTTTCGGACAGCATTTGCAGCAGTTGTTTCTTGGAGTTCGCCTTCAACGCCGGCAAGATTGCCGGAACGTTGATAAGATCGCTCAGATCCATACTTGAAATCCCTTGTTCGCCTGCCGTCGCCAGCCCTCACTCTCGCGTGCGGCTGGTTCCTTATCCCAGTGCGGCCTTGGTCGTCATCCCTGCGCAACCTTGGTCGTAGACGGGTCGATCCAGCCGATATTTCCGTCCGGCCGGCGATAGACGATATTGAGATGCTCGTTTCCGGCGTTGCGGAAGACGAGAACCGGGCTGTCCTTGGTGTCGAGCTCGATCACGGCTGACGCCACCGACATGGTCCGCAGCGTCATGGTTGATTCGGCGACGATGGCTGGCGCGAAATTCTCCGGTATTTCCTCATCGTCATCGGCAAGCGGCGCCATCACCGTATAGGCGATGTCGGTGAGTTCGCCATTGGCATTGCCTGAATTATGTGACTTCAGCCGACGCTTGTAGCGCCGAAGGCGGGTTTCGAGGCGATCCGCCGCGGCCTCGAAAGCGAGCGTCGGGTCCTGGGCTTCACCGGTCGCCTGCAGCGAAGCGCCGGAATCCAGCCGGATCATGCAATCGGCCGTGTAGCGCGACCCCGATTTGACGACTACAATTTGCCCTGAAAAGCCCCGATCGAAATATTTCCCGATCACTTCTCCGACACGGTCGTTGATGCGCGTACGGAACGCATCGCCGACATCCATGTGTTTTCCTGATATGCGCAGTGTCATCTGAAAACTGACCTTCCTTGCTCAGGCTTCAAACTGTCCCGAGTTTATACCCGTGGTCTGTGCGCACAAGCTTTGCGGCGTCACTTGCGCCGATTTTAAATCCGAACTTTCCGGTTGATCACAAGCCGCCTTCTTTGACCGTCCCGTGGCCAACGTCGTGACGGACCATCCGCATGCGGGCAGTAGCCCGTCCCATGCGGGCGGGCTTCTAGCCACTTCAATGCGGCTTGTCAATGAAGCGCGAAAGCTGTGGAAATTCCGTCGGGGATCAACGTCCGGCGCTGGCCAAAGCGCGTTTTTCACGCCGCCGCTGCACCGACGAGGGAATATTCATGCCCTCCCGATACTTGGCGACCGTGCGCCTGGCGATATCGACGCCACTTTCCCGCAACATATCCACAATCGCGTCGTCGGAAAGCACGTCGGCCGGTTTCTCCTCGTCGATCAACTGCTTGATGCGGTCGCGCACCGCTTCAGACGAATGCGCATCGCCGCCACCCGACGAAGCGATCGAGGCGGTGAAGAAATAGCGCAGTTCGAACACGCCGCGCGGCGTCAGCATGTATTTGTTGGCGGTGACCCGGCTGACGGTCGATTCGTGCATGCCGATGGCGTCGGCCACCGTGCGCAGGTTGAGCGGCTTCAGGTGACGCACGCCATGGACGAGGAAGGCGTCCTGCTGGCGCACGATTTCTGAGGCAACCTTAAGGATGGTCTTCGCCCGCTGGTCGAGACTGCGCGTCAGCCAGTTGGCGTTTTGCAGGCATTCCGCCAGGAAATCCTTTTCCGTCTGGTTTTTCGCATGCGGTGAAACCTGGGCAAAATAGATATGGTCGACCAACACGCGCGGCAGCGTTTCGGCATTGAGTTCGATCACCCAACTCCCGTCATTGGCCGCCCGCACTTCGACATCAGCGACGATCGCATCGCTGGCACCGCCCGAAAACGCCATCCCCGGGCGCGGATCGAGCGCACGTATCTCGGCCAGCATGTCGAGCAGATCCTCCTCGTCGACCCCACAGATCCGTTTCAGGGTCTGGAAATCGCGCCGCGCCAGGAGCTCGAGATTGGCGATCAAAGCCTTCATCGCCGGGTCGAGCCGGTCGCGGACGGCAAGCTGCAGCGACAGGCATTCGGCGAGGTCGCGGGCAAAGATGCCGGCGGGCTCGAATGTCTGGCAGACCTCGAGTGCATTCGTCACCGCCGCTCTGTCGGTGCCGAGACGAGCGGCGATCTCAGCCATGTCGGCGCGCATGTAGCCGGCCTCATCGAGGCCATCGGCCAGTTCGCTGGCGATCAGGCGTGCTGCCGGGTCGGCGAAGGCAAGCGCGACCTGTCCGCCGACATGCTCGCGCAGCGTGATGGCGGCGGCCGCCATGTCTCCGACCTCGAAGCCGTCCGACGAGGACGCGGAACCGTTGCCGGAGGCCGATTTCCATTGGGCCGTCAGGTCGGGACCGAGCCGCTCGCTGGTGCCGGGATCGTCGGGAAACAGGTTTTCCAGCGAAGTATCGAGCTTTTCCGAGATCGCCTCGGCGCTCCACGCCGTTTCCTTCTCGAACCAGTCACCGCCGGTGGCCGTTTCCGGCACGGCATCGATCTTCTGCGCCTGATCGCTGACGGCATCGTCCTGCGGCTCGGCGCGATCGAGTAGAGGATTGCGCTCGATCTCGTCGTCGATGAAGCGTTCCAGCTCGACGTGGGTGAACTGCAGCAGCCGGATCGACTGCATGAGTTGCGGCGTCATCACCAGCGACTGGGACTGTCGTAGCTGTAGTTTTGCCGCCAACGCCATGGTTCGGTTTCAAACGCCCTGTCTACGCATCCGGACTGCCGGAAGGAGTTGGGCATAGAAACTGGCCCGGCTTTTGCTTGTCAAGGCGACAGCGATCAAAACTCGCCTGTCGGTGCGTTATTTGGAGGAGAAATCGGAGAAAAAGGCTCGTCTCGCGCCAAAAATCGCGCTTGGAGGGGAATTTTCCCGCTTAGAGTGTAAATCCCTCACCGAGATAAAGCCGCCGCACATCCGGGTTTGCGACCACTTCATCGGCCCGGCCATGGGTCAGCACCTGGCCGGCATGGATGATGTAGGCGCGGTCGATCAGGCCGAGCGTCTCGCGGACATTATGATCGGTGATGAGCACGCCGATGCCCCGCGCCGTCAGATGGCGCACGAGTTGCTGGATATCGGCGACGGCGATCGGATCGATGCCGGCGAAAGGTTCGTCGAGCAGCATGTATGCGGGGCGGGTCGCCAGTGCACGCGCGATTTCAAGGCGGCGCCGCTCGCCGCCGGAAAGCGACAGCGACGGGGCCTTGCGCAAATGGCTGATGTGAAACTCCTCGAGCAGTTCGTCGAGACTGCGTTCGCGCTCCTTGCGGCTCTTTTCGACCACTTCGAGCACGGCACGGATGTTTTGCTCGACGCTCAAGCCGCGAAAGATCGACGCTTCCTGCGGAAGGTAGCCGATGCCGAGGCGGGCGCGGCGGTACATCGGCATCGAGGTGACATCGAAGCCGTCGATTTCGATTGTGCCTTCATCGACCGGCACAAGGCCGGTGACCATGTAGAAGCAGGTCGTCTTGCCGGCGCCGTTGGGACCGAGCAGCCCGACCGCCTCACCGGCGCGCACGCCGATCGTCACGCCGCTGACGACTTTGCGGCCCTTGTAGCTCTTGGTCAGGCCCTTGGCGATCAAGGTTCCCTTGAACTTTACCTGGTCGACGCTGACCGTGGCCGGTGCCGCAAGTTTGCTGGCGGCGCGTCCTGGAAGACGCGCCATCAGCGATGCTACGTCGACCATCAGGGGTTCGCCGCTCCCGACTTCGCCGGCGGCGTGATCGACATCATGACGCGGCCCCCGCAGGCGTCGACCTGGGCCAGGCCGCTCTTCATCTGCACGGTGAGCTTGCAGCCGACCAGTACATTGTCACCTTGCGAAAGCACGACCTTGCTGCCTGAAAGCACCAGCACTTCCGTCTTCATGTCGAAGGTGCCGCTGTCGCCGGTGGCGACCTGGTCGTCCGATTTGATATAGACCTTGTTGGCGACCTCCAGACGGTCGATGTTGGCCGAGCCGGTCATCGCGGCACCTGCGTCCTGCGCTTCCTTGGCGTCAGCGTCGGCGTCCTTGACGTAATAGACCGTCATCTTGCCGGCCTTGAGCAAAGTCGGCCCTTGGACGACGCTTACATTTCCTGTGAACACGGCGACGCTTTCCGCCTGGCGGACCTCGAGCTTATCGCTTTCGATCTGGATGGGCTTGTCGCCGGACAGTTTGAGGCCCGACAACTGGCTGGTGGCCTTGGACTGCGCCAGAGCCGGCGTCGTCCCCAAGCTCAGCCCCAAAGCCAGCCCCAAAGCCAGCCCACGGGCCGGCAACGCCGAAGCTGCTGCCCCGAGCCATGTCGAACTACTGAACCGCATTGGATTCTCCGCTCATTGCCTCTGCCGCTTTCAAGCTGGCGGGATCGATGTTGACACGCACTCTGTTCTCGAAAACCACGATCTTGCCGTTGTCCTGGATCGACATCGAATCTGCGGTGATCCGCGACCCGCCGCGGCTGACGTCGACCGGGTCGTTCGTCTTCATAGTGCCTTTGCCCATATCGAGAAAGACCGATTTGAACTTTGCCGCCAAGCCATCGGTGGTGGTTATGGTGACATCGCTGGTCAGGCTCATCGTGTTGCCGTCACGATTGTAGGTGCCGTGCGAGGCATTGATGGCCGCCACATTGTCAGTCGATATCGGCAGCTTGGCGTCGATGCCCTCCAGATTGATGATGCCTTGCTTGGTCACGTCCTGTATGGCGCGCAAGGCCGTCATGGAATAGGGCAGTTTCTGCTTGGTGAACCCGTTGAGCTTGGGGTTGGCCATCACCAGCTTGCCATTGGCGAAGGCGCTGCCGTCGGCCTGGACCTGGATTGAGCCAGGCGCCGCGAGATAGGTATAGATCGGGAAGGCGACCGCGATCGCGGCAGCGGCCAGCGGCACCGCCAGCTTCAAGATCCGCACGCGGCGCGAATGGCGCTGGGCAATGCCGAAGGCGTCGACCCGCGCCGGGCCTACGTCCGGGGGAGCCAACTCCGTCTCGGTGTTGGTCGGTTCGATCGGTCGCGCTAACATAACTGCTTTCTTTTAAACCCCTGCCGCCAAGCACCCCTATAGGTGGGATGCCGGCGCCCTCAAGCAAGCACAAGCGGAGGAAAACCGCAAAAGTGTGACGGTTGCAGTTGTACAAACGAAAATGAAACCGGCACGACTTGCATCTCATACCAGATACAGGCGCACAGCGTTAGGGGCCTGTGGATTGGTCTTGATGTCTCTTGAAACGCCGGCTCGCGAACGTCGAAACCCTGTCTTTGGCGCAAGCTCGTCAGGAATCGGTAGCCGGGCGCGGATGGTTGCTTTAAAAGCATCTGCTTCCACCGTCTATGAGGCTGACCATGGCACTGAGAGCCGACGACCTGATCGACCGCCGCCGCTTGCGCCGCAAGCTGACATTCTGGCGCGTTGCAGCGCTTGTTGTCGCGGCAGTCGGGCTGATTGCCTTTTCGAGCTGGATTTACGGTGACGACTTCACTGGCACGGCGGTCGACCATATCGCCAAGGTCAAGATCGAGGGCACCATTACCGAAGACGAAGACCTGATCAAACAACTGGACACCATCCGTCAATCCTCGAGGGTGAAAGCTGTGATCCTGTCGATCGATTCACCGGGCGGCACCACCGTCGGGGGCGAATCGATCTACGAAGCAGTGCGCAAGCTGGCCGCCGAGAAGCCGGTGGTGGCCGAGGTCGGCACGCTGGCCGCATCGGCGGGCTATATGATCGCCACCGCTGCCGATCATATCGTCGCGCGCAAATCGTCGATCGTCGGCTCGATAGGCGTGCTGATCCAGTATCCGGACGTCAGCGGCCTTATGGACAAGCTCGGCATCAAGCTCGAGGAAGTGAAATCCTCGCCCTTGAAAGCCTCGCCATCGCCTTTCAAGCCGACCAATGACGACGAGCGCACCATGGTCCGCAAGCTGATCCTGGACAGCTACGACTGGTTCGTCGGCGTCGTCGCCGAACGACGCAACATGACCAAGCCGGAGGCGCTGGCCCTGGCCGACGGTTCGATCTTCACCGGCCGGCAGGCTGTTGCCAACAAATTGGTCGACGCGGTCGGCGGCGAGACCGAAGCGATCGACTGGCTCGCGACCAAGGGCGTCGACGCCAAGCTCAAGGTGGTGGAGTGGAAGGCCGCGGAAAGCGGCGGCTTCCTGTTCTCGAAAGCGACGGCGCGAACCATCGGCAGTGCGCTCGGCCTGCCCGACTATGGCGGCGAGATCATTCACGAACTTGGTGCCGACCGCTTGTTTCTTGACGGTCTCGTTTCCGTCTGGCACCCTTGAGACGAGTGAAAAAAGCAAATAAAATCATCCTCATAATTTTGACCGCAGTGTTTTCACGGGGAGCCTTCTCATGATCAAATCCGAACTTGTGCAGATCATCGCCACACGCAACCCGCACCTTTTTCTGCGCGACGTCGAAAACATCGTCGGCGCGATTTTCGACGAGATCACCGACGCGCTTGCCGAAGGCAACCGGGTCGAGCTGCGCGGTTTCGGTGCTTTCTCGGTGAAAAACCGCCCCGCCCGCACCGGCCGCAACCCGCGCACCGGCGAATCCGTCGAGGTCGAGGAGAAATGGGTGCCGTTCTTCAAGACCGGCAAGGAATTGCGTGAAAGGCTGAACGGCGGCAAATAGGCGCCGCGCGAGCTCGTGCGCCATGCCGGCCTTTTTCAGTAGGGCGCGGCCCGCGGCCGAGCCCGTCTTCGACAGGAAATTCCATGTTCAATCGTTTCATGCTCGTCGTGGTCTTCGTGCCGCTGGCCGTCATCCTGATTGCGCTGGCGGTCGCCAATCGCGATCCGGTTGCCTTCACCCTGGATCCGTTCAACCCCGGCAATCCGGCGCTGACGCTGACGCTGCCGCTTTTCATCTTCCTGTTCCTGGCTCTCGCCATCGGCATGGTGGTCGGCAGCCTGGCGACCTGGATCAAGCAGGGCCGCTATCGCAGGCTGGCGCGCCAGCGCGGCGTCGAGGCCGAGAACCTGCGCCAAGCGGTCAGCCGTGCGCCGGCTGCGCCACAAGGCCCGGCCTTGCCGAAGCCGACGAACTGAGCCAACACAGCGCCGCACGTCCTTTGGGACGCACATAGGACGCCGTACCATTTTGATTACGCATGATCTTTTCCGAAATCGGTTCCGATTTCCGCGGTTATGCGTTAGGCGTATTTCTCTCCACGGAGTTTCCCATGCTGACCATTTCGGCGGCCGAGGTCGATCATGCGCTGACCTTTCCCGGCCTGGTCGAGACTCTGCGCGCGGCCTTTCGCGATGGCGCGATGCAACCGGTCAGGCATCACCATATGGTCGAACGGCCCGACGGCGCGGCCTCGACGCTGCTCCTGATGCCGGCCTGGACCGACTTCAATGCGGCCGGCACGTCGGCAGGCGGCCATATCGGCGTCAAGATCGTTACGGTGTCGCCCGACAACAACACCGTGGGCAAACCCGCGGTGATGGGGCTTTACCTCCTGCTCGACGGCGCGACCGGCGAGCCTGAAGCCATGATCGACGGCCAGCGGTTGACGCAGTGGCGCACGGCCTGCGCCTCGGCGCTGGCCGCCTCCTATCTGGCCCGCGAGGACGCTGAGCGGCTGCTGGTGGTCGGTGCCGGCGCGCTGTCGCCGTTCCTCGCCAAGGCGCATTCAGCGGTGCGGCCGATCACCGCCATCCGCATCTGGAACCGCACGCCGGCCAATGCAGAAAAGGTTGCGTCGGAATTGCGCGCCGAGGGCTTTGCGGCCACCGCCGCGAGCGATCTCGACGCCGAACTCGGCCAGGCCGACATCGTTTCGTCGGCGACGATCACGACCACGCCGCTGATCAAGGGCGCGCTGTTGAAGCCGGGAACCCATGTCGATCTGGTCGGCGGTTTCACGCCTGATATGCGCGAAAGCGACGACGATGCGATTGCGCGTGCCCGCGTCTATGTCGACACCCGGGCCGGCGCCACCAAGGAAGCGGGCGACATCGTCCAGCCGCTGGCCTCGGGCGTGCTGGAGGCGCAAGCCATCGTCGCCGACCTGCATGAATTGGCACGCGGCCAAAAGAAAGGCCGGCAGAGCCCCGGTGAGATCACGCTTTTCAAATCGGTCGGCGCAGCCCTCGAAGACCTCGCCGCCGGCATTGCGGTGTACAAGGCGCTGAAGAGTAGGGGAGTAGGGGAGTAGGGGAGTAGGGGAGTAGGGGAGCCGTACCAATCGTGCGGCTTCGTGCTAGTCATATTTCCCCTATTCACTTACTCACTTACTCCCTTACTCCCCTGCTTCTCTGGTCCCGTTCGGACGGGAACGTCTCCGGCGTCACGCCGTTGTTCGGGCGTTATGGAGATACGCGGGTTCCTGTTGTTCTGGTCCATCTTGGCCGCAGTCGTCGCGGCGCTCAGCCTTGGACCGTCCTTCGCCCATGTCCTGGAATCGGCTCCTCGGCTGACGAAGTGGTCGCCTTCGCTCTGGCGCGAGACGACTGTCTTCAACGCCCAGTTCCAGCTGTTTGCCGTCATTGGCGCGCCACTCGACGTGGCCGCGATCGGCTGCCCGGGACTTCTCGCATGGATGCTGCGCAATGAACGTCCGGCGTTCTGGTACGCGTTGGCCGCTGCCGTGCTCTATGCGGTGTCTCTTGCGATGTGGTTTGCTCTCGTCAAGCCGGCGAACGATATTCTGGCCACCTGGGTGCCTGGACCGATTCCGGAAAATTTCGAAGCGATCCGACGGCGCTGGGAAACCGGCCATATGATCGTCGCCGCCTTCAAGGCAGTCGGTTTCGTATCGCTGGTTGCCGCCCTGCTTTGGATCAGGCGCGGCTGACCGTTTCGGAAATGTCCAGCGACCGCGTTTGTTGCACCGGTGAATGTGCTGTGGCAGAAGCGGGCCAAGTCGCCCCGGAGATGCTCTTCTTGAAACCTTTTCGCGACAAACGCCGCGACAGCCGCTCGCATCAGCTCGCAAAGGGCGGGGCGGAACAGGCGCAGCGCGGGACCGGCACAGCATCGGGCAACCGCACCGAGCCGAAAGCCGCGCCGCGCGTCCTTTCCCGCCGCGACGGCGCCCTGCCCGCCGAACACCTGCCGCTGATCCTCGAAGTGGCGCCCAACGCCGACTATGCGCTGCTCGACAGCGGCGCCGGTCAAAAGCTCGAGCAGTACGGGCCCTATCGCATCGTCCGGCCCGAAGGCCAGGCGATCTGGCAAAAAGCGTTGCCGGCCAAAGACTGGGACCGCGCCGACGCCATTTTCACCGGCGACACCGACGAGGAAGGCATCGGCCGCTGGCGGTTCCCCAAGACGCCGCTAGGCGAGACCTGGCCGATGAAGCATGACGGAATCGACTATCTCGGCCGCTTCACCTCGTTTCGCCATGTCGGCGTCTTCCCAGAGCAGGCCTCGCACTGGGACCACATGGCCGGGCTGATCGCGGCGGCGAAGCGACCGGTCAAGGTGCTGAATCTGTTCGGCTATACCGGCCTTGCCTCACTGGTGGCGGCGCGCGCCGGCGCCGAGGTCACCCATGTCGATGCGTCCAAGAAGGCGATCGGCTGGGCCAGGGAGAACCAGGAGATGGCGGGCCTGTCGCAAAAGCCGATCCGCTGGATCATCGACGACGCCATGAAATTCGCCGAGCGCGAGGAGCGCCGCGGCAGCCGCTACGACATCATCCTGTTCGATCCGCCCGCCTATGGCCGTGGCCCCAAGGGCGAGGTCTGGCAATTGTTCGAGGACCTGCCTGATCTGACCGACCTCTGCCGCTCGATCCTGACGCCGAAGCCGCTTGCTGTCGTGCTGACCGCCTATTCGATCCGCGCCTCCTTCTTCGCCATCCATGCCTTGATGCGCGACACATTTGCCGGCATGGGCGGCACGGTCGAATCCGGCGAACTGATCATCCGCGAAAAATCCGCCGGCCGGGCGCTGTCTACGTCGCTGTTCTCACGCTGGGTGGCCTGAATGAGCGAGCGGCACGCCGGTGCGCCAGGGCAGGTGAAGGAAGTGACCAGCCTCGCCAATCCGTTGATCAAGGACATCAAGGCGCTCTCCCTGAAGAAATTCCGCGACCAGCAAAACGCCTTCATGGCCGAGGGGCTGAAGCTGGTCATCGACGCGCTCGACCTCGGCTGGTCGATCCGGACGCTGGTCTTCGCCAAGGCCGGACGCGGCAACGCTGCAGTCGAAAAGGTCGCGGCGCGCACGGTTGCCGCCGGCGGCACCGTGCTCGAAGTTTCGGAAAAAGTGCTCGTCGCCATCACCCGGCGCGATAACCCGCAAATGGTGGTCGGCGTCTTTTCGCAGAAATTCCTGCCGCTGAAGGACATCCGCGCTCGAGACGGCGACGTCTGGGTGGCGCTCGACCGCGTGCGCGACCCCGGCAATCTCGGCACTGTCATCCGCACCGTCGATGCCGTTGGTGCCAAGGGCATCATCCTGGTCGGCGAGACCACCGATCCTTTTTCCGTCGAGACCGTGCGCGCCACGATGGGCTCGATCTTCGCGGTGCCGGTCGCCAAGGCGACGCCGGAAACCTTCCTTGCGTGGCGAAAAGGCTTTCCTGGCCTCGTTGCCGGCACACATCTGAAGGGTGCGGTCGATTACCGCTCGGTCGACTTTTCCAAAGGCCCGGTGCTGCTGATGATGGGCAACGAGCAGCAGGGCCTGCCCGAAAGCATGGCCGAAAGCTGTGACAGATTGCTGCGGATTCCGCAGGCCGGCCGCGCCGATTCGCTCAATCTCGCGGTGGCCACCGGCATCATGCTGTTCGAGATCCGGCGCGGCGCGCTGAAACTTGCCCCGGAGGACGCCAAACCGTGACATCCCAAATGGTCAAATCCCCAACGGCAAAATCATGGTTCCCCTACGCCCTGCTGGTCGCCGCCGCGATAGCGCTCGACCAGTGGGTGAAATACCTGGTCGAGACCGGCCTCGCCTTCCAGGAAAAGGTCGATCTTGTGCCGTTCCTGGCGCTGTATCGCACCTACAACACCGGCATCGCCTTCTCGATGTTTTCGTCCTTCGGCGACACCGGCCTGGTGGTCATCGCCGCTTTCGTCGTCGCTTTCGTGCTCTATCTCGCGGCCCGCACCCCGCCCGGCCACGTGCTTACCCGCATCGGCTTTGCGCTTATCGTCGGCGGCGCGCTCGGCAATCTGTTCGACCGCGTTACCTATGGTCACGTGATCGACTACATCCTGTTCCACACCCCGGTATGGTCCTTTGCTATCTTCAACCTCGCCGACGCCTTCATCGCGGTCGGCGCGGTGGTGGTCGTCTTCGACGAACTCATCGGTTGGCGGCGCGAGGCCAAGCCCTCAAGCGATTGACCTGGCCTTCTGCCGCCATACAGTGGCCATTCGAGAAGCCCGAGGAGAAGAAGACATGTCCGAAACCTTCAAAGCCATCCTCGTTTCGCGCGACGCCGAGAAGAAACAGTCGGTCGCGGTGACTGACCTCACCGAGGCCGACCTGATGGAAGGCGATGTCACCGTCGCCGTCGAGGCGACGACGGTGAACTACAAGGACGGCCTCGCCATATCAGGCATGGCGCCGGTGATCCGCCGCTGGCCGCTGGTGCCGGGCATTGACTTCGCCGGCACCGTCGTCTCGTCTTCCCATGCCGACTGGCGCAAGGGGGACAAGGTCATATTGAACGGCTGGGGCGTCGGCGAGACGCATTTTGGCGCCTATGCCGAGCGTGCCCGTGTCAACGGCGACTGGCTGGTGCAGCTGCCTCAGGGCATGAGCCCGCATGATGCCATGGCGATCGGCACCGCCGGCTACACCGCCATGCTTTGCGTCATCGCGCTGGAACGGCACGGCATCGTGCCCGATCGCGGCCCGGTGGTGGTGACGGGCGCGGCCGGCGGCGTCGGCTCGGTCGCGGTCTCGATCCTGTCCAGCCTCGGCTATCATGTCATCGCCTCGACCGGCCGCAGCGCTGAAAGCCCCTATCTGATCGACCTGGGTGCTGCGGAAGTGATTTCGCGCGACGAGCTTGCCCAGCCTGCAAAGCCGCTCGCCAAGGAACGCTGGGCCGGCGGCGTCGATGCGGTCGGCAGTCACACGCTGGCCAACGTCCTTTCGATGACCTCCTATGGCGGCGCCGTCGCCGCCTGCGGCCTGGCAGGCGGCATGGATCTGCCGGCGAGCGTCGCCCCGTTCATCCTGCGCGGCGTTTGTCTGCTCGGCATCGATTCGGTGATGGCGCCAAAAGCGGTCCGCCTGGAGGCGTGGCGCCGCATCGGCACGGACCTCGATCTCCAGAAGCTCGCCAGCCTATCCACGACCATCGGCTTTGACGGCATCATCGACGCCGCGCACGACATCGTCGAGGGCAAGATCCGTGGCCGCGTGGTGGTGGATATGTGAGTTCTGTCGTCTGCCGTTTTGCGCGAAAGGAAGGCAAAAAAACCGCGCGACCGATAAAATTCGAACGATCGGCCGCAATTTTCCATAATCTCTGTCTGGCAAGGGTTTCCGCATGGTCACTGAATCCGGCATCAGAGAAACGGAGAGCGCCGAAAGCGTCGACGAGATCGGCCCGGAGGCGCCAAGACGGCAGCATATCGCAGCGCCGCCACTGGCGCCCGAGCTGCCCGCCGCCAATCGCGAAGGCCTGCCGTTCCTGACGCTCGTCGCCATAGTCGTGCTGGCAGGTCTGTCGCATCTGACCGGAGCGCCGGTCTTCATCACTTTCGGCCTTTTGGCGACTGGCATGGCCGGTCTCGCCGTGCATCTGCGTGCCAGGCGCAAGGAGCGTCGTACGGTTGCCCTCCTTGGCGAGACCGCAGCTCGCAGCCGCGCCGAGGTCGAGACCCTGGCCGACCGCATGTGGGAGATGCAGGAGAGCGAGGAACGCTTTCGCGGGCTGATCGACGCGCTTGGCGATCTCGTCGTCCACCGCGACCGTGACGGCCACATCGTCTATGCCAACAAGGTTTTCGCCGATCTTGTCGGAGCCGATCAGCGCGAACTTGCCGGCAGGACCCTTGCCGAACTCGGCATCGACGTCGGCATCGTTCCCGATGCCGCTTTTTCCGACCACGAATGCCTGAGTTCCACCGACGTCGCCATTCGCACGCCGGCTGGCCCGCGCTGGTTCTCATGGATCGAACTGTCCGTGCGCGACAAGGAGAACGGCGGCGCCTCGCATCGCGCCATCGCCCGCGACATCACCGCCCGTAAGCACGCCGAATCGTCGCTGATCACCGCCCGTGAGCGAGCCGAATATGCAAGCCAGGCCAAATCGCGCTTCCTCGCCACCGTCAGCCACGAGATCCGCACGCCGATGAACGGCATCATCGGCATGGCCAGGCTGCTGGCGGACACCAATCTCTCGCCCGAACAACGGACCTATGTCGGCGCCGTCTCGACCTCGGCCAGCGCACTGCTGGCGCTGATCGAGGATCTGCTCGACTATTCGAAGATCGAGGCCGGCCGCTTCGATCCCGAACCGCAGCCAATGTCGGTGCGCGAGATCGCCGACAACGTCGTCGAACTCTTGGCTGCGCGGGCCTTCGCCAAGAATATCGGCCTTGGCTGCCATGTCGAACCCGACGTGCCGCAGATGATATCAGCCGATCCGGGAAGGGTCCGGCAGGTGCTGCTCAACCTGATCGGCAACGCGATCAAGTTCACCGACAGCGGCGGCGTTTTGGTGAGCATCGCTCGTACCCGCACCGAAACCACCGACCGCATATGCTTCACCGTCGCCGACACCGGTCCCGGCCTGCACGAGGACGACATGGAGCGCATCTTCGAGGAATTCGAACAGGCTGATGGCACGTCGACCCGCGCGCATGGCGGCGCCGGGCTCGGTCTTGCCATCTCCAGGCGCCTCGTGATCGCCATGGGCGGCACGATTTCGGTATCGAGCCGGCTCAGCCAAGGCTCCGAGTTCGTCTTCGAAATCCCTGCAATATCGGCCACCGAGCCGCCGCAGACCCGCCTGAATGCGCTGTCAGGACGGCGCGCGGTGATCCTGTCGAAGAACGCCATCGAGGCCGACGCCATCGCCCGCACCATCCGTGCCAATGGCGGCATGGTCGATCTGGCCGCGACCGCCTCCCAGGCAGCGTCCTTCGCAGAAGGCTGCGACGTGCTTCTGGTCGATGCGGTCATGGAGGAGGGCGACGGCAGGTTGCTCAAACGCCTTCGCCAGAGCGGCTTTGCCGATTGCGAGGCGATCACGCTGATCGCGCCTACCGACCGCGGCATGCTGGGCGAGTTCCGCGCCAGCGGCTACGCCACCTTCCTGGCAAGGCCGGTGCGCGGCGAGACGTTGCTGCGCGTGCTTTTGACCAGCAGCGTGCCCGCCCGCACCCAGCCACAGCTGGAAAAGCCCGGCGCACCATCCGTCCGTGCCATTGGCGGCCGCAGGCAGGGGCTGTCCGTGCTGATCGCCGAGGATAACGACATCAACGCCATGCTTGCTCGTGCCACTCTGCTGAAGGCCGGGCATCGCGTGAAAGTGGTCGGCAACGGCAAGGCCGCCGTCGAGGCCGTCACTGGGACCGGTCACAAGCACCGCTTCGACGTGGTGCTGATGGACCTGCACATGCCTGTCATGGACGGGCTGGACGCCATCGCCGCCATCCGCCGGCACGAGGAGGAAACCGCCGTGCCGCCGGTTCCAATCATGGTGCTTTCGGCGGACAGCCAGGAAACGACGCGCCACGCGGTGCTTGCCCATGGCGCCAGCGGCTTCGTCACCAAGCCGCTCGACCCCGACGCGCTTGTCCATGCGATCGAGGGCCAGGTGGCCGCCTGATCCGCCGGCTGTCCTTCCTGGCTTCCCTGCGTAACATAGCCGGTTGAAGGATTACCCAGCCGACGAAGTATTGCCCGTAGCACCGTATCACGGTACTGTCACAATCCTGTTGCACCTACACCGTATCCCCGTGCCAAGAGGGATGGCTCGAAGGAGAATCACTCGTGCATACAGTTATGCCGGAACGTGACGCTCGGCCGAACGCCAGTGGTGCTTTGCTCACCGGGCGGAACGTCGATGCCGTCATAAAAGGCGAAGCGCTCGGCCGAATCGGCAATCTCGAAGTGCGGCTCGCCCGCAACGAGGCCGAGATCGCCGCCGCGCAGGAAGTGCGCTACCGGGTGTTCTATGACGAGCTTGGTGCCAGGAAGAACCTGTTCCAGGTGCAGGACCGCCGCGACGCCGACCATTTCGATCCGCTTTGTGATCATTTGCTCGTCTTCGACACCTCGCTGTCCGGTCCCGAGCATCGCCGCATTGTCGGTACCTACCGCCTGCTGCGGCAGGAAATCGCGGCAGCGGCCGGCGGCTTCTATTCCGAGGGCGAATTCGAACTGACCAATCTTATCGCCCGCCATCCCGGCCAGCGTTTCCTCGAGCTCGGCCGCTCCTGCGTCTTGCCGGAATACCGCTCGAAGCGCACCATTGAGGCGCTCTGGCAAGGTATTTGGGCCTATATCAACCATTACGGGATCGGCGTGATGACCGGTTGCGCTTCGTTCCACGGCACCGTGCCGGCGGCGCACGCCGAAGCGCTGACCTATCTCGCCCATCACTGCCGGACGAATTCGGCCTGGGACGTGCGTGCGGTCGCCGGGCGCTACTGTTCCATGGATTTGATGCCGATCGAGGCGGTCAATGCCAAGGCCGCGATCGCGGCGATGCCGCCGCTGGTCAAGGGCTATCTGCGCGTCGGCGCGCGCATCGGCGACGGCTGCGTCATTGACCGCGAATTCTCGACGGTCGACGTGTTCGTGGTGATGCCGGTCCAGGAGATCGGTGCCCGCTACGTCAATTATTATGGCGGGGAAGCCCAGCGTTTCGCCGCCTGAGTAGGGCAGTAGGGGAATAAGGCAGTAGGGGAGTAGGGGGAGCAGGCCAACGGCCGGAGTAGGCAATTGCTCTACTTTATCGTAGGTGGCGTTATTCCCTACTCCCGTACTGCCCTATTCCCCCTACTCCCCTAACTTACGCATCCTTCTCAGCTTGCTCATTCACCGGCCCTGGCTCGACCGGCGCTTCACCAGCCACATGCTTGGGACCGCCTTTGGCAACGCCGACCATGGCCGGCCGCAACACCCGCTCGCCGATCGAATAGCCTGGCTGCACGACCTGGACCACGGTGTTGGCCGGCACCTCCGGATTGGGCACCTCGAACATCGCCTGGTGGAAATTCGGGTCGAATTTCTCGCCTTCCGGCTCGAGCTTCTTCACCCCGTGCCGCTCCAGCGCCGATAGCATGGCGCGCTCGGTGATCTCGACGCCCTCGATCAGCGCCTTGATGCCGGCATCGCCCGACGCCTTGGTTTCAGCCGGGATCGCATCCAGCGCGCGGCGCAGATTGTCCGATACCGACAGCATGTCACGGGCGAAATTGGCAACCGCATAGGCACGCGCGTCGTGCACGTCACGGGCGGTACGGCGGCGCAGATTCTCCATCTCGGCCGCGACACGGAGTGCGCGGTCCTTCAGCTCGTCGTTTTCCTTCAACAGCCGCACAAGCGCCTCATAGTCGCCGTCGACGCTGCCTTCCGAGCGCTCGGCGGCGGCCTCAGCCGCTTCGATATCCTCGGGCGCGCGTTCGTCTTTTGCCTGGTCGCTCATCGCCGTTTCCCGTCTTTTCGAATGATGTGGATTTTGTGCCCGATATCGAGGTTTGGCGGCCAAAAATCAAGGGGCAAGCGATACTGGAGCGGCCGCTCGCGCTTCGACGACGCACCATGAAGACCTTTCGATATTAATTCAAATTTTACTGTAAGCGCCGGCTTTGCTTGCCAAGATGCTGCGATGGGGGAACCATTCGTCTGCTGGAAGAGTTTCGAAGCCGACACAGGATTTTGAGATGATGACCCGCAACGATGGCGACTGTAACAAGAATGGCGCCCGCAACAATGACGAAAGACGTGAAAGGCTCGCGGCCGGCATCAGGCGCCAGTTCGGCACCGAGGCAACGATGCACTTTCTGCGCGCGTTGCCGGCGTTCCGGACGGAGAACGACATTCCCGATCGTTTCAAGGAATTGCTTGACCGCCTGGACGGCATCGAAAGCAGCGTAGCCGCCGGTGGCAGACGGCGATAGACCAACACATTCGCCTGTCGTTGCGTGCCGCCGGAGTCCAAGCATGCCCTTCGACATTGCAGCACCTAGAGCATCGCGCGACAATTACGCGCAGTAACTTCGCGTGATCCCTGCCTTGCGGCGACGGAATGGTCCGTCTATGCTTCCTGATGAACATGATTTCCCCCGAAGCTGTAGCGAACAGCAAACGCGCCTGGTTGAAAATCCTGGCGCGTTACAAGAAACCTGACAGGCGGCGCAGCGCCGTCGAACTTGCCATCACCCTCATCCCCTTTGCCACGCTGTGGGCACTGTCCTCGGCTGCCTATGCCCATGGTCATTGGTGGGGTCTGATCCTGATCCTTCCGGCCGCCGGCTTTCTGGTGCGGATCTTCATGATCCAGCACGATTGCGGCCACGGTTCTTTCTTCGCCAACCGCACCGCCGACGACTGGATCGGCCGCGGGCTGGGCATCCTGACCTTGACCCCTTACGATTGCTGGCGGCGTGCCCACGCTACCCATCACGCAAGCGCCGGCAACCTCGATGAACGCGGCACGGGCGACATCACGACGCTGACTGTCGCCGAATATCGGCAAATGTCCTGGCGGGGCCGCCTTGCCTATCGTCTCTATCGCCATCCGCTCGTCATGTTCGGCCTCGGCCCCATTTGGCTTTTCATCTTTGAGCAGAGACTGCCGGTCGGCATGATGCGAGGCGGCCTCACGCCCTGGGTGTCGTCAATGGCCACCAATGTGGCCATTGCGGTCGCCGCCGCTGCCCTCGTCTGGTTCGTCGGCCTCGAAGCGTTCCTGGTTGTCCATTTGCCCATCGTCGTTCTGGCCGGTTCCGCCGGCATCTGGCTGTTCTATGTCCAGCACCAGTTCGAAGAGACCGAGTGGGCAAAGGACTCCGAATGGGAGTTCCAGCATGCGGCCCTGCACGGCTCGTCCTATTATGACCTGCCGCCGGTACTGAACTGGTTCACCGGCAATATCGGCGTCCATCACGTGCACCACCTCTCCGCCAAGGTGCCGTGCTATCGTCTGCAGGAAGTCCTGAGGGACTATCCGGAACTGCGCGAAATCGGCCGCGTCACGCTTCTCGACAGCCTGCGCTGCGTCAAGCTGGCTCTGTGGGATGAGAGCCGCAGCAAGCTGGTGTCGTTTCGCGAAGCGCGGATGACTGCGTAAACGCACCGCCGCACCACAGGTGCGGCGGTTTTCCAAGATCTGGCTCAAGCCGCCTTGCGTTCGTCGCGCATCAGGATCTCGCCGTGGCGGATCTCGGTGCCGAGCACCTTCAGGCATTCGCGCATGAAGGCGGCGAGGCCCGGCCAACCCTTGGCCGATACCAGATTGCCGTCGACATGGGCGCCGGTCGGCGCGACATCGATGTAGGTGCCGCCGGCGAGCGTGACTTCCGGCTCGCAATACTGCAGCGCCGCGACTTCCCTGCCGCGCAGCACGCCGTCGACTGCCATCAGGATCTGCGCGCCATGGCAGATGGTGAAGATCGGCTTGCCGGTCTCATGGAAATGCCGCACCAGCGCCTGCACGCGCTTGTCGATACGGATATATTCCGGGCCGCGCCCGCCTGCCGCATAGACGGCGTCGTATTCGGCCGGATTCACCTCGGCAAAGCTCTTGTTGAGGATGTAGTCGTGGCCGAGCTTTTCCGTATAGGTCTGGTGACCCTCGAAGTCGTGAAGCGACGTCTTCAGGATATCGCCCGCCTTCTTGTCGGGACACACGACATGGACCGTGTGGCCGACCGCATGCATGGCCTGTTCAAAGACGAAAATCTCGTATTCCTCGCTGAACTCGCCAACGAGCATCAATATCTTCTTACCAGCCATTCCCGGTTCCTCCCTTGGTGGCGATATTTATTTCGGATCGCGAAATAATAGGCCCTATCTTAAGGTGCGGACGCCGAAAACAAAAGATTAAATGTGCAAAGTGGTCCGACCAGATGCGACCTGCTCCGTGGGGAAGATCAGCCGGCGCGCACCCGCCGCCAGGAATATTTGGGGCCTTTGGCCTCCGGCTTCACGGCCGGCTGGTAGGAGAGCGGCAGACCGCCGGTGCGGCCTTCCTCGAGCCGTTTCAGCAACACTGGATTTGATACTTCGAACTCGTCGAAGCCGAGGCGCAGCATATGCGGAAGCTGGTCGACCAGAACCTGTCCCGTGGCGCGGACCGCGCCCTCGAAACGGTAGCGGCTGCGCAGCAGTTCGCCCTTGGAGAAGGACCGGCCGTCACTGAAAGCCGGGAAGGCCAGCGCCACCAGCGATATCTGGTCGAGCAGGTCCGCGATCTTTTCGAGCTGATCGCCGGGCTGAAGCAGCACGCCGAGGCGCTCCTTCGCCGACCGGCGCACCGCCGGATCGAGGTCGAGAAATGCCTGCAGCGGCAGGATGAAGCGGCCATTGCCGGAGAGTGCGTCGGCACTCTCGGCATGGCTCCACTCGTCCTCGCTAAAACCAGTCGGGGTCCAGAGGCGGGTAACAGTCTCTGGCGTCAGTTCGGTCATCGAAAATTCCTAAAGCTCAAAAAAGATCCTAAAGCGATGCGTCGGTCAGCGACTTCTCCAGCCCCGACAAATGGATGCCGCACTCGGTCTTGGCGTGCCCTGCCCAGCGGCCGCTGCGCGCGTCATCGCCCGGCTGCACCGGCTGCGTGCACGGGAAGCAGCCTATCGACAGATAGCCATAGGCGACCAGCGGATTCTCACGCAGCGCATGCGCGCGCATATAGTTGGCCTGGTCGGCGGTCGTCCAATGCGCCAGCGGATTGATGCGGATGCGCGAGCCGACCGCCTCGAACACCGGAAGGGACGCCCGCGTCGTCGCCTGAAAACGCTTGCGGCCGGTGAACCAGGCGCGGAACGGCTCGACGCCGCGCGCCAATGGCTCAACCTTGCGAACACCGCAGCAGGCGTCGGTGTCGGTCTCGTTCAGATTGCCGGTCGGATCGATCCGTTCGAGTGCCGCTTCTTCGGGCGTGATCACCCGGATGTCGGTCAGCCCGAAATCGGCAACGAGCGCGTCGCGATAGCCGAGCGTCTCCTCGAAATGCTTGCCGGTGTCGAGGAAGATCACCGGCAGCGTCCGGTCGATCTTGGCGATCATGTGCAGCAGCACTGCCGAATCCGCGCCGAACGACGAAACCGCGGCGATTTCACCGTGAAAGAATTCCTGGGCCGACCGCTCGATGATCTCCAGCGGCTTCAGATGACCATAGAGCGCATCGAGCCCCGCCGCTTCGGCGGCGATACCGGCCTCGACGTCGACGATACGATCAAGCGGCCTTGGCTTCGCCAGCATAGAGCGCCTCCTTGAACGGCGCGGGACCGACACGGCGGTAGGCGTCGATGAATTTTTCGTTTCTGTCCAGTCGAAGCCCGAGATAGGTCTCGACGATCTGTTCGATGGCGTCGGTGATCTCTGCCGAGCTGAAGCCGCGGCCGATGATCTCACCGACCGAGGTGTTCTCGTCGGCCGAGCCGCCGAGCGTGACCTGATAGAGTTCGGCGCCCTTCTTTTCGACGCCGAGGATGCCGATATGGCCGACATGGTGATGGCCGCAGGCGTTGATGCAGCCGGAAATCTTCAGCTTCAATTCGCCGATCTCGCGCTGCCGCTCGAGCGAAGCGAAACGAAGCGAGATTTCCTGCGCCACCGGAATGGAACGCGCCGTGGCCAGCGCGCAATAATCGAGGCCAGGGCACGAGATGATGTCTGATATCAGGTTGGAGTTGGCCGTCGCCAGTCCGATGTCGACCAGTGCGTCATAGACCGCCTTGAGGTCGGCGCGCGCGACATGCGGCAGGATCAGGTTCTGCTCATGGCTGACGCGCAACTCGTCGAAGGCATATTTTTCGGCAAGGTCGGCGACCGCTTCCATCTGGCTGTCGGAGGCGTCGCCCGGCGCTTCGCCGATGCCCTTGAGCGAAATCGTCACGGCGGCATAATCGGGATGACGGTGGGTCACCACGTTCTGGTCGAGCCATTCCGAAAAGCTCTTCGAATCGAGGCGGGCAAGCTTGACCGCCTCGTCGCCTTCCGGCCGGTCGGTCAAAGCCGGCGGCGCGAAATAAGCATCGATGGCGCGGATATCGGCTTCCGGCAGCTTTAGATCCGCATCCTTCAGCTCCTGCCATTCGGCCTCGACCTGGCGGGTGATCTCCTCTACGCCGGTCTCGTGGACGAGGATCTTGATGCGCGCCTTGTATTTGTTGTCGCGGCGGCCGTAGAGGTTGTAAACGCGCAGGATCGCCGTGCAGTAGGACAGAAGGTCGGCCTCGGGCAGGAAGTCGCGGATCTTCTTGGCGATCATCGGCGTACGGCCCTGACCGCCGCCGACATAGACGGCGAAACCGAGTTCGCCGGCCGCGTTCTTCTTCAAATGCAGGCCGATGTCATGCGTCTGGATGGCGGCGCGGTCGCGCTCGGCGCCGGTCACCGCGATCTTGAATTTTCTCGGCAGGAACGAGAACTCCGGATGCACGGACGACCATTGGCGCAGGATTTCCGCATAGGGACGCGGATCGGCCACCTCGTCGGCGGCGGCACCGGCAAAGTGGTCGGCGGTGACGTTGCGGATGCAGTTGCCGCTGGTCTGGATGGCGTGCATCTCGACGCTCGCCAGATCGGCCAGGATCGCCGGAATGTCCGACAGCGCCGGCCAGTTGAACTGGATGTTCTGGCGGGTCGTGAAGTGGCCGTAGCCCTTGTCGTATTTGCGGGCGATGTGGCCGAGCATGCGCAGCTGCTTGCTGTTCAGCGTGCCGTAAGGCACCGCGATGCGCAGCATGTAGGCGTGCAACTGCAGGTAGACGCCGTTCATCAGCCGCAGCGGCCGGAACTGATCCTCGGTGATCTCGCCGGCAAGCCGCCGCGTGACCTGATCGCTGAACTCGGCAACGCGGGCCTGGACGAAATAGTAATCGAACTCATCGTAACGGTACATGTCTGGTCTTTCCGGGCGCGTCCGCCCGTTTCATCAAATTTGTCGTTTACGCCGCCCGGGCGGCTACCGGGCGGGCCTGCTTGCCCAGGTCGTTGCGATTGGTCGGGCCGGCGGCGCGGATCTTTTCACGCAGCCGCACCGGCTCGACCACACCATTGGCGACGGCCACGTCGATCAGATTGACGTCGACCACTTCGTTGTTGGCGTAGGCCATGGCGCCGATTGCCTCTAGCCGGTCTTCAGCCACCTTGTCATGGGCGACGTCGGCATGGTCGATGGTCTCGGCCCAGCCGCCATTGGCGTACCAGACGGCTTCGCCGTTGGTCAGGCGGTTTGCGGTCAGAACTTTCATCGTTCAGCTCCTTCGGCGGCTGTTTGGGCCGCGCCTTCATGCCTGTGTGCCGCGAGCGGCTCGGAACGTTCAAAGTTGGCGCCGGCAACCGCATCGCCGATGATCGTCATGACCGGGCCGGTAAGGTCGGCGCGGACCTCCAGCGACGGCAGGTCGGCGAGCGTGCCGTGGAACCGGCGGCGGTTGGCAAGGCTGGCATTCTCGACCACGGCGACCGCCGTATCCGGTGATAGGCCGGCCTCGATCAGCCCGCCGGCAACTTCGGCCGCGACCGAGCGGCCCATATAGACGGCGACCGTGGCGCCGGAAATGGCGAGCTTGGCCCAGTCGGGCAGCGAATTTCCCTTGAGGTCGTGGCCGGTGGTGAACACCATCGACGACGACACGCCGCGCAGCGTCAGCGGCAGCTCGAAATCGGCGGCGGCGGCGAAGGCCGCGGTGACGCCCGGAACCACCTCATAGGCGACGCCGGCATCGCGCAGCGCTGCCATTTCCTCGCCCGCCCGCCCGAACACCAGCGGATCACCGGATTTCAGCCGCACGACGCGCTTGCCGTCATGGCCGAGCTCAATCAGCAGCGCGTTGATCTCGGCCTGGCTCTTGGTGTGGCAGCCCTTGCGTTTGCCCACCGGCAGACGCTCGGCGTCGCGACGGCCCATGGCGACGATCGCCTCCGGCACCAGCGCATCATGGACGATGACATCGGCTTCCATCAGCAGGCGGTGGGCGCGCAGCGTCAGCAGGTCTTCGGCGCCGGGACCCGCGCCAACCAGGGCAATGTGACCCGGTGCCGGCGCGTTCGAAAGCAACAGGTCGACGGCGGCGTCATGCGCCTGCGAAAGCTGGCCGGCGTCCATGGCACGGGCCGGTGCGCCGCCGAAAAAGTCGCTCCAGAAGCGCCGGCGGGCATTGCCTTTCGGCAGCAATCTCTCAGCGGTGCCGCGCAACGAGGCAGCAAGCGAAGCAAGCGGCCCGAGCGACGGCGACAGCATGCGGTCGATGCGGCTGCGCAGCATCTGGGCAAGCACCGGGCCCGCCCCTTCCGTGCCGATGGCGATGGCGACCGGCGCGCGGTTGACCAGCGCCGGAGTGAAGAAATCGCACAGCTCCGGCCGGTCGACGGCATTGACCGGAATGCCCAGCCGGCGCGCATCCTCGGCAACACGGCGGTCGAGCGCCTCATTGCCGCTGGCGGCAAACACCATCACCGCGCCTTCGAGATGCGCGGCATCATAGGGGGCAGCGATGTGGATGGCGCCGTTCGCGGCGATGAAGGCCAGCAACTCGGCCTCGGCGGCATCGGCTATGATGCGCAGCACGGCGCTCGACTGGCCGATCAGTCGCGCCTTGGCCAGAGCCTCCTCGCCGCCGCCGACGATGGCCACGGCTTCGCCCTCGACCCGCATGAAGACGGGAAAGGCGTTGAGCTTGGTTATGGCCTGCGGCATGGCGAGTGGAATCCTGAATACGCTGTCAGTTCTACGCGCGGGAGCGGAAAAGCAGAAGGAAAGCACTCGCGCATCGCTTCGTGCGAAGCAATCGCTTTTCCGCAAGCACCAAAGGCAGGAGAAAAAAATTCCACACCCACGAGTGGAGCGGATCCAAGCCGCTGTTGCGCGCCTTGATCTGCCGCCGTTCTAGCGGCAAGCGAGGTGTATCACAAAACACTTTCTTCTAAATTCTACCAATCTAGTAGATTAAAGTCACCAAGCGCCGAACACGCTTATCAACCGCCTGCCAGCACGATCAACTCGCCCACCATCGACGGCTGATGAGTCCCACACCGAAATTCAAACACACCCGTCTTATCGGCGGTGAAGGTTACGGTGGTGAGCTGGCCGCGCTTGACAGTGAAGCTGACATCGTAGCCGTCGATCACCCCCGGATGCTCCGCGCCATTGACACCCAGGATTTCGAGCGTGACTTCGTCGCCCTGGTTCACGATGATCTGATTGGGCTCCCAGCGGTAGGCCGATACCTCCCACCGACCCTCGGCGTTGGGCGCTTCGAGCTCGTAGCCCTTACCTTCTGGTAGGCCCGCGGTCGGGAACGGCTCCTTGTCGACGGTCGTCCCGCCCTTGGCCTCGACCGCGACCATGGTGATGGTGCGTTTCGCCGCCTGCGCGAGATCGGCCGACGCCGCCGCGCTCAGCGCCACACCTAACGAAAGCAGCGTCGCGGTTGTGCTAGACTTAAACATTTGGACCTCCCTTGATGTTGTTATCCACTGTGAAACGCGCGCTGCCACCGCCACCGGCCGAAAAGGCGGGAGCGATCACAAGGCGCGCATCGACAAGCAAGGATCAATCGTGCTTGCATGGGGATCACCTCAAACGGGTGTATCGCCATATCAACGATTCCAAACGCCGGATTCTTCCAGCCTTAAGACGCAGCCCGTCAAGCAGGCTGCCCCTGTGGCGAGTGAGTGCTCCACTGCCACCGTCTCGGGCACGAAGACTGCTACATGATAGCCCGCTTCGATGTCGTGGCCGAACACCGTCATCCTTGGCTGGTTGGTTGGCTCGCTCGCTGTTCTTGTCGTCACCGGAACATTCCTGCCTCGGCGCGCGTTTGCCCCTGCGAATCCGAGCCTGGCTGCTCAGCTGCCGCAATGGCTCCAGAGACGGGCCTGAAAAACCATGAAAAACAGGAAAAAGGAGCGCTCCGTGAACAACCTCAAACTGAAACGCGGACTGTGGATCGTGGTGGCCGACGGCGAGAAGGCGCTGTTCCTCGAGAACCGTGGCGACACCCAATATCCCGACCTTCAGGTCGTGCAGGAGATGGAACAGGCAAATCCGGCGACGCGAGAGCAAGGTTCGGACCGCCCCGGCCGCTACAGCGACGGCCCTTCCGTCCACAGAAGCGCAGTCGAGGACACCGACTGGCACCGTCTCGGTAAGGAGCGTTTTGCCGACGAAATTGCCGAGCGGCTGTACAAGCTCGCGCATCGCGGCGCCTTCAAGGAGATGGTGCTGATCGCACCGCCGCAGGTGCTGGGCGACATGCGTCGAAAACTCCACAAGGAAGTCGCCGAGAAAATCACAGTGGAAATTCCGAAGACGTTGACCAACCACACCATCGTCGACATCGAAAACCTGCTGCAGGCGGCCTGATCGCGGGCATCAGGCGCACCAGCCGTTTCTCTTTTGCAGCAACCATTGCCAGCCCCGAGGCGGCTCGCCTTCTGTCATCCCTGTCGTCGGATCGTGCTGCGCGCCCGCGCCGCCAACCCGAAGATCAACGTCATTGCCCGCGCCCATTCCGATGCCGAGGTCGAGCATCTCAAGGGGCTCGGAGCCGACACCGTCATCATGGGTGAACGCGAGATCGCGCGGGGGATTGTGGAAGAGGTGATGGAAGGCAAGGCAGAGGGGGCAGAGGGGGCAGAGGGGGCCGAAGAGCCGAAAGCACCGATTACTTAGCCCTCGGTCGCCGGCGTTCGCTCACACGTGCTGGCCGCCATTGATGTGGATTTCCGAGCCCGTCACATAGGAGGCCTGCTGCGAGCACAGGAAGAAGATGATGTCGGCGACTTCGGCCGTGGTTCCCAGCCGCCGCAGCGGAATCGTCTCGACGATCTTTTCCGTGCCGGGCGACAGGATCGCCGTGTCGATCTCGCCGGGTGCGATGGCGTTGACGCGGATGCCGTGCGGGCCGAAATCATGCGCCATTTCGCGCGTCAGCGAGCCGAGCGCGGCCTTCGACGTCGCATAGGCGGTGCCGGCGAAGGGGTGCACCCGGGTGCCGGCGATCGAGGTGACGTTGACGATCGAGCCTTTGGCCGACGCCAACTCCCTAAACAATCCCCGCGCCAGCATGATCGGTGCGAAGAAATTGACCTGGAACACGTCGCGCCAGACATGCATCGGCGTGTCGATCGAATTCATGCGGCTGTTGCCGTCCTTGAGCTTCGGCGAGATGCCGGCATTGTTGACCAGCGCATGAAGCTGGCCGCCATGCGCTTCCAGCCGATGGCGGATTTCCGAGATCGCGATGCCGACATCCTCCTGGTCGGCCAGATCGACCTTGATGTGGTCTTCCGGACCGGCCGGCCACGGGCAGTCCTCGGCAAAGGCCTGGCGCGAGCAGGTGATAACGCGCCAGCCTTCGCGCGAAAAGCGCTTGACCGTGGCATGGCCGATGCCGCGGCTGGCGCCGGTCAGCACGATGGTCTTCCTGGTGTCGGTCTCGGCCATTCGCGATCTCTCTAATGCATGTCGCGCAAAAGTGTGCAGCGGTTTTGCGATAACGACATGCGTAAATCAACAACCTAAAGCGCGTCGCACGAGGCCGGTCAAACGCGACGCGATTTTAGGGCGACGTGCGTCCCTTTGGACGCACAAAGTACGCTCTAGCACTTTTAACCCGGAGATGTAGCGGAACACGGCAGCGATGACGAGGGGGGTCAGCCGCCGGTGAGGATGTCGAGGATCGAGGTCTGCCGCTTCTTGACCGGGCCGCCGACATCGCCGGGCGGCACCGGGCGCTTGACCGATGCGGTGGTGCCGCCACCGCCCGGCATGCCGAAGCCGCCAGCATCGACCGTTTCGGCTGGACGCACGGCGCGAGGCGATGACGCTTTTTGGGCGGACGGCGCGGATTGGCTGACCGAAGCGGACGGCACCGGCGCCGGTTGCGGCGTGTTGGACGGTATTTCGTCCTGCACGATCGTATCCGCAGGCGTCGACCTCCATGTTCCAGGCAGCGGCCGCACCGGCACGCCTTCATGCGCGGCGACCATGAATTCATGCCAGGCCTGCGCCGGCAGCGCGCCGCCGGTGACCTTCTTCATCGGACTGCCATCGTCATTGCCGAACCAGACGCCGGTGGTGAGATTGGCGGTATAGCCGATGAACCAGGCGTCGCGCGAATTCTGGCTGGTGCCGGTCTTGCCGGCGGCCGGCCAGGCAAAGGCCGCCTTCCTGGCAGTGCCGATTTCGACAGTGCCGGTCATCATCGAGTTCATCATACCGACGATCTCGGGCTTGACGACGCGCGGGGCGCCGCCGCCATTGTTGTCGTAGAGCACCTTGCCGCCGGCTGTCGTCACGCGGCGGATAAAATGGACGTCCGGCCGGTGGCCGCCATTGGCGAAGGGGACATAGGCCGACGTCAATTCAAGCGGCGTCACTTCAGAGGTGCCGAGCGCGATCGAGGTGTTGGCCGTGAGGTCGGACTGGATGCCCATGCGATGCGCCGCCTCGACGACGGCGTCAGGTCCGACTTCCATCGTCAGCTGGGCGGCCACCGAGTTCAGCGATTTAGCTAGCGCCGTCGCCAGCGTCACCTTGCCGAAATACTTGCCGCCGTAATTGGTTGGCGTCCATTTGCCTATTCTGATCGGCGCGTCATTGCGCACGCTGTCGGGCGTACGGCCGGCCTCCAGCGCCGCCATGTAAACGAACGGTTTAAACGCCGAGCCCGGTTGGCGGCGCGCCTCCGAGGCGCGGTCGAACTGGCTGGTCGAATAATCATAGCCGCCGACCATGGCACGTACCGCGCCGGAATTGTCTATCGACACCAGCACGCCCTGGCTGGCATTGAGCTTTTTGCCGCTCCCGTCGATCAGTCGGCGGATCGATTGTTCGGCGAGCTTCTGCAGCGTGAGGTCGACGGTGGTGTCGACGATGATGTCGCCGCGCACGTCGCCGATCAGGTCGGGCAGTTCTTCCACGATGGTGTCGGCGACATAGTTTTCCGAGCCCGTCCAGTAGGATGCCACCCGCGACGCCGGCGCGGTCATCGCCGTGGTCAGTTCCTTGGCGCTGATCTTGCCTTCGTCGCGCATGGCGGCGAGAACGAGCTGCGCGCGCTGCTCGGCCGCCTTCGGGTCACGCGCCGGAGACAGTCGCGAGGGCGCCTTCAACAGGCCAGCGAGGAGTGCGGCTTCGGGCAGCGTGACATCGCGCGCGCTCTTGCCGAAATAGCGGCGCGAGGCCGCTTCGACACCATAGGCGCCGGAGCCGAAATAGACCCGGTTGAGGTACATTTCGAGGATCTGGTCCTTGGTGTGCTTGTGCTCGAGCCACAGCGCCAGAAGCACTTCCTGCACCTTGCGTTCCAGCGTGCGATCGGGCGTCAGGAACAGGTTTTTCGCCAATTGCTGCGTCAGCGTCGAGCCGCCCTGCGAAAAACGCCCGCCGAGAACGTTGGCCACCATGGCTCTGGACAGACCGATCGGGTCGATGCCCAAATGCGAATAGAAGCGGCGATCTTCGATGGCGATGACGGCCTCGGGAATATAGGCCGACATTTCATGCAGGCCGACGGCTTCGCCGCCGCTCATGCCGCGATTGGCAAGCAGCTTTCCGTCGACGGAGACGATCCTGATATTGGGTGCGCGGTCGGGAATGGCCCAGGTGGTGGCCGCCGGCATTTTCGCACCGTAATAGACAACGATGCCGGCGGTGGCGATGCCGCCCCAGATGGCCAGAACGAAGCACCAGTAGGCCAACCGGCCGAGCACGCCGAACAGGCCGCGCCGGCTTTTGCCGCGTCCTCGACGCGACGATTTTGTCTTGGCCGATTGGCGCTTTGCAGAGGTCTTGCGGTTGCTCGGCACGACGCGATCCTCCTCGCTCACCGAAAAACCGGCCGAGGATTTCGCCCGTGGCGGTCCCTCGAAGCTCGGTTCGATGCGGCTGTCTCTGCGGTTCGCCATGCGCTGTGCTGTCTGTCCCGATGCCTATCGCATCGGCCCGAAACTCGCAATTTTCGGGCCGATGCGAAGCTTCAAAGTCGTAGAGCGCACTCTGTGCGTCCGAACGGACGCACGTCGCTCCATGGCGTTCGGGGTGAAGAGTAGATGCGGCGATTTAAGGGCGGGTTAAATGGTTCAAAGTTAATTCAATGCGTTACGGCACGTCACCGCTCCGTTCCTTGCTCCTGGCGGTCGGCAACAATGACGTCTATCGCGAGACGGCGGAGCGGTCTCGCATTTCGGCATCAACTGCCCAGCCGCAGTCGTTCGGCGCGGACCGCCCATGGCAAGGTAGCCGCAATCTATGCTCGTCATTAGAGCGCGATCGGTAAAGTGCGTTCGATCGCGCTCTAAACCATTGAATCTACGCATGACCTTGTCACCAAAGTTACGCGCCCTGGGGATCATGCGTTAGCCAATCGCAGCACGAACGGAAAGCGCTGCCCAGGATGATTGCATCGTCTCGCCCACATGGCAGTAGCAGACAATTTCGTGGAGCTCATTGTCGGTCAATTCGAAGAAACGCTTTGCTTCGCCATAAGTATCGTCTTTCAGCCCCTCATCGCGCAGGATCGAATCCTCGAAGGCAACCGATATTGGCGAGCCTTCGCCACGCATAATTTCGCGCTCGGGTGACGAACGATATTCGGTCCCGATAAGTGCGGTGAGGAGTCGGTTGGGCTGCCGTTCAAGAAGTTTTGACCAACGTTCGAGACGCTGGGTTCGGTCCATTGCAGGAGGTGTTGGGTCTCTGTGTACCTTTGCCACCGTATGCAGTTGGTCCAGTGTTTGGTGCCTCATGGCAACCTCCTAATAGTAGGTGGGTTGGCCCCAAACTCCCTGTACCAAGATCATACCGCGAATATATCGATACGTCACTCTCATTCCATATCCAGCTTGGCTTCTCTCCGGGTGCATCGAAGGATGGAGCGGCCCCTGCCTTATCGTCGATTTTCGGCCTGATGGGATAGATCGTCGGCACCTTTGCCGCGCCAACCCGGCGCGCTCAGTTCTGCTGGATCGAAATGCCTTTTTCGTCGATCTTGAGTTCCACGCCCTTCGGCCTGGTTTGCTCGCGATAGACATAGACGCCGAGCGCGATGACCACCACGACGAGCGCGCCGATGATGAGATAGAGCATGTTCTGTTTCATGGCGCGCCCTTGATGTGCTTCGAGGATCAGGCCTGCTTCACCAGCTTGATCAGCACGAGCAGGATGACCGCGCCGATCGTGGCGTGGACGATGGAGGCAAATATGCCACCGCCTATGGCGAACCCCAGCGTTGGGAAGAGCCAGCCGGCGATGAAGGCACCGACAATGCCGACGGCGATATTGCCGACAAGGCCGAGGCCGAACCCCTTGACCATCAGGCCGGCGAGCCAACCGGCAATGGCGCCGATGATGATGAAGACAAGCAGGCTCTCAGTACCCATTGCATATCCCTCCTGAGCGAACGGCCGTGGAGCAGAAAGCTCCGAATCGACCTCCGATTGCAACAGGTCCAAACTATTGGAAAGGAGCCGGCGCCGCCAGCGGCGTCATTCGTCGTCGTCATCCCCGGATGCAGGCCGCCAGCTGATCGGTTCGATCTTCCTTTGCGTATGACCGTCGGTATAGGCCCACCAGCCGGTGTCGTTCTCGTCCCAGTCGCCGCCGGCCGCTTTCAGCCTCTCTAGCGACCGGTACTGCGCGATGGATTCGTTTATCACGCCGTCGCTGTCCTTCCAGTAGACGGTGACCTTGGAGCCATCCTTGGGCGCTGTGTCGATTGGTTTTCTGGCAGCCATTTCATCCACTCCATGACCGACAGAACATCGCGGTGAACACCTGGTTCCACCTTAGCTGTGGGCGAAGATGTCTGCCTCATCCCAGCCCATCAGGTCGAGTTTCGCACGCGTCGGCAGGAAGCGGAAGCAGGCCTCGGCCTCCTTGCTCCGGTTGTCGCGCGCCAGCCGCGCTGTCAGAACATCGCGCAGCTGGTGCAGATAGAGCACGTCTGAGGCGGCGTATTCGAGTTGTTCGGGCGACAGCGTTTCCGCCGCCCAGTCCGACGATTGCTGCGCCTTCGAAAGGCTGACGCCGAGAAGCTCAAAGCAGATGTCCTTCAGCCCGTGCCGGTCGGTGTAGGTTCGGGTAAGCCGCGAGGCGATCTTGGTGCAGAACACCGGCTCCGGCATGACGCCGAAGGCGTTGTAGAGCACGGCGAGATCGAAACGGCCGAAATGGAACAGCTTGGTTATGCTGCGGTTCTTGAGCAGGCTGACGAGGTTTGGCGCCTTCTTCTGGCCGGGCGCGATCTGGATGACGTCGGCGGAACCGTCGCCCGGCGAGATCTGCACCACGCAAAGCCGGTCGCGATGCGGATTGAGTCCCAGCGTCTCCGTGTCGATGGCGACCGCCCCGACGTCGTAGTGCAAGAGCCCCGGTAGGTCGTTCTTATGGAAGCGGATATCGCTCATCGTCTTCTCCGGTCGCGACTGGACGCACGTCGCTCTAATGCATGTCGCGCAAAAGTGTGCAGCGGTTTTGCGATAACGACATGCATAAAACAACAACCCTAAAGCGCGTCGCATCAGGCAGGTCAAACGCGACGCGCTTTAGCCCGTCCTTGCCGCGATCCGATGAAAAATCAACAGAAAGTTGAAATCTTGCCCTGTCAGCGTGTCAGCGCATCGAGAATGCGCGCCCAGGAGCGTTGTCCCTTGTGGAAGGAACTCATCTCGTATTTCTCGTTCGGCGAATGGATGCGGTCATCGTCGAGCCCGAAACCGACCAGCAACGATTCGATGCCGAGATAGGTCTGGAAATCGCCGACCACCGGAATCGAGCCGCCGCTTCCCGTCATCACCGCCGGTTTCGGCCATTCGTCGGACAGCGCGTCCTTGGCCTTGGCGAGAAACGGCGAGTCGTAGGAAAGCTGGATCGCCGGCGAGCCGCCATGCGGGTGGAAATCGACTGAGCAGTCGGCAGGGATGCGCTCCCTGACGAAGGCCTGGAAAGCGGCTCGGATCTTCTGGGGATTCTGCTTGTGGACGAGGCGGAAGGACACTTTTGCCGAGGCTTCCGCCGCGATCACCGTCTTGAACCCCTTGCCGGTATAGCCGCCGGTAATGCCGTTGAACTCGGCCGTCGGCCGCGCCCAGGTGAGTTCGAGCACTGAGCGGCCCTTTTCGCCGGATGGGATCGACAGGCCGACAGGTCCGAGGAACGTCTCGGCGGTTTCGCCGAGCGCCTCCCATGACTTCAGGATCTGCGAAGGCGTCTCCTCGACGCCGTCATAGAAACCGGGAATGGTGACGCGACCGTTCTGGTCGTGGATGTCGGCCAGTATCCCGGCCAGGATGCGGATTGGATTGGCGGCAGCACCGCCATAGAGACCGGAATGCAAGTCGCGGTCGGCGGCCTTCACCGTGATCTCCTCGCCGACCAGCCCGCGCAGCGCGACGCAGATGGACGGCGTATCGCGGTCCCACATGCCGGTGTCGCAGACAAGCGCAAAGTCGGCCTTGAGTTCGGCCGCATTTGCCTCGAGGAACGGCTTCAGCGATGGCGAGCCGGACTCCTCCTCGCCTTCGAACAGGATCGTGATGCGGCACGGCAGCCCGCCATGCACTTGCTTCCAGGCGCGGCAAGCCTCGACGAAGGTCATCAGTTGCCCCTTGTCGTCGGCCGAACCACGTCCCGTGATCACCTGATGGCTGGGCTCGATCTCCTTCACCGAAGGCGCGAACGGATCGCTTTCCCACAGCTCGATCGGGTCGACCGGCTGCACGTCGTAATGGCCATAGAACAGGACATGCGGTGCGCCCGCCGGCCCGTCATGGTGCGCCACCACCATCGGATGGCCTGGCGTGTCGCGCACGCTGGCGTCGAAGCCGATCAGTTTGAGCTCCGCCACCAGCCATTCCGCCGCCTTGCGGCAGTCTGCGGCATAGGTCGGGTCGGTCGAGATCGACTTGATCCTGAGCAGGCCGAACAGGCGCTCCAGGCTCTCGTCGAGGTTGTTGTCGAGGCGGTCGAGGACGGGAGAAATTCTGGACATTTTTATCAGGCCTTTCGATTCTGAGCGGCAACCCTAAAGCTGCGAGGCAGAAACGAAAAGCCGACGGTCGTTGGACCACGGGCTCCAAAGAGCAAAAAAATGCCGCCGTGGTGGAGGGGAAACCACGGCGGCCTTTACTCGAAACGATGCGGCAGCCCGGAGAGGGGGATAGGCTGCCGCAAGTGTCCGGGATAGGCGGGGGACGGGCCTTGCTCCGGACCTCGGCGAAAAATGCCGATGGCGTTTATCTGTGTCTCCGAACGTGGCGATTCAAGGGCACGAAGATTACACTTTCGTAACATACCCGTGATCGGCTCGACTTGTCAGGGATGTTGCCGGAACCGGTGATTGAGACCGCCTTTGGCATGGACCACGACGCCCCGCCGCGCTATCCCTTCGTCCCATGAAAAAAGGCGATCATCTCTTCCTTGTCGACGGCTCCGGCTACATCTTCCGTGCCTATCACGCGCTACCGCCGCTAACCCGCAAATCCGACGGGCTGCCGACCAGTGCCGTGCTCGGCTTCTGCAACATGGTGTGGAAGCTGACGCAGGACGCCCGCAATACCGATGTCGGCATCGTGCCGACGCATTTCGCCGTCATCTTCGACTATTCGTCGAAAACCTTCCGCAACGACCTCTACCCCGAATACAAGGCCAACCGCTCGGCGCCGCCGGAAGATCTGATCCCGCAGTTCGGCCTGATCCGCCAGGCGACCAGGGCCTTCAACCTGCCCTGCCTCGAGACAGAAGGCTACGAGGCCGACGACCTGATCGCCACCTATTGCCGGCTTGCCTGCGAAGCCGGCGGCGACACCACCATCATTTCCTCCGACAAGGATCTGATGCAACTGGTCGGCCCTTCGGTCGCCATGTACGACCCGATGAAGGACCGCCAGATCGGCGTTCCCGAGGTGATCGAGAAATGGGGCGTGCCGCCGGAAAAAATGATCGACCTGCAGGCGCTGACCGGCGATTCGGTCGACAATGTGCCGGGCGTGCCCGGCATCGGGCCGAAGACCGCGGCGCAATTGCTGGAACAGTTCGGCGATCTCGATACGCTGCTCGCCCGCGCCGGCGAGATCAAGCAGGACAAACGGCGCGAATCGATCATTGCCAACGCCGACAAGGCGCGCATTTCGCGTGAACTGGTGACGCTGAAGAACGACGTGCCGGGGATCAGCGGACTCGACGATTTCGTATTGCATCCGCCCGACGGACCAAAGCTGATCGGCTTCCTCAAGACGATGGAATTCTCCTCGCTGACCCGCCGCGTGGCGGAAGCGACCGGAACGGAAGCGGCTGATGTCAAGGCCGTTCCCGTCATTATCGAGCGCGCCGACACCGCGCATGGTCCCGATGTCGGGTTTGGGGTGCCGGCAGCCGCCGAAAGAGCGGCAGGCACAGTGACAGACGAAGCCGGGGAAGCGGTGCCGGCCACCGTCAAGGTGGAACCCAAGGAAGGCGACACCCCTTCGCTGCTCTCGGCGCTTCGCTTCGAGGACGCCACCGCCAGCAAGATCGACACCAGCGCCTACGTCTGCATCCGCGACACAGCAGTGCTGAAGGCATGGGTGGCCGAGGCGATGGAGACCGGCATCGTCGCCTTCGACACCGAGACCACGTCAGCCGATCCGATGCGGGCCGAGCTGATCGGCCTGTCCATAGCCACCGCGCCCGGTCGCGCCGCCTATGTGCCGCTCGCTCATAAAAGCGGCAACGGCGACCTGCTCGGCGGCGGAATGGTCGAAAACCAGATCCCGATCCGTGAGGCGCTTGGCATCCTGAAGCCGTTGCTGGAGGACAAGTCGGTTCTCAAAATCGTGCAGGAGCTGAAATACGACCTCGTCGTCATGAGCCGCCACGGCATCGATGTCGCCCCCTTCGACGACACCATGCTGATTTCCTACGTGCTCGATGCAGGCACGTCCGGCGGCCACAGCATGGCGGCTCTGTCGGAAAAGTGGCTCGGCCACTCGACCATCACTCTCAAGGAGCTGGCCGGCTCTGGAAGAAGCTTCGTCGGCTTCGACCAGGTCGATATCGACAAGGCAACGGCTTATGCCGCGGAGCATGCCGATGTGACGCTCCGGCTCTGGCGGGTGCTGAAGCCACGGCTTGCCGCCAAGGGCCTGGTCTCGGTCTACGAGCGGCTGGAACGGCCGCTGGTGCCGGTTCTGGCAAGGATGGAGCAGCGCGGCATCTCCGTCGACCGGCAGATCCTGTCACGGCTCTCCGGCGAACTGGCACAGGGCGCCGCGCGGCTGGAGGATGAAATCTATCAGCTTGTTGGCGAGCGCATCAATATCGGCTCGCCAAAACAGCTCGGCGACATCTTGTTCGGCAGGATGGGCCTGCCGGGGGGCTCCAAGACCAAGACCGGCCAATGGTCGACCTCGGCTCAGCTCCTCGAGGACCTCGCCGCCGAGGGCCACGAGCTGCCGCGCAAGATCGTCGACTGGCGCCAGCTGACCAAATTGAAATCGACTTATACCGATGCGCTGCCCGGTTTCGTCCATCCCGATACGAAGCGCGTCCACACCTCATACGCGCTTGCCGCGACGACTACGGGCCGGCTGTCGTCCTCCGATCCCAATTTGCAGAACATTCCGGTACGCACCGTCGAGGGGCGAAAGATCAGGACGGCTTTCATCGCCGACAAGGGCAACAAGCTGGTTTCCGCCGACTACAGCCAGATCGAGTTGCGCGTGCTCGCCCATGTCGCCGAGATCCCGCAGCTCAAGCAGGCGTTTGCCGACGGCGCTGACATCCACGCCATCACCGCGTCGGAGATGTTCAACGTGCCGGTCGAGGGCATGCCCGCGGAGATTCGCCGCCGCGCCAAGGCGATCAATTTTGGCATCATCTACGGCATTTCCGCCTTTGGCCTGGCCAACCAGCTGTCGATCCCGCGCGAAGAGGCCGGCGCCTATATCAAGAAATACTTCGAACGCTTCCCCGGCATCCGCGATTATATCGACGCGACCAAGGCCTATGCCCGCGAATACGGCTATGTCGAAACGATCTTCGGCCGCCGCATCCACTATCCGGAGATACGGTCGTCAAACCCGTCAGTCCGTGCCTTCAACGAGCGCGCCTCGATCAATGCCCGGCTGCAGGGCACCGCGGCCGACATCATCCGCCGCGCCATGATACGCATGGACGAAGCGCTGGAAAAGGCGAAGCTCTCCGCCCGCATGCTGCTGCAAGTGCATGACGAACTGGTCTTCGAGACGGCCGAAGCGGAGGTCGAGGCGACGATCCCCGTCGTGCGCCATGTGATGGAGAACGCCGCGATGCCAGCGGTGTCGATGTCGGTGCCGCTGCACGTCGACGCCCGCGCCGCCGACAATTGGGAAGAGGCGCATTAGTTCGGGCCTGCTATCGACTTCCCGTTTAGGAAGGCAGTATCTGGTGACTCCCTTCCCTCAGCTTGTGTGCCATTTTTCGGTTCAAGGTTCACGACAAGCAGCCGTGTGCTATATTGCCCCCATGATCACCAAGACACTTGAGAATCTGGTAAAGCATGCGGCAGCTTGGCCTCGCGAAGACCAAGAGGAGCTAGCCGACTATGCCCGCGTCATCGAGGCGCGCCGAACGGGTCTGTATGCCACGTCGGAAACAGAGCGCCGCGCCGTGACAGCAGGACTCGCAGAGGCCGATCACGGCACTTTCGTAGATGAGGATACGGTTCGAGCCGCCGACATTCGCCGCAGGCGATGAAGGTCCGATTCACGCGGCAAGCCTTTGCCGAACGCGAGGCGATTTTCAATTACCTCGAAGAGCGGTCACCTCAGGGCGCCTATTCAGTCATTTCCCGGATCCAGGCTGGGATTTCGCGACTTGCCGAATTTCCGGAAAGTGGCCACGCGACCGACATCCCTGACGTTCGCGTTCTCTTCATAGGTCACTATCCCTACAAGGTTTTCTACCGCGCCCGTGCCGATGCAATCGAGATCCTGCACATCCGGCATACCTCAAGAAGGCCCGTTTCCTAGGTGCCGTCCCCGTTTCCTAGTGCAGTCATTGGCACCCAGCGAGGCCTCGAGGACCGATCCGCTTACTTGCCCTGTCTTAGAGCTTTGCCCTCAGGCTTTCCCGATCTAAGCCGCCTCGACGCCAGCGCACGCCGACAATTGAGAAGAGGCTCATTGATGCGCCCAAACCAAGGTGTGTTGAGATTCAGGTCAGGCCGAGTCGAAAATGGTGGCTTCCGAGAACCGGAGCGGAGCGTACCTTTGGGTACGTGAGCACCGGAAGCGCAGGAAGCCGCCATTTGCAGGCCGGCATCACCTGAATATCAATACACCTTAAGCCGCCTCGGTCAGGCATTTCGCACAGGTGCCGCGGAACTCGATCACCGCCTTCTTGGCGGCGAAGCCGGTCGAGCGTACCCATTCGTCGAGCCGGTGTCCGACATCATGGTCGGAAAATTCGGTCACCTGCCCGCATGTGTCGCAGATGGCAAAGGCGGTCATCGAATGGCTGTGGTCGTGCGGCTCGGCGCAGGCGACAAAGGAATTGAGGCTTTCGAGCCGGTGCACGAAGCCGGACTTCACCAGCGTGTCGAGCGCGCGATAGACTTGCAGCGGTGCTCGAAAACCCCGATCGCGAAGCTGGTCGAGCAATGTATAGGCGCTAAGCGGCCCGCTGGCGGCCTCGAGTTTCTCGAGCACGCACAGCTGGTTTTTCGTCAGCACATCCCTTGCCGCCATGATCCTGTTTCCAACCCGTATTGCGCCGGTTGCACTGCAAGCGGCTCCAGTTCTCTCCAGATAGCGACGAACCGGCCTTTTTGCTACTGTTTCTGTGTCTGCATGGCCCAGAAGCCGGCCAACTCCGGGCAGGCCCAAATTTCGAAGCAGACATTGGCGGCCGAGTAAAAAAACGGCGGGAGCAGTTCCCGCCGTACCTGTTCGGCTATGCGCTGCCAATCACTTCCGTGGCGGATCACTTCCGTGGCGGACCCTTGCGCTCGGCGGGGGCGGCCCACAGATTGATATCGGCTTCGCGCGCGTAGGTGTCGATATCGGCGAGCTCGGCATCGCTGAAGTCGAGCGCCTTCAGCGCGCCGACGCAATCCTCGACCTGTTCCGGTCGGCTGGCGCCGATCAGCGCCGAGGTCACCCGGCCCTTGCGCAGCACCCAGGCCAGCGCCATCTGCGCCAGCGTCTGCCCGCGTCGGCTGGCAATCGCGTTCAGCGCCTTGATGTTGGCGATGGTCTTGTCGTTGATGAAGGCCGGCCTCAGCGACTTGCCTTGGCTGGCGCGGCTGCCCTCCGGGATGCCGCCGAGATATTTGTCGGTCAGCATGCCTTGCGCCAGCGGCGTGAACACGATCGAGCCGACGCCGAGCCCCTCCAGCGTGTCGAGCAGACCATCGTCCTCGACCCAGCGGTTGAGCATCGAATAGCTCGGCTGATGGATGATGCAAGGCGTGCCGAGCTGCTTCAAAATGTCGGCGGCCTCGCGCGTGCGCTGCGAATTGTAGGAGGAGATGCCGGCATAAAGCGCCTTACCCGAGCGCACCGCGTGATCGAGGGCGCCCATCGTTTCTTCCAGCGGAGTATCAGGGTCGAAGCGGTGCGAATAGAAGATGTCGACATAGTCGAGCCCCATCCGCTTCAGGCTCTGGTCGAGGCTGGCCAGCACATATTTGCGCCCGCCCCATTCGCCATAGGGTCCGGCCCACATCTCATAACCGGCCTTGGTCGAGATGATCAGCTCGTCGCGATAGGAGGAGAAATCTGTCCGCAGGATTTCGCCAAAAGCCGTCTCCGCCGAACCGGGCGGCGGGCCGTAATTGTTGGCGAGGTCGAAATGCGTGATGCCGAGATCGAAGGCCTTGCGCGCGATCGCCTGCTTGGTCCGGTGCGGTGTGTCGTCACCGAAATTGTGCCAGAGGCCGAGCGAGATCGCCGGCAATTTCAGGCCGGATCGCCCGCAGCGATTATAGACCATTTTCTCGTAGCGGTTTTCGGCGGGGACATAGGGCATGGGAGATCCTCAAAGCAAAAGCGAGCCCGGCAGTGCCACCGCGAAAAGGTGAGTCGGCTCTGCCCTCACCCTTAGCCTCTCCCCTTTTTCATGGGGAGAGGGGTCGACGGAAAACAGCACGTGTCGCAATCACTGAAGCGCTTAGAGGCTGTTTGGAAAGTCGCTCCGGCGAGTCATATGGTGGTGGTTTCGAGAACCGGAGCGGAGCGGACATTTGGGTCCGTGAGCCCGCATGACCCCGAAAATCGGACGGATTTTCGGAGAGGATCATGCGCAAAATCAAAAGTGCTACAGCGTCCTTTGCGCGTCCAAAGGACGCGCGGCGCTGTAGGTAAGCGCAGAAAACGCCATCAGATGGCCGCTGGAGGAGAGTTTCCAAACAGCCTCTTACGCCTATTTCTTCTTTGCCAAGAGCCCTTTCTTCTTCGCCAACAGCCCTTCCGCGTCCTTGACGCCCAGTGCCGCAGGCCGTTCGCAGGTGGTCTGCATGGCAACGAACTTTCCGCTCGCGCCCGACCGCAACATGCCGGTCATCACGTCCACGGCATGCAGCGCAAGTTCCATCGAGCACCGATGCGGCCGGCCTTCCGTGATCGCCAGCGCCATGTCGGCGAGACCGGCGGTGCGATAGTTAGCCATCATGCCGTGCGAATGCATCTGGTTGGCCACGCCGAACGGATGCTTCCACTTCGGCAGCTTCTTGACCGGCTTGGCGGCATCGGTGATGCAAACGTCACCGCCGAAGAAATTCGGATCCGGCAAAAACACCGTGCCCAACTCGCCGTAGAGTTCCATCGGCGCATGGCCATGGCTCCAAACGTCCCAGCTGGTATTGAGCGTCACCACGGCGCCATTCTCGAACTCCATCACGCCGTGGATCGTCGTCGGCGTGGCGACCAGGACTTTTTCGCCCGCGCGAGGCTTGGACGAGATGGTACGCTCCGTCGTCGGGATCGAAGCGAACGCCGCCACCTGCTTTACCGGCCCGATCAGCTGGATCAAATTGGTGATGTAGTAGGGTCCGATATCGAGCACCGGGCCAGCGCCAGGCTGGAAGAAGAAGTCCGGATTGGGGTGCCAATGCTCCATCCCATGGTTCATCACGTGGCATGTGCCGCTGGTGATCTTGCCGAGCTTTCCAGTATCGATCAGGTTGCGGACAAGCTGGTGCGCGCCGCCGAGGAAAGTGTCGGGAGCCGAGCCGATGCGCAGTCCATCTCTCTCGGCCATCTTCTTCAGGTCGAGCCCTTCCTTGACCGACAGCACGAATGGCTTTTCCGAATAGACGTGCTTGCCGGCATCGAGGATCTGTTTCGACACCTCGTAGTGCACCGCCGGAACGGTGAGGTTGACGATGATGTCGATATCGCCAGCCTTGAGCAGCCCTTCGACTGTCTCGGCGCGCAGCTTGAACTCCTTCGCCCGCGCCTTGGCCGCATCCATGTTGATATCCGCGCAGGCGCGCATCTCGATGCCGCGAAACAGCGGCGCGAACGAGAAATACGCCTTTGAAATGTTGCCGCAGCCGATGACGCCGATCCCAAGTTTTTTTGCCATGCTGGTTTGCTCCTAATAGGTCTTGGCGGCTGCGATCGAGCGGCGGGCGAAGCGCTCGATGTCGTTGGGGTTGTCCTGTTCCATGACGTAGTATTTGGCGGCGCTCTTGGCGCGCAGCGCCTTGATCAGACCGGCCCAGTCGATCGTGCCGTGGCCGACATCCGACCAGCCGTCCTCGTCGAGACCCTCGCCTGGCTTGGCGATGTCCTTGACATGGACGGCGGCGATGCGTTTGCCATATTTCTCGATCCAGGGCAGCGGATCGTCGCCGCCGCGCACCACCCAGGCGACGTCCATCTCCCAGCCGATGTCGGGCGCTGCCGTCAGGATATGGTCCTGCGGCACCGAACCATCGGCAAGCTTTTTGAACTCGAAATCATGATTGTGCCAGGCAAAGCCGTAGCCGGCTTTCTCAGCCGTCTCGCCGACCTTGGCCAGGCGTGCGCCGAAGCCGCGCCAGCCGGCCGCGTCGGTCGGCCTGCTCTCGGCGACCAGATAGGGGCAGATGAGCAGCGTGATGCCGAGCGCGTCGGCGATTTTGCGCACGCCGTCAAAATCGTTCTCGAGCGCATCGATCGAGAAATGGCCGGTCGGCATGGCGAGCCCGTTCTTGTCGAGTTCGGCACGAAACGCCTTGGGGTCGTCATAGACGCCGCCGAACCCTTCGACTTGCGCATAGCCGAGCTCGCCCAGCATCTTGAGCACCGCTTCCCAAGGTTGGAAATTGCGGGCGCTGTAAAGTTGGAATGACCAGTTCATCGTCTCTCCGTTCTCTGGGGGATGGATGGGCTTGAGGTGAAATTCTGGGGAGTTACAGGCGGGCGCCGGTTGCGGCGTCGAACAGCGAAGCGCGCATCGGGTCAAAACCGATGCTCACCGTGTCGGCATTGTTTGGCGTGCGCTCGGATGTCACCCTAACCGTGAAATTCTGATTTCCGAGCTTCAGCCAGACCAGCGTGTCGGACCCCATGGGTTCGACGACGACGACATTTGCCGTGGCTGTGAACGGCCATCCGGAGCCGCTGTTGAACGCGACATGCTCGGGCCGGATACCGAACACGGCCGCCCCCGGCACGGGCTCCTTTTCGAAAGCGTAGGTGGCGAGCGGGATCCGCACATCCTCGGCGACGAAGTGCCAGGTGCCATCATTTTTCTCCAGCCGGCCATCGAGGAAATTCATCGCCGGCGAGCCGAGGAAGCCGGCGACGAAACGGTTGACCGGGCGGTTGTAGATGGTCTGCGGTGCGTCGAGCTGCTGGATGACGCCGCCCTTCATCACCGCGATGCGGTCGGCCAGCGTCATCGCCTCGATCTGGTCGTGGGTGACATAGATCATCGTGTTCTGCAGCTTGCTGTGCAGCAGTTTTATCTCGACACGCAGCTCCGCGCGCAGCTTGGCGTCGAGATTGGAAAGCGGCTCGTCGAACAGGAAGACGTCGACGTCGCGCACCAGCGCCCGCCCGATCGCCACACGCTGGCGCTGGCCGCCCGAAAGCGCCGACGGCTTGCGCTGCAGCAATGGCTCGATCTGCAGGATCTCGGCGGCCCGCGCGATGCGCTTGGCGATTTCGTCCCTGGGGATGCCGGCAACGCGCAGCCCGAAGGACAGGTTCTTTTCGACAGTCATCTGCGGGTAGAGCGCATAGGACTGGAACACCATGCCGATGCCACGGTCCTTGGGCTCCTCCCAGGTGACGTTCTTGCCCTTGATGAAGATGCGGCCGTCCGAAACGTCGAGCAGTCCGGCGATGCAGTTGAGCAAGGTCGACTTGCCGCAGCCGGACGGCCCGAGCAGCACGATGAACTCGCCCTCGGCGACATCGATGTTGAGCGTTTCCAGCACCGAAACTGCGCCGAAATTCAGCGACAGGTCCTGGATTGAAACGCTGGGATTTTCGAGCCTTGTCATCATCATCCTTTCACCGCGCCGGCGGCGATGCCACGCACGAAAAGCTTGCCGGAAACGAAGTAGACGACGAGCGGTACCAGGCCGGTCAGGATGGTGGCGGCCATGTTGACGTTGTATTCCTTCACGCCTTGCACCGAGTTGACGATGTTGTTGAGCTGCACCGTCATCGGATAGGTGTCGGGGCGGGTGTAGACGACGCCGAACAGGAAGTCGTTCCAGATGCCGGTCACCTGCAGGATGATGGCGACGACGAAGATCGGCAGCGACATCGGCAGCATGATGCGGAAATAGATGCCCCAGAAGCCGGCGCCGTCGACGCGCGCCGCCCGGAACAGTTCCTCCGGCATCGAAGAGAAGTAATTTCGGAACAACAGCGTCAGGATCGGCATGCCGAAAATGGAATGGACGATCACCAGGCCGCTCAGGCTGCCGTAGAGGCCGATTTCGCGCAGGATGATGACGATCGGATAGATCATCACCTGATAGGGGATGAAGGCGCCGACGATCAGGATCACGAAGAAAGTGTCGGCGCCCTTGAAGCGCCAGTTGGCGAGCGCGTAGCCGTTCACCGAAGCGATGGCGATCGACAGGATGACCGACGGAACGGTGATGCGCACCGAGTTCCAGAAGCCGCGCGAGAGCCCGTCGCAGTTGAGGCCGGTGCAGGCGCTGGACCAGGCCTTCACCCAAGGCTCGAAGGTGATCTCGAGCGGCGGTGAGAAGATATTGCCGAGGCGTATCTCCGGCATGCCCTTGAGCGACGTCACCACCATCACATAGAGCGGTAGCAGATAATAGAGCGCCACCACGATGAGCGTGCCATAGAGGAAGATGTTGCGGCGCGAGAACACATGCCGCGGCTTGGGCCCTCGCGGCCCGGATGCCTCAAGCCCGATAGAGCCCGTAGTGGCAGGCAGGGGAACGGCAAGATCAGCCACGCTTCTTGCCTCCGAATTCGAGATAGGCCCAGGGAACGATGACGACCACCACCGACAGCAGCATCATGGTCGAGGCAGCAAAACCCTGGCCGAGGTTCTGGGCGAAGAACATGTAGTCATAGACATATTTGGCCGGCACTTCGGAGGCGATGCCGGGACCGCCGCTGGTCTGGGCGACGACCAGGTCATAGACCTTGACGATACCGGCGGCGATGATGACCAGCGCGGTGATAAAGACCGGTCGCATCATCGGAATGATGATGAAGAGATAGGTTTTTAGGGTCGGTATCCCGTCCACCCGCGCGGCCTTCCAGATATCCTCGTCGATGCCGCGCAGGCCCGCCAGCATCAGGCACATGATCAGCCCGGTGCCTTGCCAGAGCGCGGCGATCAGGATGCCGTAGATGACGATGTCGGAATTGTAGAGCGGATCGAAGCTGAAGCTTTCCCAGCCGAGGCCGCGCACCACCCCCTGGATTCCGAACTCCGGGTTGAGCAGCCACTGCCAGACCAGACCGGTGACGATGAAGGACAGCGCGAAGGGGTAGAGGAAGATGGTGCGGAACGTGTCCTCGAAGCGGATCTTCTGGTCGAGCAGCGCCGCCAGTATGAAGCCGATGACCAGAGAGAACACCAGCGACAGCACACCGTAGACCAGGAGGTTCTCGATCGAGACCAGCCAACGCGGCGTCGACCACAGACGATAATACTGGTCGAGCCCGACGAAGTTCAGCCGCGGCAGCAGTTTTGAATTGGTGAAGGAATAGAGCACCGTCCAGGCGCTGCCGCCGACGAAGATCACCAGTGCGGTGAGGACCATCGGAATAGAGGCGACCTTGGCGTTAAGGTTGCGGAAGAGTTGGTTGGGGCGTTCGCTCTTGCTCATCTGCACAGCCGGGCTGGATCGGGTAAGGCCGAAGGGTCAGGGCGGAAGGGTCAAGGCCGAAGGGTCATGGCCTTGACCCGGAGCTCCCGGCCCCGCGGCGGGCCGGGAGCGAGCGGTTCGTCGATCGTCAGTCCGCTGAGGCGACGATGTCGGCGAAGCGCTTTTGCGCCTCTTCCACAGTCATGTCCGGCTTGGCGAAGAACTCGGAGAAAAGGTCCTCCTTCTGCTTTTGGGTATCCTGCGACAGCAGCTGGTCCGTCCAGGGCATGACGCTGCCTTTGGCCAGGATCTCGAGCCCTTTCTTCATGCAGTCGTTCGCAGCCTTGAGGTCGATATCGCCGCGCACCGGCAGCGAACCCTTCTTGAGGTTGAAGGCGACCTGGGTCTTGGGATCGAGCAGCGTTTTGGCCAGCGCTTCCTGCGCCTTGGACTTTTCAGCGTCCTGCAGCAGCGGGAAGTAGAAGGCGTCGCCGCCGGTGGCGATGACCTCGTTCAGGCCAAGGCCGGGAAGGCACGTGTAGTCCTTGCCGGCGGTCTGGCCGGCAACCTGGAACTCGCCCTGCGCCCAGTCGCCCATGATCTGGCCGCCGGCCTTGCCGGAGATGACGAGATTGGTGGCCTGGTTCCAGTCCTGCACATTGGTGTTCTTCGCCATCTTGCGGGCATCGTCCGCAGCCTTGAACACCTTGGCGACTTCGGGCCCGGCGGCGAATTCCGCATCCTTGTCGCGATAGACCTTCAAGAAAGCGTCGGTGCCACCGACCGCCGTGAGCAGCACGTCAAATGCCCCGGAGGATTGCCAGGGCTGCCCGCCGACCGCCAGCGGTATGATGCCTGCCTTCTCCAGCGCAGGGGCGGCTGCGACATATTCATTCCAATTCTTCGGCACCGGCACACCGGCCTTTTCGAAGGCCGCGTTCGACAGCCACAGCCACTGCCAGGAGTGAATGTTGACCGGCACGCAATAGATCTTGCCGTCGAGGGTACAGCCGTCGAGCAGGCTCTTCGGCTGAACGATTTCCGCCCACTTGTCCCTGGTGGCCAGTTCGGTCAAATCGCGCATCAGACCGGCCTGCACCAATTCTTCCGCTTGCCTTCCGTGGTTGAACTGGGTGGCGCCCATGGGGTCGCCGCCAGTGATGCGGCTGATCATGATCGGCCGTGCCGTACCGCCGGAACCGGCGATAGCGCCGTCGACCCAACGATTGCCTGTCGCGTCGAACGCCTTGGCGAATTCGGCGACCGCCGCCGCCTCGCCGCCCGAAGTCCACCAATGGGTGACTTCCAGATCCGTCGCTGCCGCCGGGCCGGCGAATGGCAGCGCGGTTGTCACCGCCAACGCAGCGGTCATGAATTGGTATCGCATTTCGGCTCCTCCCAGAATCTGAAACGTTACAGATTTTCGATACGGCAATTGCGTAGGGCGTGCAACCCCCGAATGGAACGCGGTCCAATATTTTTTTGAGGCGCGAACAAATTCGCTCATTGCAACCTACTTGCTGCACCGCAGCAGGTAGGTTGCACTGCAAAAATGGCGCTGCAAAGCGTGAAATTCGGCGAATCTCGTTGCGCGAGCACGCCCTGCAACGTCCAGCGACCTTGCGTCGAATGGAGCGTCGCTCCGTGCAAAGAACCTGCCACCAACCGCTGGGCGACGGCAAGTGACAATCTGTAACGTTTCAGTATATAGAGTGTTCATCAGGCGGAGTCGCGGGCGAGCCGCGATCCGCCGATTGCCGGCCTGCACGGCAACTGCTATGCGCCTGACGGGCGGGACGAATGGACAGACATCAGACGGAAAAGGACGACGAGGCGTCGGCACAGGGCCGGCCGACGTTGAAGACGCTTGCCTTCATGACCGGGCTGGGCGTCACCACCGTGTCGCGGGCCCTGAAGGACGCGCCCGAGATCGGCGCCGAAACCAGGCGACGCGTCCAGCTCGTCGCCAGGCAGATCGGTTACCGCCCCAACCGTGCCGGTGTGCGCCTGCGGACCGGCAAGACCAATGTCATCAGCCTCGTGCTCAACACCGAGCGCGAGATCATGAGTTTTGTCTCGGATATCATCTACGGCGTCTCGGAAGTCATCGCCGACACACCCTATCACCTGATCGTCACGCCCTACTCACGTTCGCAGGACCCCCTGGACCCGATACGCTATCTGGTGGAAACCGGCTCCGCCGACGGCGTCATCATTTCGCGCACGCAGCCGAACGACCCCAGGGCCCGTTACATGCTCGAGCGTGGCATCCCCTTTGCCACGCATGGCCGCACCGATATGGGGCTGATCCACCCCTATCATGATTTCGACAACTACGCGTTCGCGACCGAGGCTGTGCGCCACCTGGCCGGCATCGGCCGCCGCAGGCTGGCTCTGCTGGCGCCCCCAGTCGAGCTGACCTACCACAGTCATACGCTGAGCGGCTTCACCGATGCGCTGAGCGAGGTCGGCGCCAGCGAGATCCCGTTCAACACCGTTTCGGTCGACCATTCGATCGAGCAGATCAGGATGAGGACCGCGCAGCTGATGCGCCGCGATGTCAGGCCGGACGGTTTCGTCAGCAGTGCCGCTGCCGCGACACTCGCCATCGTCGCCGGCATCGAGGACGCCGGCCTCAAGCTCGGCCGGGACGTCGACGTGGTGTCCAAGCAGTCGTCCGACCTGCTGCATCTGTTCCGCCGGGAATTGCTGGTGGTCAACGAGAACTTCCGGCTGGCCGGCGCGGAACTCGCCCGCTCGGTGCTGGGCTGGATCGGCGGCGCAACACCTGGCTCCTTGCAGAGCCTGAGCAAGCCGACCGGGGTTCTGGCCTATCGCCCTCCCGACTAGAGCGAATACATTCAAATTGAACTGGGCATCCCGCTCCATCTATTTGTCTTAGCGCATTTCTGCGGCGCCAAGTGATTCCACTGGCTGCAAAATGCGCGCTGCTGACTGGCGCCTTGGGCCGCATCCAGTCGGTCCGGTTTCAGACCGTGGAAGGGAAAAGCGGTCATTGGCTTTTGCGGACGCTGCTGAAACCCAACTAGCAATTCTGTTTCATATCGCCTTCGATAGTCGCAGCGTCCTTGGCCCTTTATGAAATCATCTCTCGTAAGGCCCGAGTCCGAGCGTCAATTTCTGCCCGGCCTCTTGTCCCCGCGTGGCGGTATGGTTCTAGATAGCGCAGCCGATATGAGTTGGCCGTCGCAAATTCGTTGAGGTCGCTTTGCTGGCGATCCACGACGATCCACCCGTTTACCGAAAGAATGGTGAGTGCAGAGGTGATGTGCTGGCGCGCAATCCCTGAATATTCTGTGATTTTGTCGTAGCTCAGATCAACCCGGTTCGTCTCGTTGGCGGCATCTTGCTGTTCTCCCTAATCCATCGCTAGTGCGCCGCCATCTATGTGCGCCAATAGGCAGGCTGCCCAAGCACTAAGGCGAACACAGCGCCATCTCGCCCCGAATAGAACTTAACTACTTGCGTTAAGTCGCGTTGACAAGGCGGAATTATCGGCTATGTTCGAAGCTGATGGACATCGAGTTCGCAGACCCGCGCCTAGCGCTGATTGAGACGGAAGCCGCAGCGGACAGCCGCTTGCCAGTCGCCGTCATCCAGACTGCGCGTCAACGCTTTAGCGTCATGCGGGCAGCGCCTGATGCGCGCACGCTGCACAACTGGAGGAGTCTTGGCTTGAAGCCGCGCGCTGGATCGGCGGAGCACCTCGTGGTGCTCTCGCCGCAATGGGCGATAGTGGTCAAAATCATAGAAAAGAACGGCATCATGACGGTGGTCATTACAGCAATGGAAGAGCATCTGCGGGTGGTGGCATGACGGGGAACAGCAATCAGGTAGCCATCGAGCCACCGGGCACGTTTATCAAGATGGAGCTGGAAGCGCGTGGATGGTCGCAGCGCGATCTCGCCTTCATTCTTGGCCAGACCGAGCAGCAGCTCAATCCGCTTTTGTCCGGCAAGCGTGGCATCACCCCCGATATGGCGCGCCTGCTCAGCGACGCGTTCGATACGTCGCCGGAGTTCTTCCTGAACCTTCAGGGCCGTTATGACCTGCAGAATGCCAAGGAGCCGGATCCGGCGGTGAAGACTCGGGCCGGGCTGCAGGCTCACTTCCCCGTACGCGACATGATCCGGCGCGGTTGGATTCAGGACGGCGAAGCATCCCTGCTCCATCTCCAAATGTCTCGCTTCTTCGAAGCAGCCAATGACGATATGCTGGGTGACATCGCATTCGCTGCGAAGCGCACGCATTATGACGCTACGCCGCCGCATCAGCTCGCGTGGGTGTTTCGAGTACGCCAGCTTGCCAGACAGATGGAGGTCGAAACTTTTTCGACCGAAAAGCTCGGTGCACTTCTGCCCAAATTGCGCAGCTTGATGGTCGATCCCGAAGCGGTCGCCTTCGTGCCAAGCTTCTTGGCGGGCTGCGGAGTCCGCTTTGTCGTCGTCGAGGTTCTGCCCAACGCCAAGATCGATGGGGTCTGTACCTGGCTTGACGATGGGTCCCCCGTGATCGGCATGTCTACGCTGTACGATCGGCTCGATAACTTCTGGTTCGTACTACGGCATGAGATCGAGCATGTACTGCAGGGTCATGGCAAACAATCGATCGGGATAGTCGATCACCTGACGGGCGAGAGCGCCAACGATGCAAACGGAGAGGCGGACGAGGAGACTGTTGCCAACACTGCGGCCGCCGACTTCTGCGTCCCGTCAGCGAAGATGTCGTCCTTCTATGCCCGCAAGCATCCCTATTTCTCGGAGCGCGACGTTGTCGGTTTCGCGGCGCTATTGGCCATCCACCCCGCGATCGTGGTTGGCCAGCTCCAGAAGCGGATGAAACGCTTCGATTATCTGCGCAAGTATCAGGTTCCGGTCCGTGGGCATCTCCTCAAGGAGGCCATCGCCGATGGCTGGGGCAATGTGGCCGAAGCACAGCTTTAGGGATAGGATCTACACGTGGCGACCTTCAGCGAACAGATGCAAGCGATCTTTGGACGCTATACCGAGGAAGTAAGTACGGACCCCGTTTCGCTGGATGAGGTCGCGGCCTGGGCGATCGAGCGCGGGCTTTACAGGCCCGCCCCGCGCGACATCGTGAAAATCTGTCGCGACGCTTTGGCGGACAGCCTGCGCCAGGAGAAGCGTGTCGATGAGAAAGGGCGCAAGTATCGCGCCAAACATTCGATCCGTACCTGGATCGAAGGCCAGCAGCTGAGCCTGTGGGCTGATATCGACATGGCACCACGCTCCTTCTTAGAAAAGTCTTTCGGTCAGCGTCGTAAATCGATCGCGGATGACTGTTTCCAAATCAAACAGGATGTCGACCACTTCAATGACGAGCATCCGGAGGAAGAGCCCATTCAGATGATCATCGACTTCACGGATGACGTTGCCGAGATGGAAGCCGCTGTGCGGCAGGATACAGGAGACGAAGAGGCTGCGTAAGCAGTCTGGCCGGTGAATCCCACAGTCAGCCGTCCCGAGATGGCTAGGCCCCGAACCCGAACGAACGACCGCTTTCAGGCTGTCCGTTCCGCGCGTCGAACGGCGTAGATGCGGCGCGTTCCAGACCGGCAGCTGTAGGGCCGAAACCAAACAGGAAGCTTCTATCTTCCAAGCAAGATAGTGAAAGTTCCTCCGCATTGTACAAACCGTTTCAGGAGTACCTTCCATCTCCGGAGCCGCTTCGCGGCCGCGGTAGCTCCGGAAGCGCAAGCCCCGCATGCAGATCGACCGTCCTACCAAGTGACTGCTATGTACTTGGTCTCGCAGAACTCAAGAATCCCATGGTGGGCGCCCTCGCGGCCGAGCCCGCTTTGCTTCGTTCCGCCGAATGGCGCTGCGGGGTCCGACACGAGACCGCGATTCAGCCCGACCATGCCGCTGTCCATCCGCTCCGAGACGCGCATGCCGCGCGCCAGATCTCGGGTATAGACATACGACATGAGACCGTATTCCGTGGCATTGGCCAGCTCGATAACCTCGTCGTCGGTATCGAAAGTCGTGAGTGCGGCAATCGGACCGAAAATCTCCTCAGCCGAAATCCTCGAATCCGGCGAGACGCCGGACAGCACGGTTGGAGCGAAGAAGTATCCTTTACCGTCGAGCGGTGCGCCGCCCACAAGCACCTTGGCGCCTCTCGTTGTGGCGTCCGTTACCAAGCCGGTGAGCCGCTCGACGGCCTTCCTGTTGATCAACGGACCGCATTGCGATTTGGGATCGTATCCGGCCCCGACCTTCATCACCTTCATTCGTTCGACGAGCCCGGCGGAAAATGGCTCGGCAATGCCGGACTGGACGTAGAAGCGGTTCGCCGCCGTACAAGCTTCTCCGCCGTTGCGCATCTTCGCCACCATTGCGCCCTCGATGGCCGCATCCAAGTCGGCATCGTCGAAGATGATGAAGGGGGCATTTCCGCCGAGTTCCATAGAGCACGACACGATCGTTCCAGCTGCTTCGCGCAGGAGTGTCCTGCCGACCTCGGTGGAACCAGTGAAGGAGAGCTTACGCACGCGGGGATCGTTCAGCATGGCGCTGACGACTGGGCCAGACTGCGAGGTGGTGACCACGTTGACCACGCCGTCAGGCACTCCGGCTTGCTTATAAAGGTTGGCCAGGACGAGCGCGGTCAGCGGCGTCTCCGTAGCAGGCTTCAAGACGCATGTGCAGCCCGCCGCCAGCGCCGGTCCGATCTTGCGAGTGGCCATGGCAGCCGGGAAGTTCCAAGGGGTGACCAAAACCGCGACCCCGATCGGCTGATGTTGAACGATGATCTTGTTTGCGCCGCTCGGTGCCGTCGATATCTCGCCATTGAGACGAACGGCCTCCTCCGCAAACCAGCGAAAGAACTCCGCTGCGTAGACCACCTCGCCCTGCGCGTCGTTCAAGGTCTTGCCGTTTTCCAGGCTTATGAGCTCGGCCAGCATGTCCTTGTTTTCGATCATTAGCTCGAAGCAGCGGCGCAGGATCTCAGAACGCTTGCGCGGAGCGGTGGCCGCCCAGCCCTTCGCGGCTCTGTGCGCGGCCGCTACCGCCTCCATCGCGTCGTCGACCGTCGCATCCGCCACAGACACGATCACGTCTCCGCTCGATGGATCAATGACCTCTATGTTTTTCCCCTCCGTGCCGCCTCTCCATTGTCCGTCGATGAAAAGGCCGATGGGCAGCGAAGCGATACCTAGACTGAGAGGCGAAGAGGGTTTTGCAGCAACGTTCACGTCAGCTGGCCTTTCCTTGATCGTTGATCGGCGAAAGTGGATCCGGAAAGTTCCGCGAGATCCACCAGTCCTCTTGGATCGGCGCCGCCAAGCAGACGCTTTACATTCTGCACGGTCGTTAACGCCGCGCTATCCGCTTGCGTGCTTGCCGCGATATGCAGTGTGATGACGACGCGCGGATGCGCCCAGAGAGGATGCTCTGGCGGCAGCGGCTCCGGATCGGTCACGTCGATGAATGCGCCGGACAGCCTGCCGCTATCCAAGGACGACAGCAGCGCGTCGGCGTCGAGCTGACGTCTCCTGCCGGCGTGGACGAGGCAGGCGCCGCGCGGAAGGGCGCCGAACAGGTGGTCGTTCAGAATTCCGGTCGTATTCCCGGTTAGCGGCAGCAGGCAGACGAGTATGTCCGTCCGTGCAAGCATCTCCCGCAACCCAGCTTCGCCCTTATGACAAGTCACGCCGTCGATGGATCGCTGTGATCGGCTCCACCCCGAGAGCCGGAAACCGAAGGTCTGTAGCCCGCGAAGTGCGGCCTCACCCAGCACGCCCATGCCCAGCACGGAAACCCTGCGGTCGGCGGCCTGCGGGTGTTGCTCGAATTCCTTCCAGAGGCGACGGCGCTGCTGATCGATGTAGAGATGCAGATTTCGATGAAGCGAAAGGACAGCCATAGCGACATATTCGACGACCATCCTGGTAATACCCTCGTCTACCATGCGAACGAGCTTCACATCTGGAGGAATCGAGGCCCGGGCAAACTGGTCGACTCCCGCGCCGATGCAGAACACAGCCTGGAGGTTGGAATACCGCCGAAGGTTTGCTGGCACGTCCCACGTCATGATGAAGCGGATGTCGTCGTCGCCGATGGCGTCCGGGTCCATGCAGAACCGAACGTCCGGCAGGTGCTTCGAGAACACCTCGGCGAACACGGCCCCTCGCGTCGCATCACAGAGGAACAGGAATGCCATGCCGCCTCACGCATCCTTGCGACGGCGCAGCGTCTTCCGGTCATGGCGCTCATACATCCAGTACACGAGCGGAATGAACCATGGACGGCCGCGGTAAAACGGCACGGCCTTGGGCGACTGATCGAAATCGAATGCGGAGCGCGGCTGCTCCGCGTGCTCGAGGATCTTGAGCGCCGCCTTCTTGCCGAGCCACCGCGCCCAGACAATGCCGGAACCGCAATAGCCAGTCGCGTAAATGGTGTTGCCGCGCGAAAAGATGCGCGGGATCATATCCCGGTGCATGGCGACATTGCCGAACCAGCTATGCGTGATGCCGATATTGTCCAGTTCCGGGAAAAGCCTGGCGAGCTCCGTCCGCAGATTGACGGTCGGCGTGAGCGGATCGCCTGCGGTCGTGCCGTCGCGTCCGCCGAACAAGATACGGGACCCGTCGGGCGACGGGCGGTAGTAGTAGCTCAGCCTGCGCATGTCGCCATGCATCATGCGCGCGGGCATCAGCCAGTCCATAAACTCCTTGCCGACGGGCTCGGTCGCGATAATCCGGCTGCGGACCGGCACGAGCCGACGCCGTAACCAGGGATCGAACCCGTCGGTGTATCCGTCGGTGCATACGAGGAGTTTCTTCGCTAGGACGTCGCCGCGATCGGTAGTGACCCGCACGCCAGCGGTATCGCTGGTGGAACCTAGGACCGCAGTGTTCTCGTGCAGAATGGCGTCGGTCGCGCGCGCGACGCGGATCATGCCGGCGAGCAGCTTCGCGGGCTGAAGACCGCCGATATCCATACGGATCATGCCACCGACATAGAGGTCGGTTCCGATATATTTCCGGACGTCCGATCCGTTGACGGGGAAGGCTTCGATGCCAAGGCTGTCGCCAAGAAAGCCGGCATGACGTCGAAGCTCTTCCGTCTCCCCGGCGGTCATCGCGCCCTCGAACGATCCGGTCAGCACGAACTCAGCATCAATATTCTCCGCCTCGAGAAACCGCCAAAGGTCCTGCCGCGCGGCCTGCCCCTCCAGGAGGATGCCGTTCGCCCTGTCCAGACCGAAGCGCCTGACCAACTCCTTGCGGCTGGGCCGGATGCTGCCGCTTGCCATTCCACCGTTGCGGCTGGAGGCCGCCTGACCCAGCGACTGGCGGTCAAAAAGCTGGACGTGCTTGCCCGCACGCGTCAACTCGATCGCCGCCGACAGGCCCGTATAGCCGCCGCCAACGATCGCCACGTCGCAGCTCCGATCGAGCTTGCGGACCGGCAAAGGCGGAAAGGAGCAATCCTCCCACCAGTATGGCGTGGATTTGATCGATGTGGAAAGCGTCTGTGTCATGAACCGATACTGCTTCCGGGTTGCAAGGAAAGCTCGGGCGCCGACTAGTCTCGACTAACCCAGAGCTTGCGCGTGGTTTCGATGACCTTCCAGACGCCGGAGAAGCCCGGATGCATGACAAATGCGTCGCCGGCCATAATGCGACGCGGCTCCTTGCCGTCCTCGGTCAGCTCGGATACGCCTGATAGGATGACGCAGACCTCGAAAGTCTTGCCTTTTATCGAGCGATAGACGCCCGGCGTCGCCTCCCATAAGCCGGACTGGACCACTCCGTCGGCGGTCTGTGCGATGTCCCAGCTCAGAAAGCGCGGATCGCCTTCGATGAGCCTGTCCGGCGCAGGCTTGCCTTCGCGGGGCCGGGGCAAATCGTTCTGGTCGATAAAGGTGAGGTTGGACATATTGTTGGCCTTTCAGGACTGGCTTCAGCCGGGGATCGACAATCGTTTTTCGAGGAGCTTCATCACCATCAGTGCAACGACGCTGATTGTGAGATAGATGGCGGCGGTTATGATGAAGATGTCCATCACCGCGAACGTCTCGCTCATCAGGCGCTTGGCGTAGCCGGTGACCTCCAGAACGGTAATCGTGGAGGCGAGGCTAGACTCCTTAATGATGATGGCGACTTCGCTGCTGTAGGCGGGCAGCGCCTGTCGCACCGCCAGCGGGAACTTGACGCGCGCGAAAATATGCCAAGGCGACATTCCGCAGGCTTGCGCGGCTTCGATCACGCCCTTGGGCAAGGAGAGAAAAGCCGTGCGAAATGTCTCGGCGGTGTAGGCGCCGGAGTTCAGCACCACGGCAAGAATGGCCGCGTTTAGGCCGTCGCCTATCATCCACCACAGGATCGGGTTGTGGCGTATGAAGCTCACTTGAGCCAATCCGAAATAGATTACGAAGATCTGGACCAACATCGGCGTGCCGCGAAATATCGCGCAATAGGCGTCGCAAAAACTGCGAAGCACCCGGTTTCTCGATCCGCGCGCAAGGCCGACGAGGACTCCTAGCGGCAGACCCAGAACAACGCCGAAGACTGCGATGAGAAGCGTGATCTTGACGCCCTCCAGCAGAAACGGGAACGCATACGTCACGATGCCCAAGTCCATGTCACATCCCTCCGAAGCCGCGGTTGAGGACCCGTTCGATCCTCGAGAATGCGGTTTGGCTCGCGAGCGTCATGGCGAAGAACAAGGCTGCGGCAATGCAGTAGAAGAGCAGCGGCGACCGGGTGATGCCGGCGGCGATCGCAGCGGTCCGCATCAGTTCCTGGAGGCCAACGACCGAGATGAGCGACGTATCCTTGATCGTCATCTGCCACACATTGTTGATGCCGCCGAGCGCGAGCCGCAAGGCGAGCGGAAAGGTGATGCGAAAGAATGTCACCATTGGCGGGAGCGCCAAGGACCGGGCGGCTTCCAGCATCCCGGGGGGCACGGCTTGGAGAGCGCCGCGGATGACCTCGATTGAGTACGCACAGGAGATCAAGGCAATCGCTATGACGCCGACGATCATCGGATAGGCATTCTCGGCAACCTGCTCATAGCCGAACGTTCCCGCGACCGTTCTCACCCAGTCCAAGGAACCGTAGAACAGCAGGTAGATCACCAGCAGTCCCGGAATGCCGCGGATCAAGATGCTGTAGGCGTCCACCATCTGTGAGACGACCATGACCTTCTGCCAGCGCAGGATGGCCAGTGGCGTCGCCACCACGAAACCAAGCAGCATGCCGAGCAGCCCGATCGCAATTGTCACTGCACTGCCGCGCAGGAGAGCCAGCGCCCAGCCATGCTCCACCATCAGAACCCAGAAATCCTGCATAAACTCCATCCCATCCGCCTGCCTTGGGCGACGCCAAGGCAGGCCGCCACTATCGAAGGATCACTGCTTGCAGGGAATGGTGTAGTCGTCCTGGAACCACTGCATGGAAGCTTTCTTGACCGTGCCGTCGTTGATCATCTTGCACAGGGCCGCGTCGACCTTTGCCTTGAGATCGGTGTTGCCTTTGCGCATCCCGACGCCCATGCCTCGGCCGAGGACTTCCGGATCGTCCATGGAAATTATCCTGACATCGATTTTCGCGAAGTTCGCGCCGTCCGGCGTTGCCAGGAAGTCGACCCAGGTCGGTGAATCTCCGAAAGCTACGTCGATGCGGCCGCTAGCAAGGTCTGCAGTCAACTGGGTAACAGCATCGTAGGTTTTCAGATCGGCGCCCGTCATCCGCTTCTCGATGAACCTAGCGTAGGTAGTGCCTGTGACGACACCGACGGTCTTGCCGGCGATCGCCTCCTTGATTTCGTTAAGGCTTTTCAAGGCGGCCAGCGGCGAATCCTTTGCGACCGCGAAGTAAAGAGGCGTCGTTGCATAAGGGATTGAATAATCGATCTTCTTTTCCCGCTCGGCTGTAATGCCAAGACCTGAGATGATGACGTCAAATCGGTCGCTGTCCATTGACGGGACAAGCGAACTGAACGTCTGGACGACGAACTTACATTGGACCTTCAGTTCGGCGCAGATGCCATTGGCGATGTCCGCGTCGAAGCCGGTGACGTTGCCGCTCGGGTCGGCCATGCTGAACTTCGGCGCATCGCCTTCGGTGCCGATTCGCAAAACACCTTCTTCGGCCGAGGCCATAGTCGACGCAGCGGCGACGAGCAGCCCGGATGCGAATGCGTACCTGATAAACTTGCTGACGTTCATCTCTGTTACCCCTTTATTTGGCTTCTAATTATCTGGTGGCCTGCCATCAGGCATTGGCCGGCATGACGCTCGAAAGAAACCGCTTCACCGCTTCGCTCGCGGGGTTTCGAAACAGCTCGCCCGGCGTATCATCCTGCTCGAGGCGGCCCTTTTGCAGGAATATCATTCGGTTCGACACGTCTCTCGCGAACCGCATTTCGTGCGTCACGAGGAGGATTGTCGCACCATCCTCCGCAAGTTTGCGTATGATCTTCAAGACCTCTCCGACCAGTTCGGGATCGAGCGCGGAGGTCGGCTCGTCACACAGCATCAATTTCGGGCGCATCGCCAGGACGCGCGCGAAGGCGACGCGCTGCTGCTGGCCGCCCGAAAGCTGCTGCGGGTAGCGGTCGCGGAAGGTTTCCATGCCGACCCTCGACAGCGCCCAGAGCGCAATCTCTTCTGCCTCCTTCCGAGAAAGTTTAAGCACGTAAACGAGTGCCTCCGTCACGTTGCCGAGGACGGTGCGATGTGGCCAAAGATTGAAGTTCTGGAACACCATTCCGATCTGGCGTCGAAACCCTCTCACCGCAGCCGCGTTGACAATCTTCGGCTCTCCGCGCGCGTCGGAGGTCACAGAGATGGCCTCTCCCATGAATTCGATCTGTCCCGAGGTCGGCGTCTCCAAAAAATTGGTGCAGCGAAGCGCGGTGCTTTTCCCGCATCCCGACGATCCGATCATCGAGACGACCTCGCCTTCCTTCATGCTGAAGCTGACCCCGCCCAGCACCTTCGTGGAGCCGAATACCTTAACGAGATCTTTGACCTTCAGGACTTCGTCCATGGGCGAGACCTTACGACCGAGCATCACTAACCGGCCACCGCGCCATGCGCGTCCAGATCTACGAGCACGCCGTCTACAGCCGCCTTGGCGATACCGACCATCTCGTCGTCGAACACGACGAACGGTGCGTTCCCGCCGAGTTCCATGGAGCAGCTGACGACTCGGTCGGCCGCCTCCTTGCAAGGCTCGGCGGCAGCAGCGGCAGCATCTACCGAGGCGATCGCATCCGCGACGTCGCCGTCGGCGACTGTTGCAATGACTCGGGCCGTCGAAGGATCGACCACGTCGAAGGCGAGTGCGCTTTTCGCATTCAGCCACCGCCCGCCGATGAAGAGTTGCGTCCGCGCTTTGCCGGCGACCGCGGCCACGTCATTCTGGGATTCCGCGTAAGTCTTCTGTACTGGATTTGGCTTCACGTAGGACACCATTCGCAACCAAATTGGGTTAAAACATGCGATCAACTTAACATTGGTCTTGATATTGGTGTCAACATGGATCAAATTGGTTGCGAAAAAAGTTTTAAGGTAGGATGATGAGCGTCGTACTGAAGGATTTCATCGAGGCGGAGGGATTGGAGCCAGGCGACCGCCTGCCACCCGAGCGCGATTTGGCGCTAAAGCTTGGCCTGCCTCGCACCGCGTTGCGGAGGATGCTCGCTTCCCTCGAGAACGAGGGGCGCCTGACAAGGCACGTGGGAAGGGGCACGTTCATTGCAGGCAGCGGAGTCACGTCAACGGCACTACGCCGTCCGCCAGGCAACGCGGGCAACGCGGTCCGCACCTATCCAGCAGAGGTGTTCGAGACGCGTTTGATCATCGAGCCAAAAGTCGCCGGATTGGCCGCGCTCAGAGCGACGCCGCAGGAGATCGATCAACTACAAAAATCGATCGACAAGGGGAGCGCCGCCGAGACGCTTCTAGAGTTCGAAAAGTGGGATGCCGTCTTTCACCGCATCGTCATCGAGGCGGCAAGAAACGGTCTTCTTTCGTCACTGTACGAAGTAATCCATGAGGTGCGGGCCGGAAACCTTTGGGGTCGGATGAAAGAGCAATCACTCACACCGGACAGAATGAGGGGATACATTACCAACCATCGGGAAATTCTAGCGGCCATCAGGGACCGGGACAGCGTAGGGGCGGAGCTAAGTATGTACAACCATATTATGGAAGCGAGGGCGAACATCCTTGGTCCGCATGCATGAAACCATGGACTGAACGAACAAAACAAACGTGTGATTTAGGGGGCTCTTATAGCGGGCGCTCAAACGACGACGGACAGTGCACGCGCAGAGCGACCTTATGTGTTCACCTCCGATGTCTGCTTCTGGGCAAGTTAGATCGCACTCTACGGCCGAGGTTGCGGCGCTAACCTGCCGCTCCGCTCCCCCAAGGGCCATGGAACGCGCCCGGCCCGTCGATGCGCTCGAAGCCGTGCGCGCCGAAGAAATCGCGTTGCGCCTGGATCAGATTCGAGGTGCCACGGCCCTGGCGGTAGCTGTCGAAATAAGCGAGCGCGGACGACAGCGCCGGCACCGGCGAGCCAGCCTCCGACGCCCTTGCCACGATGCGCCGCAGCGATGGATGCGCCTCCTGCATCATCGCGATGAAGGCCGGTGCCATCAAAAGATTGGTGGCCGCCCCGCCGCTGCCGAAGGCTTCCGCCATGGTGTCCAGCAATTGCGAGCGGATGATGCAGCCGGCCCGCCAGATCTTGGCGATAGTCGGCATCGGCAGGTTCCAGTTGAATTCCTTCGACGCGCCGCTCATCACCGCGAAGCCTTGCGCATAGGCTGATATCTTGCCGGCGAACAGCGCCAGTTCGAGATCGTCGAGAAGCGCGTCCCTGTCTCCGGAAATGCTGGTCACGCCGCCTTTGCCATAGGCCTTTTCGGCGGCCAGGCGCTCGTCTTTGATCGACGACAGCACGCGCGCTGCAACCGCGGCCTCGATCGCGGTGGCCGGAATGCCGAGCTGCTGCGCCTCGATGACCGACCATTTGCCGGTGCCCTTCTGGCCGAAAACGGACCGGCAGCTGCGGAACCTGGACCTTCAAAAGCGTACAGGGGTGACGGCGACTGCCGTAGAAAATGGGCATCGAAGATAGGTGGATGCACGGAGATAGTAATGGTGGCGCCACTCCAATCAGCTTCCCAATGCTAGCCTCACGGCTGAGATCTGAAGCGGTTCATCTCGGCCTCTAATCACATGAAATCCGAGGTTCTCCGCGACGAGATGTGGAGGTAGAACACGGATACCGGCGAGAATATCTGCGGAGACCAGAATAGGTTGACCGAGCGCCTTGGATAGCGACTCCAGACGTCCAGTGGTATTCACGACATCGCCGAAATACGCAATCTTGTGTCGCTCAAGGCCAATCTCAGCCGTCACCACCGACCCGCAATGCAGGACGGCGCGAAACTCCGGCACTTGCCCGAAACGCGCTTGCCACGCCGCCGCCTGATCCCTTATGGCCGCCGCGAAGTCGAAGACGCAACGAAGACACGCGGCGTCCCGCATGCCGCGATCCATAGGCCAGGTGACCAGCGCCATATCCCCGATATAGTCATCAATAGAGCCCTGGGAGCGACGAACGGGAGACGCAAGTGCGTTGAATATCTGTCCGAGATAGGCCTGGGTTTCCAAATCGCCGTATCGCTCCGCGAAGTGCGTGGATCCGCTGACATCGAGAAACAGAAAGATGCGCTCCTCCTCGATGGGCCGGTGATAGCGCCCAAGAAGCAAGCTGGTGAACAGGCTCGGCCCGATAAGGTCACGCAGTCGGAACACGAATGCGACGAGCGTGGAGACACCGAGTGAATACAGAAGACCGGACTCCGACATCACCATGGCTTCCCGCGCGGTGCTCATATAGCCGATGAGATGGTGAAGCGCTGTGCCGGCGGCGGCGTTGCCGATCAAGATCATCAAACCGTAGGTTGCGATCGTAGTCACGACGAAGACCGGCGTTGCCGCTTGCCGGATGATATCGCGCCATCGGCGCAAGATAACGCCGCGCTCATACAACAGAATAGGAGTTCCGATGAACACGCCCCTGACTGCAGAGTGCAGGGCCTCGACGTCGAACATCAGCGCGTAGGCCAAGCCCGCTGCTGCCCCCACAATGGGTGCGAGGAGCCACTGCAAAGGGCGACGAAAGCGGTCCCGGCCAGTGTTCATTTCGTATCCTGCTCGATGACATCGGGCCCCCGGCGTGTTGCTCGGTGCGGTTGTGATTTCATCAGTTTCGCCCTGGGCACCCTCGATCATGTATCGCGGTATGGCGATTTGCTCAGGCCAGGCTCGCCACCTCCAGTATGGCGTCTGCAAATGCCCGCGGGGCTTCTTGCGGAAGATTATGCCCTATGCCGCCGGTAATGAGGCGGTGCTCGTACTTGCCCGAAAACTTCTTGGCATAGGCACTGGGGTCGGGATGCGGAGCGCCGTTGGCGTCACCCTCAAGGGTGATCGTCGGCACGCCGATCACCGGCGCCTTTGCAAGCCGCTGCTCCAGAACGTCATATTGCGGTTCGCCTTCTGCGAGGCCGAGCCGCCAGCGGTAATTGTGGATAACGACCGCCACATGATCCGGATTGTCGAAGGCCCTGGCGCTGCGCTCGAACGTGGCATCGTCGAAATTCCACTGCGGCGAGGCAATCTGCCAGATCAGCTTGGCAAAATCCCACCGATACTTTTCGTAGCCGACCTGGCCGCGTTCGGTGGCGAAGTAATACTGGTACCACCATTGCAGTTCGGCTTTCGGCGGCAGTGGCATCTTGTTGGCCTCCTGGCTGCCGATCAGGTAGCCGCTGACCGAAACAAGGGCCTTGCAGCGTCCCGGCCATAGCGCCGCGACGATGTTGGCCGTGCGTGCGCCCCAGTCGCAACCGCCGACAATCGCCTTATCGATCTGCAGTGCATCCATCAGCGCGATGACGTCAACGGCGACCACGGCCTGCTGGCCATTTCGCGGTGTTTCGCTGGAGAGAAACTGCGTCGAGCCGTAGCCGCGCAGATAGGGGACGATGACGCGAATGCCCCTCGACGCCAAAATGGGTGCAACGTCGATATAAGTGTGAATGTCATAGGGCCAGCCATGCAGGAGGATGACCGGCGCACCGTCGGCCGGTCCAAGCTCCGCATATCCGACGTTGAGCACGCCGGCGGTGACCTGTTTCAACGGGCCGAACGATGTATTCGTGCCCGGTTTGATTGTTGTGGCACCCGTTTTCGTCGTGCTGGGTTGTGCGCTTGCGGAGCCGGTCATGGCGAACTGAGCGATCGCGACGGTGGTGACGGCCGCGCCCAAAAGGTGCCGCCGATGGAGGTTTATCTGTTCGGTCATTGTGGTTGTACCCGTTGATAACATGGTGCCTGGTGGGAGATTATCTTCGGTCGACTGTCACATCGGACACGTCGACCGTGATAGGTGCGAATGCTTGGTTTGCGACCCCCTCGGCGTCATGCAGTAGCACACGCCGCCGTGTCGGGAATACGAACCCGTCAAAGGTTTTGTGATCATAAGCGTAGTGTGCGACCGGCGGGTTTCCCGTCACGTCGGGCGAATAGTCCATGCGCCGCTGCATGAACGCATCGTCGTAATAAAAGACCTGATCGGCGTTATGGTTGGCGATGGTCTTAGGGAACGTGACGGCCAGCCGTCGCCACGTTTGCGCGCCCTCTCTCCAAGGGGCGATTTCTCGTGCTTCGACACCGTGCAGTGTGAAGACGAACGGCGCCGTGAGGTAGTTCCATACGGCAAATAGCCAAATCAAAAATTCGGTGCACACTGTTGGCAATCGCGCGCAATTCACCACCATGTCCGCTTCCAGCAAAGGGCAACGCGGGTCATCGCGTCCGATTTCGCGGCGCTAACCCGCCGCGCCACTCCCCCAGGGCCCATGGAAAGCGCCCGGCCCGTCGATGCGCTCAAAGCCGTGCGCGCCGAAGAAATCGCGTTGCGCCTGGATCAGGTTCGAGGTGCCGCGGCCCTGGCGGTAGCTGTCGAAATAGGCCAGCGCCGAAGACAGCGCCGGCACCGGCGAGCCAGCCTCCGACGCCCTTGCCACGATGCGTCGCAGCGACGGGTGCGCTTCCTGCATCATCGCGATGAAGGCCGGTGCCATCAAAAGATTGGTGGCCGCCCCGCCGCTGCCGAAGGCTTCCGCCATGGTGTCCAGCAATTGCGAGCGGATGATGCAGCCGGCCCGCCAGATCTTGGCGATAGTCGGCATCGGCAGGTTCCAGTTGAATTCCTTCGACGCGCCGCTCATCACCGCGAAGCCTTGCGCATAGGCTGATATCTTGCCGGCGAACAGCGCCAGTTCGAGATCGTCGAGAAGCGCGTCCCTGTCTCCGGAAATGCTGGTCACGCCGCCTTTGCCATAGGCCTTTTCGGCGGCCAGGCGCTCGTCCTTGATCGACGACAGCACGCGCGCCGCCACCGCGGCCTCAATCGCCGTGGCCGGAATGCCGAGCTGCTGCGCCTCGATGACCGACCATTTGCCGGTGCCCTTCTGGCCGGCACGGTCGAGGATGACGTCGACCACCGGCTTGCCTGTCTTCGGATCGTCGGCGGCCAGCACCTTGGCGGTGATCTCGATCAGGTAGGAATTGAGCCGGCCCTTGTTCCAGCCGGCAAACACCTGCGCGATCTCTTTCGGCCCCATGCTTAAGCCGTCGCGCAAGATGCCGTAGATCTCGGCGATCATCTGCATGTCGGCATATTCGATGCCGTTGTGGATGGTCTTGACGAAATGCCCGGCGCCATCGGTGCCAAGCCATGCCGCACAGGGCTCATCCCTGAACTTGGCCGAAATGGCGGTCAGCACCTTTTCGACGCGTTTCCAGGACTGTTCCGTGCCGCCGACCATGATCGACGGTCCATGGCGTGCGCCCTCCTCGCCGCCGGACACGCCCATGCCGATGAAGGTGAGACCCGAATCGGAAAGCTCGGAAAAGCGTCGCATCGTATCGCGGAAATTGGCGTTGCCGGCATCGATGACGATGTCGTTGGCCGACAACACGCCGCGCAGCGCCGCGATCTGCTCGTCGACCGGCTTGCCGGCCAGCACCATGATGATGATCGGCCGCGGCGGCCGAATGGCGGCGGCGAGTTCCTCCAGGCTGTAGCAGGGCACGACCACGTTCTTCAGCGCGCCGGCATTCTCGACGAAGGCGTCGGTGCGCGCGGCGGTGCGGTTGAAGACGGCTATGCGGTGCCCCTTCTCGGCGATATTGAGCGCCAGGTTGGAGCCCATCGTGCCAAGGCCGATCAGGCCGATTTCGGCTTTTTCCATCGTTTCTTCCCTGCTTTCAGATCTTTTGTTGAGGCCGCGATTTTACGGCGACGACCATTTTTGTTGGGATGCCATTCTTGCCGGGATGATTGACGGGCCTTCAAGGCGGCGTCAACCGCACTCGCCGAATTGTGTTGCAAACGGCAAGCTTGTCCTCACGGCCTGATGTCGATCGGCGCCTCTATCGTCACGATCTCAAAATCCGAGACGAGAATATCGAGCCGCGCCGTCCATCGGCCGGGAACCGGGACGACGAGATCGTCGACGCGCCAGGTGCCGTCGCCTGGTTTTTTCGCCGCGCGCTTGATCGGCTCGATCCCCGAGTCGGGTTTTGACAGCACCAGCGTCACTTGTTCAGCGTCGAGCGGGCCGAAATCGCCGGTCATGATGATGATCGAGGCGGCAACCGCTCCAACATGGCCGGGCGTGATGCTGAGGTCGGCCATCGCCTTCGGCGAGTGGATATGCACCGATGCCGGCTGCGCTGCTGCGATCGCCAGGGCGCGTGGCGGCGGCGTGAAGCGCCAGCCGGCGGCAACGCCGAAAATCCCCAGAACGATCAGCACTTCAATGCCGATCGAGCGGACCAGCCTCCTCTGTGCTTCCGTCTTTCCCGCTTCCGCCGGACCGGTCAGCCTCCAGCGGTTGATGGCCGCCAGGGCGAACAGAAACAACAGCAGCGCCAGCTTGACCAGCAGCAGCCGGCCATAGGCGGTCTCGAGCAAAGCTGCGGGCGCCTGCACCTGGATCACAGCCAGCACGAAGCCAGTGGCCGCAAGCACGGCCACGACAGGCAGGATCGCCTGGGAAAACCGATGCAGGAAAGGCGCGGCCTCTGCCGGCTTCCGCCGCATGGCGAGACCGAGCGGCGCCAGCGCCCCGGCCCAGAACGCGATTCCCGCGCCGTGCAGAAACACCATCGGCCTTGTCAGCCATTGCGGTTCGGCGGCACTTGCATGCCCGCTGGCGGCGAGCGCGGCACCGACACCGGCCAGACCGGCAAAGCCAAACAGCTTTGCGCCGCCGCGCGGCCCGACCAGCGACAGCAGGCCAAGCCCGAGCGCCACCAGCGCGACCAGCACCGTCCGGCCGAAGCTGGTGCCGAGCCCGGCTTGCCAGACGCCCAGCTGCGCCAGCCGGGCGAGCGGTGCACCAAGCGCGTCCAGTCCCTGCAAGCCGAGCGACAAGGGCGCCGCGGCAAGGCCGCACAGGATTGCGGCGATGACGAAGCGACGGCCGGAACGCCCGCCCTTTGCCAGCCAGGCGATGGCAAAGGCGCCGCCGACGCCGAGAAACAGGCCGACATAGAGAAAGACCTTGCCGATCCAGATTGCCGACCTCAGGCCCCGGTCGACCGCGTCGGAGACGGCCGGCGCAGCACTCGGCGCGCCGATCGAAAACAGCACCGAGCCGCCGACCGGATGGCCATCGGCGGAGATCACCCGCCAGCTCAGCACATGCGTGCCCGATTCGAGCCTTTGCGGATTGTCGATGTCGAGCGTCTGGCCGTTGAGCCGAAATGACGTCAGCGAAACCGGCGTTCCATCAGGCCGTACCAAGGTCAGCACCAGCGGCGACACCGGCTCGCTGAAGGTCAGCGACAACTGCGCGGGACTCTGCTCCAGCACGGCGCCGTCCGCCGGCTCGGTTGTGACCAGCGCCGCGTGGGCGAAGGCCTGATTTGGCGCGGCAATGGCGGCAAGCAGCACGATCGCAGCCAACAGGCAGATCGCAAATCGGCCGGTTGTGCACACCGTTCGCAGCAGGGATGCAGCACTCATGTCACAAAAACAGCGGCGCGCTCTTTCGAACAAAGCGCGCCGCCAAACAATCATTGCTTCGGCGCAAGCTTGAGGCTCGGCGCCGGATATTCCAGCGCGTCCTCATCCTGCCCGGCCGCTGGAATCTCGATCCAGCGTTCGGCGGCGCCGTCGCATTCCTGCACCACCGGGAAGTAGAGCGTTTGGCCTGCCGGCAGATCCGCCGCCAGTGTGCCGCGGAAGACGAATTCGTCGTAGAATTCGTCCGGCAGGCTGCCGCCGCTCCAGTTGACTTCCTTGACGCCGCTGGACACCTCTTGACCATGTAGCTGATAGGATTTCTCGTATCTGCCGTTCTTGACCTGCAGCGTCCAGCCGGCTTTCGGCATCGGCTTCACTGAAATCACTCCTTCCGGGATTTGCACGCGCACCGCGGTCGTCGCCTTGCCCTCACAGCCATGCGGCACGCGCAGGATCGCCTTGTAGGTCGAGCCGACAGGCGCCTCCTGGGTTTCGAGCGTGACATGGGCGAAAGCCGCACCCGTCCCGAAGACGAGAAACGCGCAGGCCGACAAAAGATACTTGTTCATGATGGTCTCTCTGATTTCCATAACGGTGCTTCTGATTGCGACCTTTAAGATTTTTCCGGATCAATTAGCATGGTCAGCCATGCCGCCCGTTTCGCCCATGCCCTCGACGGCGAACTCGACGGTCACCGTGCCGGCCTTTTCGAAGGTCAGCGTGGCGGAAAACGTCTCGCCTTGCTTGGGCTGACGCTTCAACCCGAAGAACATCAGATGATAGCCGCCGGGTGCCAGCGCGACCTTGCCGCCGGCCAGGATTTCGAGGCCGCCGCTGACCGGCCGCATGGTCATGACACCGTCCTTGACGCCCATCTCATGCAGTTCGGTCTTGGCCGAAATTTCCGAGGAGATCGACAGCAGCCGGTCCGGCGAACTGCCGGTGTTGGTGATACTGAAGTAGCCGCCGGCCACTTTGGCGCCAGGCGGCGTGGCGCGCGACCAGGGATGCACGATCTTGAGGTCGCCAACCCTAAACTCATGCGCGAAAACGGCCTGGGCGCTGACGAACAGGAGGGCGAGGAGGAACACGGTGATGCCGAGTCGCTCCTCGAAGCTGTGCAGGAAGGACCTGTTGCGGCCGAACCGCGCGCGAAAAGAATGAGACATGATAGCTCCAGAACTGAGAAATCGCGCCGTCGGCCGGTCGCGAACAGTTTCGATGTTGAACGAATTCGCCCGCGAAAAATTCCGCAAGGCGAACTGGGACGGATCAGGCCGACGCCGGCGGCGCGCGCGGATTCGACGGAGAGCGGTCGCGGGCAAAGTCGAGATGCCTGAACGCCGGCAGCACAAAGGCGACGGTTTCGACGGAAAAAATGCCGGACACCGTGGCGGCAGCGGGCGGCGGTGCGTAGACAGCCGAGGCCATGCCGCAGCCAAGCATGCAGCAAGCCGGCATGTGCTGCTGCGGATCGCCGCCTGGAAGCTGGGCCGCGCCCTCCTGGGTGCAGATGACATTGCCGAAGGCGTCGAGTTGCGAAGCATTCGGGCTTAAGCCGAAGGCGAATGCGCCAAGCGCCGACTGAAGCACGAGCAAGCAGGCCACGGCGAACGCGGCCGGCATGCTCCATCGTCTCCGCCGGATATTCAAAGACCTGCCTCTTCACGCAGCAACGGCCAGATGTCTAGCACGGGCTCAGCAGGTGGAAAATCGCCAAATCACTGCTGCGGCAACGCGGCGCGATCGGGGCGCTGCTGGCCTTCCGGAATCGACGTCAGCAGCGTGTGCCGTGCCGACTTCAGATGCTTGCGGCAGGCGGCGTCGACCTTATCGGGATCGCGCGATTTGAGCGCTGCGATATAGGCCAGATGCTCCGCGACCGCCACTTCGTTGCGCTCGCGCTCCTGCGCCTTGTTCCACTGGTAGTGGTAGTGGAAGATCATGGCGATGACATCGTAGAAATCGACGATGAAGCGATTGTGCGACGCGCGGTGTATCAGCCGGTGAAAGCGCTCGTCGAGCTCCGAGAATTCGTTGAAGCGCGTGGCGATCTCGCGCGCCAGCAGGCGATGCTCGTCTTCCAGCAGGTCGAGGTCGGCCCAGACCGGGCTGTCTTCCGGCAGGGCGGCAAAGGCGGCAGCCGAGCGAAGTTCGAACATCTCGCGGATTTCGGTCAATTCCAGCGCGAAAGCGCGGGTAAAGCCTTTCAGCACCCAATGGCTGTTGCGGCGTTTCTCGATCAGCCCGAAGCGGGAAAAGCGGATCAGGAACTCGCGCACGCTGGTGGTGCCGACGCCGATCTCGCGCGCCAGCTCGAGCTCGTTGATCTGCATGCCGGGCTCGGCGCCGCCGGCAAGCAGCCGCCGCATGAAGGAGCGCTCGATGATTTGCGACAGCGTGTCGGTCTCTTCCTCGGGGAAAAAGTCGTCCGGCCGCGGCACGCGCAAAACCGTCTTGCTGCGCTTGTTCCAGGTGATCAGCCCCGTCTCTTCCATGCGCGCAAGGATGGTGCGGATCGTCGTGCGGCTGACGCCGAGCAGCGCGCCCAGCTCGGGCTCAGACGGCAGGCTTTTCGTTTCATCGAGCAGCCGCAGACCGCGATTGTAGGCGTCCTTATAGACGTTATTGCTCTTCGACATCCCTGCCCCATTGCGCGCCGGCGCTTGCAGCGGCCGGCTTGAAGCGCGATATTGATAAACGTTCCTAGCGCAGGCTCCCAAAAAGCGGAATTGCTCTTCAGAAGTCAGCCTGGTTTCAATGTCCGGTCTTCTGCGCATCCATAGGATACGCACGGCGCTGTCACGAAAAAACAATTGACGCAAAACTGTTTTTTCACGATAAAAGACATTATCTTTTAACAGGCGCGTGTCAATCCGCTAGCGCATCCCAGGAACACCCAGGAAACTGCCCGTGAACGCCGCAAACAGCATTCTTCTGTCTCCCGCCGACAATGTCGCGGTCGCCAATGGCCGCATCGAGATCGGCGCGGTGCTGCCGGGCGGCGCCGTCGCCACGGCGCTGATCGAACCTGGCCACAAGGTGGCGATCAAGCCGATCGCCGCCGGCGAGGCTGTGGTCAAATACGCCCAGGCGATCGGCCGCGCCACCCAGGACATTGCGCCCGGCGAGCATGTCCATTCGCACAATCTGGTCTTCGAGTCCGGGCGTTTGCCGGTGGTGCCGCCGAGCGAAGCCGTGCACGCGACCGAGGCCGACCGCGCCCGCACCTTCATGGGCTACCGTCGCGCCGACGGCCGTGCCGGCACACGCAACTTCATCGGCATTCTCGCCAGCGTCAATTGCTCGGCCACCGTTTGCCACGCCATCGCCGACGAGGCGAACGGCACGCTGCTGCCCAGATATCCGGGCATCGACGGCTTCGTCCCCATCGTTCACGGCCAGGGCTGCGGCATGAGCGCCACCGGCGACGGCATGATGGTGCTGCACCGCACGCTGGCCGGCTATGCCCGCCATCCGAATTTCGGCGGCGTGCTGATGGTCGGCCTCGGCTGCGAGGTCAACCAGCTCACCCTCTATGGCCAGAAGGGCGTCGCCGCGGGAAAACGCCATTTCAACATCCAGGAGGCCGGCGGTTCGCGCAAATCCGTCGAGAAGGCAATGGGCGTGCTGGCCGAGATCGCCGAGGAGGTCGGCAAGCTCGAGCGTGAGCCGATCCCGGTCAGCGAGATCGTTGTCGGCCTGCAATGCGGCGGCTCCGACGGCATGTCCGGCATCACTGCCAATCCGGCGCTCGGCGCCGCGGTCGACATCCTGGCCGGCGTCGGCGGCATCGGCATCCTTTCCGAGACGACGGAAATCTATGGCGCCGAGCATCTGCTGGCCTATCGTGCAGCGACCCCGGAGATCGCCGCCAAGCTCGATGGCTATGTGAAATGGTGGGAAGACCATGTTGCCAAGCATGGCGCTTCCATCGACAACAATCCTTCACCCGGCAACAAGCGCGGCGGCCTGACCACTATTCTGGAGAAGTCGCTGGGCGCGGTCGCCAAGGGCGGCCAGACGCCGCTCAACGGCGTCTTCGGCTATGCCGAGAAGGTCACCGGGCACGGGCTGGTGTTCATGGACACGCCCGGCTACGACCCGGTCTCCGCCACCGGCCAGGTGGCGGGCGGCGCCAATGTCATCGTCTTCACCACCGGCCGCGGCTCCTGCTTCGGCTGCCGGCCGACACCGTCGATCAAGGTCGCCAGCAACTCGACCATGTACCACATCATGGAAGAGGACATGGACGTGAATTGCGGCGTCATCGCCTCGGGCGAAAAGACCATCGCCGGCATGGGCCGCGAGATCTTCGAACTGATCGTCGAGACGGCTTCCGGCCGCAAGACCAAGAGCGAGGAGTTCGGCTACGGCGACAATGAATTCGTGCCGTGGCATCTCGGGGCGACCCTCTAGCCCGACCGCTAACCGACAACGACAATAGACAGGCCGGACAACGGCCGGTGGGAGGCTTCGTATGAAAAAACGCCGTGTCGGCAGCACCGCGCTGGAAATAACCGAGGTCAGCTTCGGCGGCGCGGCGGTCGGCGGGCTCTACCGAGCTTGCCCGCGCGAGGCGGCGATGCAGACGCTGCAGGTCGCCTGGGATGCCGGCTTGCGCTATTTCGATACGGCGCCCTTCTACGGCTTCGGCCTCTCGGAACGCCGCTTCGGCGATTTCCTGCGTGACAAGCCGCGGGATTCCTACGTGCTGTCGACCAAGGTCGGGCGCCTGTTGCGGCCGGTGCCGGAAGACCGGATTCCGGACCATTCCTATGTCGATCCACTGCCCTTTGCGCCCGACTACGACTATTCCTACGACGGCATCATGCGCTCGGTCGAGTTCAGCTATGCGCGGCTTGGCCTCAATCGAATCGACATCCTGTTCGTCCACGACATCGGCGTCTACACGCATGGCGTCGAGAAAACGAAGCTGCATTTCCGCCAGTTTATGGATGGCGGGCTGAAGGCGCTGGAAGAGCTGAAGTCGTCCAAGGTCATTTCCGCCTACGGCCTTGGCGTCAACGAGGTTCAGATCTGTCTCGATGTGCTGCGCCAGGCGCCGCTCGACTGCATCCTGCTCGCCAGCCGCTATTCGCTGCTCGACCGCACCGCCGAAGCCGAATTGCTGCCGCTTTGCCGACAACGCCAGACCTCGCTGATCATAGGCGGCGTCTTCAATTCCGGCATCCTGGCAACCGGCCCGGTGCCGGGTGCGCATTTCGACTACCTGCCGGCCACCGAGGACATTCTCGACCGCGTCGGCGCCATGGAAAAAATCGCCGCCGAGGGCGGCTACCCGCTTGCAGCGGCGGCGTTCCAGTTCCCGCTGCACGAGCCTGTGGTGGCTTCTGTGCTGACGGGCACCGCCAAACCGGCCAATCTGGAACGAAATCTGCAACTGCTCGACATCCAGGTGCCCGAAACAGAATTCGCCAAATATGATCCCTACACGGTCGTACAGAAACTCGGCTGATGCGCTGCGGCCTTCCCCGGTTAAACGGCGGACGGTGCGATCAGGAGGCGTCACAATCGTGCCCTCAAGAAAAGAATGAATATTCCATCTTGACTGGTTTCTGGAATTAATATTCCATTCCTTTTCGGAGAGGATCTGGAGGGTTTCCGATGAGGATCGGCACTCCTTCCGGTCGAGGCATACGGAGGGCGATGCGAAACACCGCTTGCGTCGACCCAACCTATGCACTATCAAAATGCGGTAAATGTTTTTTATTGATAAAGTTCTGTTTGGGCAGCGCCTATCCAAACCGGGCTTCCGCAACGTTCACCGGGCGACTTAGGGAGGAAGTCTAATGAAATTCGTGACCAGCATTCTCAACCGCCGCGCATTCGTGGCGCTCGCCGCCGCCTCGATGCTTGCCGGCGTGATGCATTCGGCGCCGGCTTCGGCGGCGGACGTAACCATTCCGATCATCGTCAAGGACACCACCTCTTTCTACTGGCAGATCGTCCTGGCCGGTGCCCGCAAGGCCGGCAAGGACCTCGGCGTCGACGTGCCGGAGCTCGGCGCCCAGGCGGAGACCGACGTCAACGGCCAGATCTCGATCCTTGAAAACGCCGTCGCCGGCACCCCGGCTGCCGTCGTCATCGCACCGACCGAAGCCAAGGCGCTCGGCAAGCCGATCGACGAGGCAGCCACCAAGGTCAAGATCATCGGCATCGACTCCGGCGCCGACTCCAAGGCCTTCACTTCGTTCCTGACCACAGACAATATCCAGGGCGGCCGCGTCGCCGCTGACGGGCTGGCGGCCGCGATCGCCGAAGCCAATGGCGGCAAAATCGAGGGCGACGTCGCCCTGATCACCGCGCTTCCGGGCGCTGGCTCGCTCGAACAGCGCGCCCAGGGCTTCAAGGAACAGCTTGCCGCCAAATATCCCGGCCTCAAGCTCATTGCCGACAAATACGCCGACGGCCAAGCCACGACCGGCCTCAACATCGCGACCGACCTGATCACCGCCAACCCGAACCTCAAGGGCATCTTCGCCTCCAACCTGATCATGGCGCAGGGCGTCGGTCAGGCGATCGCCGAGAACAGCCTTGCCGGCAAGGTCGGGCTGATCGGCTTCGACAGCGACGAGAAGCTGGTCAAGTTCCTCAATGACGGCGTCATTTCCGGCCTCGTCGTCCAGGATCCGTACCGGATGGGCTATGACGGCATCAAGACGGCGCTCGCTGCCTCGAAGGGCGAGAAGGTCGAGGCCAATGTCGACACCGGCGCCAACCTCGTCACCAAGGCCAACATGAAGGATCCGAAGATCGACGCACTGCTCAATCCGAAGCTCGACTGAGCATCGGCATTGGCGCACCGTTTCCGGGGCTTTTTGCCCCGGAAACGACCTACACTCGTGCCACTCGTGAGGCCGATCTGGGAGGACTGTCATGACGTCGACGGCGCAGGAACTGCATCCGGCCCCAACGCTGGAACCGGGCAGGACGATCCTCGAACTCAAGGGACTGGAAAAGCAGTATCCCGGCACGCACGCGCTGAAGCCGATTAACCTTGCCTTCAAATCCGGTGAAATCCACGCCATCGTCGGCGAGAACGGTGCCGGCAAATCCACCCTGATCAAGCTTTTGACCGGCGTCATGCCGCGCACCTCCGGCGACGTCATCTGGGAGGGCAAGCCGGCAGCGCTGGCGACGCCGCATGAGGCGATGGCGCTCGGCATCAATGCCGTGCATCAGGAGGTCGTCCTGTGCCGCCATCTCACCGTCGCGGCCAACATGTTTCTCGGCGAAGAGGATTCCCGCTTCGGCATCCTGCAGCAGCGGGCCATGGTCAGGGAAGCGCAGAAGATCATCGACGATCTCGGCTTCGATCTGCCGGCGCATGTCGTGCTGGGTGACCTGACCATAGGCCAGCAGCAACTGATCGCCGCCGCCCGTGCCACCGTGCGCGGCACCAAGTTCCTGATCTTCGACGAACCGACCGCCTACCTCACCCGCAAGGAAGCCGACCAGCTGTTCACGCTGATCCGTCGGCTGAAGGGCGAAGGCGTCACCATCATCTACATCAGCCACCGCATGGAAGAGGTGTTCGAGCTCGCCGACCGCGTCTCGGTGCTGCGCGACGGCACGCTTGTCGGCACCAGGAACATCGCCGAGACCAATGACGCCGAGCTGGTCAAGATGATGATCAACCGCTCGATCGAGCAGGTCTATCACAAGGAGCATTTTACCCCGGGCGTGACGCTCCTCGAAGCCCGAAATCTTTCCGGCAAGGGCTTCGAAAATGTCTCGATGACGGTCCGCGCCGGCGAAATCGTCGGGCTCTACGGCCTGATCGGCGCCGGGCGCAGCGAGTTCGTCACCACCCTCTACGGCCGTCATCGCAAGTCGGCCGGCCAGATCCTCTGGGAGGGCAAGGATGTTCAGGTCAACTCCGAGCATGACGCTATCAGGCTCGGCATGGCGCTGGCGCCGGAAAGCCGCCGCGACCAGGGCCTCTGCCTCAACCTGCCGGTCGGTCTCAATCTCAATCTGCCGATCTACAAGCGCATCTCCAGCAACCTGCTGATCTCCAGCGCGCAGGAGAAGGCCGAGGCGGATCGCCAGATCGCCAATCTCAGGATCAAGACGCCGACGCGCAACGCGCTCGCCTCCAGCCTGTCCGGCGGCAACCAGCAGAAGATCGTCATCGGCAAATGGCTGGCGCACGGCGCCAAGCTGTTCATCTTCGACGAGCCGACAGTTGGCGTCGATGTCGGCACCAAGGCAGAGATCTACCGCCTGTTCAGTGCGCTTTTGTCCAATGGCGCCGGCATCATCCTTATCTCGTCCTATCTGCCCGAGGTCTATGAACTGGCCGACACACTGCATGTGTTCCGGCGCGGCAAACTGGTGGCCACTCATGGTTTCCACACTGCCAACCATGAGGAGATCCTCACCCAAGCGCTGGCCGAGAAACAAGAAAAACCGGGAGGACAGATATGAGCACCGAGGCGATACCGGCCGAAAGGCCGAAACGCAACTACAACGCCCTGTTCGGGCTGACACTGCTGGCGCTGCTGGTATTGTTGTGGGTCATCCTGTCGGTGGCGACGCCGAGCTTCGCCTCCGCCAACAACATCTCGAACCTGCTGCGGCAAGGTTCGATGATCGCCATCCTGGCGGTCGGCCAGACCTTCGTCATCATCACCGGAGGCATCGACCTTTCCGTCGGCGCCGTGGTCGGCTTCGCCACCGTCATCGCAGCGATGTTGATCAATGCCGGCGTGCCGATCTTCCTCGCCATCCTGATCACCTTGCTGGTCGGCGTCGCAATCGGTCTGTTCCACGGTTTCGGCATCGTAAAGATGGGCCTGCCACCCTTCATCATCACGCTGGCGACATTGACATCCTTGCGCGGCATCGGCCTCTTGATGACCAACGGCAACTCGATCTCGATCAACAGCGACGCATTCCAGCTGTTTTCGCGCAGCTCTTTCCTCGGCGTCCCCAATCTGTTCTGGATGGTGATCCTGGTCGGCATCCCCGCCTACATCTTCCTGCATCACAGCCGCTGGGGCCGATATCTGTTCTCGGTCGGCTCCAACGCCGAGGCATCGCGTCTGTCCGGTGTCAACGTCCAGCGCACCATCTACCTGGCCTATACGCTGTCGGGCCTCTGTGCAGCTTTTGTCGGCGTGCTGCTTGCCTCGCGCATCGGCATCGGCAATCCGACACAGGCCGAGGGCTGGGAGTTGCAGGCGATCGCCTCGTCGGTGATCGGCGGCACCTCGCTGTTCGGCGCCGTCGGCTCGGTGCATGGACCGCTGCTCGGCGCCTTCATCCTCGCCACCATCAACAACGGCGCCAATCTCTTGAACGTCAATGCCTTCTGGCAGCGCATCATTACCGGCGTGCTGATCATCGTCATCGTCTATTTCGACGGCCTGCGCCGCCGCGGCAAGTAGACTATCTTAACATCCGCCGGCCCGGCGCTAACGGGACCGGCGGTGCCATGAACCAACTGGATTGAAGCATGAAAGCCGTCGTCTGCCGTTCGCCCGGCAATCTTGTTGTGGAAGACCGCCCGGCGCCAAGCACACCACCGCCGGGCTGGGCGCTGGTCGCGGTCAGTCATGTCGGCATCTGCGGCACCGACTATCACATCTTCGAGGGCAAGCATCCATTCCTCGCCTATCCCCGCATCATGGGTCACGAGGTCTCCGGCACCGTGATCGAAATTGGCGAGGACGTCGATCTGGCCATCGGCGAGCCGGTGATCATCAACCCGTATCTCGCCTGCGGCAAATGCATCGCCTGCCGCCAAGGCAAGCCGAATTGCTGCGTCAGGATCGAAGTGCTCGGCGTCCACCGCGACGGCGCCATGTGCGAACGGATCCTGGTGCCGGCGCAAAATCTTTATCCGGCAAACGGCCTGTCGCTGGCGGATGCCGCCGCTGTCGAATTCCTGGCGATCGGGGCGCACGCCGTGCGGCGCTCGCTGGCTGATCCTGGCGCGCGCACGCTGGTCATCGGCGCCGGGCCGATCGGCCTCGGCACGGCGCTGTTTGCCCGTATCGCCGGTCTCGACGTGACGCTGCTCGACATGAGTGCCGAGAGGCTGGGTTTTGCCGCAAGCGAACTCGGCTTCGCCACCCTCGACGGTTCGCGGCAGTCTGCGACCGACCTGGTGCGCGAGGCGACCGGCGGCGAAGGCTTTGACGCGGTCTTCGATGCTACCGGCAACACCCAGTCCGTGCAGTCGGCCTTTGCCCATGTCGCGCATGGCGGGACGCTGGTCCTGGTCAGCGTCGTCAAGGACGACATCGTCTTTTCCGACCCCGAATTCCACAAGCGCGAGATGACGCTGATCGGCAGCCGCAACGCGCTGCGCGCCGACTTCGACCATGTCGCCGCTTCGATCCGCGACGGTGCTGTGCCGCTGGCAAAGCTCGTCACCCATCGCACGACGCTTGGCGACACACCGCGCGACCTCGCCCGCTGGGCGCATGAGAAATCCGGCCTCATCAAGGCCGTCATTCAGGTCGGATGAGATGTCGGTCTGGCACGAAAAATTCGGCGGGCGATATTGCAGGATTGGCAGAGCGCATGCCTTGGCGATTAGCCGAAACATCCATCACTTCGTCATCCTATGGCGGAGCAAAGGAGCGAAGCGACGCGGCGAAGACCATAGGATCCATGCCGTTACATACGAGCGTTGCAGCAGTACCGAACGACCTCTGTCTTGCGCCGTCTTTACTCTTCGCGCGAGGTCACGGCATGGATCCTTGGGTCTTCGCGACGGAGCTGCGCTCCTGCTTCGCCCAAGGATGACGACGTTGAAGGCTAATCGTTCACCGACAGCCTCAGCTCCACGCGCTCCGCTGAAAAGCGCGACTCCGCAAACTGGATCGGCTCGCCGTCCGGCGTAACGTTGACCGCGACCGTGACCAGCACGATGGCGCCGGGCTGCAGATCGAGATCGGCAAGGTCGGCGGCGTCCGCGTGGCGGGCCGACAGCACCGTCGATTGCCTGAGATAGTCGCCGATGCCGAAACGCCGCAATGAGGCCGTCACCGATCCGGTTTCGGCCATGGCGGCATCGATGCCGGCGAAGCGAGCCGCATCAAACCAGCCGGTGGCACGCGAGACCGGTTGCCCATCGGCTTCGCCGCGTGTCTCGAGGCGTATGACAGTCGAACCCTTGGTAACCCCCAGCCCTTCGGCGACGCGCCGGCTGGCCGGCTCGACCGCCGATTCGAGTAGCACGCTGCGACGCTCCGACGCCTGCCCTTGCAAGCCCTCCGAAAACCGGGTGCGGGCGCCGATCGGATAGGACAGGCGCTTGCGCGACAGCACGAAGGTGCCGCGCCCCTGTTCGGCCCTGAGCACGCCATCCTGCACCAGTGCGGCGATGGCGCTGCGCACCGTATGGCGGTTGACGCCATAGCGCTCGGCCAGTGCAACTTCCGGTGGCAACGCAGCATTCTCGGCGAAGTCGCCGACGGCGATCGAATGCAGGATCTGCTCGGCGATCTGCCGCCACAGCGAGACGCCGCTGCGCCGCTCCAAGCTGCTGGCGATCTGCTGACCGATCATCTCTTTGCCCCGAGCTTTTTCGCCGTGTCATCCATCCGTCATGGACAGGCTTTAGAGAATAGGTATAATTTGTATAATTGTCTACATCATTATACAAATTGGAACGAGAAGGAACGGCGGCCATGCGAGAACAGGAAGCGCGCGATCAGCAGCTTGAGCGCAAGGCCGTCATGGCGACGCTGGCGCAATCGACCGGCGACGATATCGTCCGCCTCTGGAACCAAGCCGGCCTGCCTTCGCAAGCAGAACTCCTGCGCGGCCCCGAAACCGGCCTGGTCACCGTGCGTGGCCGCATCGGCGGCGGCGGCGCGCCGTTCAACGTCGGCGAGGCGACGGTCACCCGCGCCACCGTCCGGCTCGCATCCGGACAGGTCGGCCACTGCTACGCGCTCGGCCGTGACAAGCAGAAAGCAAAACTGGCGGCGATCGCCGACGCGCTCTGGCAGGATCCCGCCCGCCGCAACGAGGTCGAGACCAAACTCATTGCGCCTCTGCAGGCCGCGCTGGCCAGCGCACGTGAACGGCGGCGCGCCGAGACGGCGGCAACCAAGGTCGATTTCTTCACCATGGTACGCGGAGAAGACTGATGGAAATCGCAACCCAAGCGATCGAGGGCGGCTTTGCCGATCCGGTGTTCGACGCCCAGACGGTGTTCCGCGCCGTGATGGACGCAATGGCGCGGCCGGGCATCCTGCAACCCCTGCCGGTCTTTGCCAGCCCGCCCGCGCCGCTGTCGGCCACCGCGGGCGCCATCGCGCTGGCGCTGTGCGACAACGACACGCCGCTCTGGCTCGATCTCGTTTTGCAGGCCCCGGCAGCGGTGAAATCCTGGCTTGGTTTCCACACCGGCGCACCACTGGCCAACACGCCAGCCGATGCGCATTTCGCGCTGATCGCCACGCCGGCCGAGATGATGGCGCTCGACGGCTTTTCACAAGGCACCCAGGACTATCCCGACCGCTCGACGACGCTGATCCTGCAGGTGAGCGATCTCGTCTCGGGCGCCCCTCTGCTACTCGAAGGTCCTGGCATCGAAACAACCGCGACAATCGCGCCGGCGCAGATGCCGCGCCACTTCGTCGAACAATGGAAGCAGAACAATCAGCGTTTTCCCCGTGGTGTCGACATCATCCTCGCCACCCCGGAAGGCGTTGCCTGCCTGCCGCGCACGACGCGCATCAAGACGATGGAGGCGTGATATGTATGTCGCAGTAAAAGGCGGCGAAGCGGCCATTGCCAACGCCCACGCCCTGCTCGCCGACCGCCGCCGCGGCGACCGTTCGGTGCCGGCGCTTCGCCTCGACCAGATCGTCGAGCAGCTGGCGCTCGGCGTCGACCGGGTGATGAGCGAAGGTTCGCTCTATGATAGGGAATTGGCGGCGCTCGCCATCGTTCAGGCGCGCGGCGACATGATCGAGGCGATCTTCCTGGTTCGCGCCTATCGCACCACGCTGCCACGCTTCGGCTATACCAGGGCGATCGACACCGGCGCGATGCTGGTCGAGCGGCGCGTGTCGGCGACCTACAAGGACCTGCCCGGCGGCCAGCTGCTCGGCCCGACCTTCGACTACACCCACCGGCTGCTCGATCCCGAACTTGCGGCCGGCGGCGATGTCGCCGAGCCGCTGCAGCGCGCCAGCGAGGCGGAAGCCATGCCGCGCGTCTCCGCCATCCTCGCCCGCGAAGGCCTGATCGAACCCGATGGTGACATGCCGCAGGACCATGTCCCCGGCGATATCACCCGCGAGCCGCTGGAATTCCCGATGGCGCGCGACATCCGCCTGCAGGCGCTGTCACGCGGCGATGAGGGTTTTTTGCTGGCGCTCGGCTATTCCACCCAGCGCGGCTATGCCCGCAACCATCCGTTCGTCGGCGAGGTTCGCATCGGCGAGGTCGAGCTGGAACTCGACGTGCCGGAGCTGCCATTCGCCGTACCGCTGGGTACTGCGCGTGTCACCGAGTGCCAGATGGTCAACCAGTTCAAGGGCTCGGCCAAGGCGCCGCCGCAATTCACCCGCGGCTACGGCCTCGTCTTCGGCCAGAGCGAGCGCAAGGCGATGGCCATGGCGCTATGCGACCGCGCGCTTCGTGCAACCGAATTCGGCGAAGATGTCGTCGCCGCTGCCCAGGACGAAGAATTCGTCATCTCGCATTCCGACAATGTCCAGGCGACCGGTTTCGTCGAGCACCTCAAGCTGCCGCACTATGTCGACTTCCAGGCAGAGCTCGACCTGGTGCGCCGCATGCGCGCCGAGCATGACGCCCGCGAGAACGGCAAGATGGAAGAAAAAAGGGAGGCCGCGGAATGACCGCGCGACCAGCTGACATCGCCAGCTACAACTTCGCCTATCTCGACGAGCAGACCAAGCGGATGATCCGCCGCGCGATCCTCAAGGGCATCGCCATTCCCGGCTATCAGGTGCCGTTCGCCTCGCGCGAGATGCCGATGCCCTATGGCTGGGGCACCGGCGGCGTCCAGGTCACCGCATCGATCATCGGGCCCGACGACGTGCTGAAGGTCATCGACCAGGGCGCCGACGACACCACCAATGCCGTTTCGATCCGCGCCTTCTTCAAGAAGGTCGCCAATGTCGCCGTCACCACCGAGACGGCCAAGGCGACCATTATCCAGACCCGCCACCGCATCCCCGAACATCCGCTGACATCGGGCCAGGTGCTGGTCTATCAGGTGCCGATTCCCGAGCCGCTGCGCTTCCTCGAGCCGCGCGAGACGGAAACGCGGAAAATGCATGCGCTGGAAGAATACGGCCTCATGCATGTAAAACTCTACGAAGATATCGCCAGGCACGGCCGCATCGCCACCACCTACGCCTATCCGGTCAAGGTCGAGGGCCGCTATGTGATGGATCCCTCGCCGACGCCGAAGTTCGACAATCCGAAGATGCACCGTTCGCCGGCTCTGCAACTGTTCGGCGCGGGCCGCGAGAAGCGCATCTATGCGCTGCCGCCCTTTACCGAAGTGGTCAGCCTCGACTTCGAGGACCATCCGTTCGAGGTGCAGACCTTCGACCAGCCCTGCGCGCTGTGCGCGGCCGAAAACGTCTATCTCGACGAGGTCATCCTCGACGACCATGGCGGCCACATGTTCGTCTGCTCCGACACCGATCATTGCGAGAAACGGCGCGAACAAGGCCATCGCGGCCACCTTGCGGCCGAAACCCCTCCTGCCCTGGAAAAAAGGGAGCCGGCGCAATGACCGACGAACCACTGCTGCGCGTTTCAGCGCTGTCCAAATTCTACGGCTCGCGCGTTGGTTGCGAGAACGTGACCTTCGACCTGTGGCCGGGCGAGGTGCTGGCGGTGGTCGGCGAATCCGGTTCCGGCAAGACGACGCTGCTCAACTGCCTCTCGACCAGATTGCTGCCGAGTTCTGGCACCGCCAGCTACCGTATGCGCGACGGCCAGTTCCGCGAGCTCTACCGCATGAGCGAGGCCGAGCGCCGTTTTCTGATGCGCACCGACTGGGGCTTCGTCCACCAGAACCCTGCCGACGGACTGCGCATGACGGTGTCGGCCGGCGCCAATGTCGGCGAGCGGCTGATGGCGGTGGGTGACCGCCACTATGGAAAAATCCGCGCTACCGCCGTCGACTGGCTATCGCGCGTCGAGATCGACGAGGACCGCATCGACGACGAACCACGCGCCTTTTCCGGCGGCATGCGCCAGCGCCTGCAGATCGCCCGCAACCTCGTCACCGGGCCGCGGCTGGTGTTCATGGACGAGCCGACCGGCGGCCTCGACGTCTCCGTGCAGGCGCGCCTGCTCGATTTGTTGCGCGGCCTGGTCACCGATCTCGGCCTGGCGGCGATCGTCGTCACCCACGATCTTGCGGTGGCGCGTCTGCTGTCGCAACGCATGATGGTGATGAAGGACGGCCGCGTCGTCGAAAGCGGCCTCACCGACCGCGTGCTTGACGATCCACGCGCGCCCTACACCCAACTCCTTGTTTCTTCGATATTGCAGGTGTGAAGATGATTGCTCCGGCGTACCCCCCTCTGGCCTGCCGGCCATCTCCCCCTCAAGGGGGGAGATCGGCTGTCTCTCCGTCTCGCTTGTTCTGCAACCTTGAAGAGTGGCGAAACCGTGCGCGACATCCAATCTCCCCCCTTGAGGGGGAGATGGCCGGCAGGCCAGAGGGGGATGTTGGCCCGCAAACGAATGGCGAATGGAGCACATTCTGATGGCAACCCCGCTCGTCGTCTCCGATGTCGCCAAGAGCTTCACCATGCATCTGCGCGACGGCATCAAACTGCCTGTCGTCGCCGGCGTGTCGTTCTCGATCAGGAGCGGCGAATGTGCCGTGCTCGGCGGCCCGTCCGGTGCCGGCAAGAGCTCGATCCTGAAGATGCTCTACGGCAACTACGCCGTCGACGTAGGCCAGATCATCGTCCAGCACGAGGACGGGCTCATCGATCTCGCGACGGCCAGCCCGCGCACCGTGCTTGCCGTGCGCCGGCTCACGATCGGCTATGTCAGCCAGTTCCTGCGCACCGTGCCGCGCGTCTCCGCCCTCGACGTCGTTGCCGAACCGCTGGTCGAACGCGGCGAGGACCGTGAGGTCGCGCGCGGCAAGGCGTGCGCCTTGCTGGCGCAGCTCAACCTGCCGGAGAAACTCTGGGCGCTGCCCCCGGCGACCTTTTCCGGCGGCGAGCAGCAGCGCGTCAACATCGCGCGCGGCTTCATCACCGAGCACCCGATCCTGCTGCTCGACGAGCCGACCGCTTCGCTCGATGCCAGGAACCGCGACGTGGTGATTGCGCTGATCGCCGCCAAGAAGGCGGCCGGCGTCGCCCTGCTCGGCATCTTCCACGACCACGACGTGCGCGAGGCAGTGGCCGACCGCGTCATCGACGTGACCGCTTTTGCCGCCGGAAAAATCGCCGCGTGACCCGAAAACTGTCGGAAACGCCGCTGGTCCACGAAACGGCGGAAGTCGAGAACTCGACGCTCGGTCGCTGGACCGAGATCGCCGAACGCTGCCGGGTTTCGGAGAGCACGATCGGCGACTATTCCTACATGATGCAGGACTGCAGCGCCTGGTGCGCGACGATCGGCAAATTCGCCAACATCGCCGCCAGCGTGCGCATCAACGCCACCAACCATCCGACCTGGCGGCCAACGCTGCACCATTTCACCTATCGTGCCTCGGACTATTGGGACGACGCCGAGCACGAGAGCAAATTCTTTGCCCAGCGCCGTGCCAGGCGCGTCACCATCGGCCACGACACCTGGCTTGGCCACGGCTCGACCATCCTGCCCAGCGTCACCATAGGCGATGGCGCGGCGGTCGGCGCCGGCGCCGTGGTGTCGAAGGACGTCGCGCCCTACACCATCGTCGGCGGCGTGCCGGCCAAACCGATCCGCGAACGTTTCGACCGCCGCACGGTGGAACGCTATCAGGCACTCGCCTGGTGGGATTGGGACCACGCCCAACTACGCGCCGCGCTCGACGATTTCCGCGCGCTTGCGGCGGAAGCGTTTCTGGAAAAATATGGCGGCTAACGTCCCTTGCTCAACGCTGTCGCCTTTTAATTGACGATTGCCGGGCAAAAAGTCGTAAGAAAAAAACGTAAGGATTGGCATGATCAGACGATGGGTAGGATTTTGCCTGGTTGCGCTGGTGACTCTCTTGCCTCAACAAGCGCCTGCCAACCAGGTGCCGAAGATGGATCCTCGCGGCGCGGTCCTTTGCATCTGGATGATCTATGCATCAATCCACGCGATCGGTGAAAACTGCGCTCCGAAGCAAGATCGTGATTTTCTCGACTTCCTTCAGTCAGGGATCGACCGCATGAACGCCTTCATCATCAGGAACTCGGACACCACGCAAGCTGCGCTGGACGAACGGCAGAACCAGATCCGTGCGCGCCAAGCTCAACGCGGCACCGCCTCTTGTGAGCTGGAGGGCGAGAGCATGGCACTCTACAATTCGCTCAAGTCTGTCGATCCCAGCCAGAGCACCGCCAACATGGACAAGTTGCTCGAAGTCGATCGCGAGCCCTTGTTAAACCCCTGTCTTTGAAGGTTCCTTTCATATGCATGACACATGACTCGGACAGGAGGCGGTCTTCCCTGGAGATCGCCATGCTTCACTCCGTGAAACCTTCGCTAGCCGGATTTTTGCCGGCTCTAACCCGAACCCTCCCGTGCATCTCGGCAAGCGCTCCAACAGCGCATACAATTTGCTCGTCGAGCCCGGCAAACTGTCGTCTGCCATACATTCTCGAGGACCCCCTGGTCCTGGGTTGACAGCGCGTCGCCTCTGCACCTGTGGACGGTAACAAAACTGACATCAATCCGACACCGCGGTTTCATGCGGCTGCGCTAGCGAAGGTTAACGGACCTTCGAAACGCGACTGGACTGGAACTTGCCTATGTCAGCAACCTCAGCCACGCTCGAGATCCGCGGTGTCACCCGCCGGTTTGGCAGGAACACCGCCGTCAGCAATGTCGACATCTTGATCCCGCACGGGCAGATGGTCGGCATCATCGGCCGCTCGGGCGCCGGCAAGTCGACGCTTTTGCGGATGATCAACCGCCTTATCGATCCGAGCCAGGGCTCGATTTTCTTTGACGGCGCCGAAGTTTCCAACCTGCGCGGTTCGCTGCTCAGGCGGTGGCAGCGCGATTGCGCCATGATCTTTCAGCAATTCAACCTGGTGCCGCGTCTCGACGTGCTGACCAATGTCCTGCTCGGCCGGCTCAATCACCGCTCGACCCTTGTCAATCTGCTCGGTGTCTTCTCCCGCGAGGAACGGGCCGAGGCGATCGCGGCGCTCGAGCGTCTCGACATCGCCCGCACGGCGCTGCAACCGGCCGGCACGTTGTCCGGCGGCCAGCAGCAGCGCGTTGCGATTGCCCGCGCCATGATGCAGCAGCCGAAAGTCATCCTCGCCGACGAGCCGATCGCCTCGCTCGACCCGCTCAACGCCAAAGTGGTGATGGATTCGCTGCAGGACATCAATCTGCGCGAGGGCCTCACCGTCGTCACCAATCTGCACACGCTGGATACCGCGCGCACCTATTGCAACCGCATCATCGGCATGGCCGCCGGCAAGGTCGTGTTCGACGGCCCACCCGAAGAGCTCAACCGCGAGGCTGTGCGCATGGTCTACGGCGCCGACAGCAATGGCGGCGAAATCTCCGAGGCCATCACCTCGACCAGCGTCACCATCAAGCAAAAAATCGCCGCATCCACCGGACCGCTCGAGCCCGCATTTCCAGGCTACTAGTTCCATGATCCCGGAAAGTGGATACCGGTATACGAAAGGTCATGGACAACCGAAGAGCACCTGGATCGCCAGCCCGCGTCAAGGGCGCTGTCAAAATTCGAACGCTGCCGGCGCGATGCCGGAACCAACAGGAGAGACGCGAAATGTTTAGAAAGATAATCTTCGGTGCCGTTTCCATCCTCGCCATGGCGGTGGGCACGGTCCAGGCACAGGACCTGAAGGAGTTCCGCGTCGGCATTCTGGGCGGCGAGAACGAAGCCGACCGTCTGCGCAATTACCAGTGCTTCGCCGACCACATCAAAGAAGTCCTCGGCGTCGAGAAAGTTTCGCTGTTCCCGGCCGCCGATTACGACGGCGTCATCCAGGGCCTGCTCGGCGGCACGCTTGACTTTGCCGAACTGGGCGCTTCCGGCTACGCCAAGATCTATCTCGAAAACAAGGACGCGGTTCAGCCGATCCTGACGACGGTCCAGACCGACGGTTCGACCGGCTACCATTCGGTCATGGTTGCCCGTGCTGATTCCGGCATCAAGACGCTCGCCGACATGAAGGGCAAGAAACTCGGTTTCGCCGATCCCGATTCGACTTCTGGTTACCTGATCCCGGTGACTTCACTGCCCAAGGACATCGGCATGGATGTGAAGAGCTACTTCGCGTCGACCGGTTTCGGTGGCGGCCATGAACAGCTTGTCCTTGAAGTCCTGAAGGGTACGTTCGATGCCGGCACCACCTGGGCTTCGGGCGTCGGCGACTTCAACGACGGCTACAGCTCGGGCAATCTGCGCAAGATGGTCGACAAGGGTGTCCTCAAGATGGACGACCTCGTCGAATTGTGGCAGTCGCCGCTGATCCCGAACGGCCCGCTGGTATTGCGTACGTCGATCGACGCCGGCGCCAAGCAGAAGATCACCGATTTCCTGACCAAGCTTCCGGAAACCGATCCGGCGTGTTTCTCGGCGATACAAGGCGGCGATTACAAGGGCTATTCACCGGTCACCCCAGAATTCTATCAGCCGATCATCGACGCCCGTAAGGCGAAGATCGGCTCGTAAAAACAAACTGCTACAACGCCGCCGGGGTCATGTGCCGCCGGCGGCGTTGCCGCATCAGGGGCCGGGGATCTATCGATGAGTGCGACCAACGTTTACCGCGCGCCTGCGCTTTCACCGGAGGGAGCTACTGTCGAGCGGCACTGGCGCGACCTCGCCGCTCGCCGGCGCCTTTACACGATCGGAGGCCTGGGCTTCTTGTTTCTTGCACTCTCTGGCTCGCTCTGGTTCGCCAACGAAACCAACGCCGGAAAGTTCTTCGACCGCCTTCCCTACATCGCCGACTTTTTCACCGAGCTGAAGCCGCGCGACTGGTTCGACCCGGTGCGCGCGCTGTTCGACCTGCCGTCCCCTTATGACGATGGCAGCCTCAAGTTCGACTACCCCGAAGGCCGGGTCTACCTGACCCAAAGCATCTACATTCCGGAATATTTCCACCGGATGATCGAGACGCTGAACATCGCCCTGTTTTCGACGCTCGTAGGCTCTACATTCGGTTTCCTGCTCTGCTTCCTCGCCGCGAGCAATATCACGGCCAACCGCTGGCTCCGTTTCGCCACGCGTCGCTTCCTTGAAATCGTCCGCGCCTTTCCGGAAATTGTTATTGCCGGCTTCTTTCTCGCGATTTTCTCGCTTGGACCCATTCCGGCGATCATTGCGGTCAGCATCCATACCGTCGGCGCGCTCGGAAAAATGTTCTTCGAAGTGGTCGAGAATGCCGACATGAAGCCTGAAGAAGGTCTGCGCGCCGTTGGCGCCAACTGGGTGGAGCGGGTGTGGTTCGGCATCGTGCCCCAGGTCCTGCCCAACTTCATGAGCTATTTCCTGCTCCGCTTCGAGATCAATGTGCGCGCTTCGACCATTCTCGGCGCCGTCGGCGCCGGCGGCATCGGTGAATCGCTGCGTCTTTCGATCGGCCGAGGCCATGAGGCCAAGACCATCGCCATCGTCTTCCTGCTGTTCTGCACGATTGTCGCCGTCGACCAGTTTTCGGCATGGCTGAGACATCGTCTTGTCGGCCGGCAGGCGTTCGCATATGGGCGCGGAGAGTAAGCGAATGAACGCCGATGCCATCAACGACATCGCCATTCGCCATCCGGATGCGTTCCGGCGCTCCCTATGGAAGCGCTACGCCGCCCCGATCGGCATCCTTCTTTGCATTCTCTACACCTTCTATTGCGCGTGGTTCTTCTCGATCGCCAGCGTTCTTGAAAAGGCGAACTGGAACCTTGCCGGCGCGTATCTCGCCGACTGGGTGTCTTACGAAATCCGGCCCGACATCGAATTCAAGGACAATTATCTGACGATCGATTACTCCCGCTTTTCCAAACTGGGATCCAATCCAGATCCCGACTGGGTGGCCAAGCAGATGGGTGTGATCGAGCGCCGGGTCGACGCAGCACCAGCACCGGCAAACGCGACCAACAAGTCGTCGCAGGATTCGTTTATGGCGCCTGGCGCGCCAACCGCCGAGAGCCCAACCGCCCCGTCAAACCAACCCGCTCCGGCTGTGCCTGAAACGGTGCGCGAAAACGCCGTCGTGGCGGCGACCGTCGTTCTTGGCAATGGCCGGATCGCCATCACGCCAAACCTCGTCACAGTGACGCGCGGCGCCGAAAGCGTCATCTTCGACATCGCCAAGGACAGTTCCGTCACGCCGCGCACACCGCTGCCTGACTGGATCGAGCAACGCAGGCCAGGCTCGACAGCCTATGTCTCGTTCGGATTTCTCGGCCGCGCTGAGGTGCAAAGTGACGAAGTGGTCGCCTGGAGACGTTTCTTCGGCTGGGCCAATTTCGTGTTCGACACGAATTCGCCATTCTGGGGAAAGCGGTTCGGCGAGGTCGCTTCACTGATCGTTTCCGGGGCACGCATCGACCCGTCGCGGTCAAACGCAGCGCTCGCCTGGGATAACGTCCTCAACAACGCCGAATGGCAGCACGGTGACGTCTGGCTGAAACTTTTGCAAACCATCGTCATGGCTTTTGTCGGCACGGTGCTGGCCTCGATCGTCGCCTTTCCGCTCGCCTTCCTGGCTGCGCGCAACGTCACGCCGAGCCGGATAGCCAACCAGCTAACAAAGCGCTTTTTCGATTTCCAGCGCTCGGTCGACATGCTGATCTGGGCGCTGTTCTTCACGCGCGGCTTCGGTCCGGGGCCGCTGGCCGGCATGTCGGCGATCTTCTTCACCGACACGGGAACCCTGGGCAAACTCTATTCCGAGGCACTGGAAAACATCGACGACAAGCAGCGCGAGGGCATCCGCTCGGTTGGCGCCACGCCGGCAATGGTGCAGCGCTACGGCGTGCTGCCCCAGGTTCTGCCGGTATTCCTCAGCCAATCCCTCTATTTCTGGGAATCGAACACCCGGTCAGCGACGATCATAGGTGCTGTCGGCGCCGGCGGCATCGGTCTGAAATTGTGGGAGGCCATGCGCACCAACACCAACTGGGCCAATGTTTTCTACATGGTTCTGCTGATTCTGCTCGTCGTTTTCATCTTCGACAACATCTCCAGCTATCTGCGCCGCAAACTGATGGGGACCGTCGCAAACGGCAACGATGAACGGCGCGTTTCCGTCCGTCCGCCGGCAGCTCAGATCGCCTGAGACGAAGGCCCGGCTGCATCTAGCGCAGCAGCCTTCTTCCAACCGCTCTTGATGTGCTTGTAGCCGTCGCGATAGACGGCTTCCGGGCTTTCCGAAAAATCGCGCCACACCTTGGTAGCCGCCGCCAAATCTTTGAGCGAGCGGCCAAAGGCCTCGATCGTCAGCCAGTCGTCATAGCCGCTCTTGCGAATGGCCGAAAACGTCTCTTGCCACGCAATATGGCCGCGCCCAGGCACGCCGCGATCATTCTCCGAAACATGGATATGGACGACGCTCCTGCGGTTGCGCGTATAGGCTCCGATCGGGTCGGCTTCCTCGATATTGGCATGGAACGTGTCGTACATCGCCTTGATGTGCGGTCGGTCGATTGCGTCGACATGCTCCGACAGATCGTCCATCGTGTTGAGCAGGTAGCATTCGAAGCGGTTGAGCGCCTCCAGCCCAATGGTGACGTTCTTGTTGCCGGCATGATCGCCGATGGCGCGCTGTGAGCCGACCGAACGCTTTTTCTCCGCCGCTGTCGGCCCGCTGCCGGAAAAGGCGCCGAGCGTCGAATGCAGCGGGCCGCTCAGCGTTTTGGCGCCAAGCGCTTGTGTGCAGTCGATCGCCCATTTCATATAGTCGATGCCGGCCTTGCGCGTTGAGGCATCGGCCGAGATCAAATTCATCGCCGGATCGCCCATCGCCGAAACGGCGGTGCGTTCCAGCCCGATGCGGTCGAGCAGCGCGCCGAGCCTTTTGTAATCGTCCGGCGTGCCGGCAAAGATCGGTATCTCGACGCCATCGAAGCCGGTCGCCTTGATATCCCTGAGCAGCGGCTCGTGTTTCTTCGACACGGCCGTCGTCCACAAGAACATACACATGCCGATTTTCATCGACGCCCCTCCCCATTTGACGGCCGGCTGGCTCCTCCGCCGACTTCGCCATAAGCCCCCTCATCCGGCCGCTTCGCGGCCACCTTCTCCCCGCTGGGGAGAAGAGGCAGACGCCAGCGCCGGCGATCTCCTCTCCCCTCGGGGAGAGGTCGGGTTTGCCCCCAAATTGCCGTGGAATTAGGTTTGGAATAAAGGGGGGGGGGCTCCCCCCGTAAACCGGCGCCGCGATTTAAATTT